>CAJTNJ010000050.1 GCA_910577565.1 uncultured Oscillospiraceae bacterium | reverse complement strand
AACGCCTCATAATAGCCAAAAACGGTTGATAAAATATCGCAAAAGAAAAACGCCCAGATTTCCCATGGGCGTTTCATTGCAATTATGTCATAATTGCAAATTCATTTAAGCAAACTTAGTTTTTTTGTCAGCCATATAAAGGGTTACCAATGCAAACATCATATTCATTTTTTGAATCTGTTTTTCATTCCATCAGTATCGCGTTTTTCGACATTTGAAAAATTTTTAATTACCCCGAACACATGTTTTACCTTCGCTCTGTACTGATGATTTTTATAGTGTTCTGTTTTTTCGCCCGATATTTCCCATTTTTTGATAGTTTCTTCATCTGCGATGGCCATCTGTTTATTTTATACTGAATTTTCTTCTCAAACTTATTTTTTTCAACCGCATTTTCTCACTTATCTGCCCCAAGATAACCGCTATATCCGTATATATAAGTTTCCTCGCCTGTCAACAAATCTGGCATGATCGTTACGTCTTGCACATTCGCTGCTGTAACTCTTTTACCGTATGCACTAATTCC
>CAJTNJ010000049.1 GCA_910577565.1 uncultured Oscillospiraceae bacterium | reverse complement strand
TATATATTATTTTATATTATTATGATACCACAAAAAACAAGAAAAATAACATCAAAATACAATCAATTTTATTTGCCATATAAAATTATACTAAGTTTTTAAAGATTTACTATGTATTTGGCGCTCTTTTGTATTTAAAGTATCTTTTAGGCTTCCTTGACAATTTAATCACTTCTTTTTGCTATATAAAAAAGTCCTTAAGGCTTTATATTCTTGCCCTAAAGACTTTTAATTATTTCTCTATGATATTAATATAACATAAATATTATAAAATAAAACCGCATTAAACACGCATCTTTTAAATTCCAAATAATATCTTTGATAATTACTAAGTTTTTAAAGAATTACTATGTGTTTGGCGCTCTTTTGCGTTTAAAGTATCTGTATATTGTTTTAGGTTTCTTTGGCAATTTAATCAACTTCTTTTTGTCATATTAAAAAAGTCCTTAAGGCTTTATATCTTTGCCCTAAAGACTGTATGTATTATTTTATATTATTATAATACCACAAAAAACAAGAAAAATAACATCAAAATACAATCAACTTTATTTGCCATATAAAATTATACTAAGTTTTT
>CAJTNJ010000048.1 GCA_910577565.1 uncultured Oscillospiraceae bacterium | reverse complement strand
AATCCTCCTGCGCATATCTTTCCACTTACTTTTTCTTTTGCACTACATTCTTTTATAATACCAAATTCGCCATTTTCACTAACAAATCCTCCTGCTAAACCTCCTTTATCTAATGTCATTGCGGTGTTGCTCTTTGTTATTTCACCTGAATTTTTTACTACAAAGCCCGATACTTCAATTTTATCATTAATATTACTTATGCTGCCACTTTTAATATCAACTCTTGAAATATTACCTTTATTACTTACAACAAATCCTGCTGCTTTTTCTACTTTTGAATTGCCTTTAACAGTGTAATTATTTAATGTAACATTCTTTATCTCTGCATATTCATTTAATGTGTTTATTAATGCAAGTTCTACATTGTCATCTTTATTAGATTGATTTTCAAGTTTTAAATTGCTTATTGTATGCCCACAACCATCAAACTTTCCACTAAACTCTTTTATTGGTTTAAACGTTGCGCCCTGCATATCTACATCACTCTCTAATGTGATCTTATAATTGCTTCCCCAATAGTCAGATGTTGTCATAAATTTAGAAAAATCATCTTTATTTCTTATTGTGAATTGTTTACTTATTTCAACTGATCTTGATGCTGTTTGTGCACTCCCATCTATTTCTGAAGTAACTTGAGCAACTTGATTAGAAGCACTTTCTCCAGTTTTTGCACTTGCTTGAACTACTGATGAAAAACTCATAGTCACTACACAAGCAGTTAAAATGAATGATAATATTTTTTTTGTTATCATTTAAATA
>CAJTNJ010000047.1 GCA_910577565.1 uncultured Oscillospiraceae bacterium | reverse complement strand
GGGATGAGATTGACGACTTTTTCTTTCTTACTTTTATATAAATAAGAAAAGAAAAGTATATATATAAAAAGTATATGTAAAAAAACCCGTCAATCTCATCAATAATTGAAATATAAATGGAGATTTAGCCCATAAACAAAGGATTTAGCAAATGACGACTTTAATTTTGAGTCCATCTACTATAAAAAAATATATAAACTAAAAAAACACGATAAAACAAGGCAAAAATACCATTTTATTAGGCTGATGACTTTAAATATAAACCTCATCAACAACAGTGGAGGGAAAAAATTGAATGAGAAATACATAGTAAACAAAATAATGAAATATTTAAAAGGCTTGCCGCATTGTTTTTGCTTTAAAGAACATGGAGGTATGTATGGTACATCAGGAATACCTGATATTATATGTTGTATAAATGGCTTATTCGTGGCGTTTGAGGTAAAGACAGAGAAAGGAAAGCTATCAAAGCTACAAGAGATAACGATTGAGAAAATTAAAAAAGCAAAAGGTAAAGCTTACAAAGTTACAAGTTTGGAAGAAGTCAAAGATATAGTTGAACAAATAAACAAAGACACAAAGAAATAAAGATATAAAGAACCAGATTCAAAGCTATCAAAGTTGCAAAGATATAAAAATAAAAACAAATATTAAAATTATGGAGGATACTTATGATAGCATATAAATATATAGACACAAAAGGTGCAACCATAGCAGCAATAAGAGACTATAAAAACATGGAGGTCATTATAGAAAATACACCAGAGAAAATAAAAAATATATACGAGGACATGCTATGTATAAAGGGAATAAATATAAATGATTTGCCGCAAAAAACAAATATTAATTATCAGGAAGATAAGATAGTAAAGTCGCTTGATGCAATAGACATTCTACAACAGAGATATGAAAATGCATTAGAATATATGAAGTGGTTTAAACCCGCATGGAACAGTTTAAATGAGAATGAAAAAATTATATTAGAGAAATTTTATATGGCAAGCAATCAAAAATCAGGCGCTACTAAACAGCTATGTGAGATTTTGTATAGAAGTTCGTCTACTATAGACAGAATACGTGGTAAATCTTTAAAAAAACTTAGTATAATTTTATATGGCAAATAAAGTTGATTGTATTTTGATGTTAT
>CAJTNJ010000046.1 GCA_910577565.1 uncultured Oscillospiraceae bacterium | reverse complement strand
CCATATTTTTTATACTATTGCAAAATCTAAATTATTATGGTATTATAATAAATGAATTTTAATTAATTTATTTTAGGAGGACAAAAAATGAAAAAGTCTATAATATTTGCAATAATTGCTGCTTTAGTTTTATCAATGTCACTTTCAGCATGTTCTAATTCACAAGTAGAAGATAGCGAAGAATCATCAATATCATCTGAATCTTCTATTGCATCCGTTGAGTCAGAAAGTAGTACTGAGTCAGAGTCTGATTCTAAAAGCAATAATTATGATGAAACATATGAAAAATTAAATGATGATAGTCTTGTAGGAACAACTTGGGTATATAAAGAGATAAAACAAATTGGAAGTACCAGAGATTTTGATGATGACGACGATGGTGATGATGAACAAGATATTGATTCCGATAAGTCAAAATATGAAAATCTTTTAAAAGATATGAAAATCAACTTTATAGATACAAGCAAATGTAATATTTCAATTAGTGGAGTTGACCAAGAAGATAAATATGAAATTAATGACAGCAAAATAGAGTTTGACGATTTAGATATGGTTGGGGCTATCAAAAATGGCGAATTAGAGCTTGATTTTGATTATTTTGTATTAACATTTCAAAAGCAATAATTAGCTATATATCGCGGTTTCGTTTGCTATAAAATAAAATTTGTTGAGCAAGACCGGGACAGGATAATATTTGTAAACTCAAACCATTAGGATAGTATTCTTTCAAAGCTCTTCTCATCCAAACATCTACTGGAAATGCTTCCATTTTATGATAACCAAACAGCAAAACACATTCGGATATCTTTTTCCCGACGCCGCATATTTGCATTAGTGTTTCTCTTGATTTATTAATATCACAGCATTTTATTCCTTCCAAATTTATTTCGCCAGAAAACACTTTTTTTGCGGCGTCTAATATGTATTTTGCCCTAAATCCTGATCTTAATATTTCTAGATCTTGTAATTTACAATTAGCAAGTGTTGAAGCGGTTGGAAATGAATATCCATTTTTAATAGGATATCCAAAATTTTCACACAATCTTTCAATAATACTTTGAATTCTAGGAATATTATTATTAGCTGATATTATAAATGAAATTAATGTTTCCCAAGGATCTTGTCTTAAGATTCTGATACCATAATATTTATGTCTTGTTTTTTCTAATATTGTGTCCCCATCAAACTTTTGTAATAATTTGTTATAATCGGTAATGGTATCAAAATAATTTTTCCAAAAATTAATATCGTTATTTGAAGAATCAAAATATAACACATCTTGTCTTTGTGTGATAAATGATGAGTGATTTCCTGCAAATACTAGGAAATTATTATCTTCGATATTTTTGAATCTAAAACATTGTCCACATAGTAAAGTATCATTAAGAGAAAAATTTGGTATTGTTATTTTAAATGTCATTATAATACACTCCTTTTTATTAAATTATAATATTTTTCGACAATTATTTCAATATTAAGAGTATGTAGA
>CAJTNJ010000045.1 GCA_910577565.1 uncultured Oscillospiraceae bacterium | reverse complement strand
AAGAAACTTGGTTGTTTTGGCCGTGTTATGGACTCAATCAGTGCCGCAAGTGCCGCTTCCGTTTAGAATTGAAAAAGTTTGCCGTATGATTTAGTTAATAAATGGTATTCGTGATATATATTTCAAACATTAGTCACTGTGGAGCTACAACTCTACAGTGACTTTTTCTTTTCTTTTTTGATTGCACCATGGAACAAGTTTCACCTTTGTTGATACGACTAACCCTTGCCCTTTCATATTGATATATATGTCTATATTACTTTGGCATAATAAATATTAATAAATTTCTTTTCTTTAACTTGACAAATGATTTAATAATGATGTTCAAATTTCTCATTTTTATAAGTATTATCAAATATTTTGAAGAACTATGACTTCTATTTGTAGTTATAATTCTTCTTTTATGAATAAACAAATTGGTCTGTCATACATGAACGATGAGTTAGTCCAGGTAGGACAAAGAGAAAAATATTTTTAACGATGATTGAGGAAATCATGGAAACTATACTATATTGAAACAAGCCCTAAAAGTTATATACTGATGCTTCATCTGCACATTCTGCAAAATTTCTATAGACCTTCTGTGAAATCAAAATGAAAGATGTACTTTAAAATGAAAAAAATCACAAGTTTTGAAGTTGATCATATTAAACTAGAAAAAGGTATGTACATTTCTCAGATTGATGATGATATCGTTACATATGATATTCACATGGTTAAATCTAATACGCCACCATATCTTAAAAATGTAGCTCTTCATACTATAGAACATATTTTCGCCACATTTGCAAGAAATAAATACTAAAAAACATAGTTTATTTTTTGGTTTTTCTTTTTATGCAATACCCTTTTATAAAAAAAGTACACCCTTTTTGAAAAGGGTATACTTTTTTTATAATTTGTAATGCTTAGATGGTGGGCCTTCAGGGACTCGAACCCCGGACCGACCGGTTATGAGCCGGTTGCTCTGACCAACTGAGCTAAAGGCCCTCACTTGTTTGAGGTTTAAAGTAATTATATTTTACCATACTATTTTCTTTTATTCAAGTCAATTTTTAACTAAAATTATCCAAAACTAATGATATTATTTAAAAACTAACTTTAATTAAACAACTATTTCAAAACACCAAAACTTATATTTTTATATAAACTTAACTTCTTCTATATCATCTCACACTTACAAAAGACATTTAAAATTGCAAATCACATAAAAGATCTATTTTTCAAGCATAATACAAACGCTAGTGAGAAGTTCCACCTAAAAAACATGCTCCAATAAAAATTCTTACCTTCTAACTACTCTATATGGCCTCTTTAAAAGTGAAATGGTGACCCGTACGAGATTCGAACTCGTGTTGCCGGCGTGAGAGGCCAGAGTCTTAACCGCTTGACCAACGGGCCATGGTGCGCCATCGGGGGCTCGAACCCAGGACCCACTGATTAAGAGTCAGTTGCTCTTCCAGCTGAGCTAATGGCGCAAAATAACAAAAATTCATACAATGAAGCATTCCCATTGTATGAAAAGAGACGGCATCGACCGATCTTTCCAGGCCGTGTCCAGCCAAGTATTGTAG
>CAJTNJ010000044.1 GCA_910577565.1 uncultured Oscillospiraceae bacterium | reverse complement strand
ATAGGAACAACAAGCGAAAATAAATAAGCCTACCTTGCTAACTTGACCGGTTACAGGTAGGCTTTAAGCATATCTGGGAGGCTAACCACTTTGTGGGCGGTTGCTCCTTTTCTATGTTTAATATAACACATTCAGGGAATGGACGCAAGAAATTTTTTGCGTCCTTATCATGCTTATGATTCCTCCCTTTTTATAGCCGAACGTTTGATTCAATTCCCCCAAAACCAGCTGTATCAGCAGCTTGGCAGACACCTGGGCCAGCATTGTCTGAGTTGCTGAAATACCGTGTATCAATGGCAGTATCAAAATTATTCATAATCCTTCTCCAATACTTTCAATATGTCAGTAATTTTTCGTATTCTTTGACAATTGAACACTTCTCCTAAAGCATCTAATTCGTCAAAGAGGACTGCATTTATGCCCGCATTTTCAGCACCAACTACATCAGAATAATATAGATCTCCAATATGTATTACTTCATTTGGCTTAATACCCAAATGATTTAAAACAATATTAAATATACTGGGGTCTGGCTTTGAAACACCTTCAACAGATGAATCAGCAATATAATCAAAGAATGATAAAATACCTAATTTTTCTATATCACTTTTCAATGACTGTTTACGCCAATTAGATACTATAGCCAACATATACCCCTTGTTTTTTAATGTTTTTAATACATCAAGAACGCCGTCAATCAAATTATACTCCTTTGCTATTTTATCAACTTGCTCATTCATAATTGGTGACCATTTATATGCCTCATCTCTAGTAAAGCCTGCTCCCATTAATCCTTCAGCATAATTATCAATCCAAAAACTCTCTGAGCGTTTGTACTTTTTATCGCTTTGTCCTAATTGAAAATGTAATTCTGCTCGTTTTGCACCTTCAACCAAGTTTAGACTTTCTAGTTCATTATCATTAAATACCTGACTACAAAAATAGCCAAACATTTCTGGCTTCCCTTTCGTATAAACATTAAAAAGAGTTAAGCCTGCATCAAAAAAGACTGCCTTTATTTTCATTATAGTTTTCCTCCTCGTATTTTGTCATTATCTGCTACCTCGTATATAATTGTTCACTTTCTATTATCCATTATATTTTTAATATGTCGAATCGTCAAATCAATTAGGTTGTTGTTGTATTGCAAAGATGAAAAAGTATGGTTTGCACCTTGAACAATATCATAGCGCAAATTTTTTTTATTTATATTCAAATGCTTTTCTCTTATATATTCAGTGTAATGGTCATTTTCTCCTGTGATAATTACCTTGTATCCATTATAATTATTAAATTCTTTAATACTATTTGCTATCTTAATATCTTGTAAATGTTCAACTCCTAACCAAAGTCCTAAAAAAGGCATAGCCAGTTTATTATCTGACACTTTAAGCAAGAAATTTTTTGCGTCCTTATCATGCTTATATAGCCGAACGCTCGATTCAATTCCCCCAAAAACAGCTGTATCAATAGCTTGGCAGAAGCTGGCGTCCCCTTGACCCCGGCGTGCCTTTTGCTTTCCCTCAATCTTGAAAAAGAAGCCGGGCCTTTTGACAGAAAGTCGAAAATAATATTGTTCGAGAGGAGAAAGTGTGCTATATTCTCAATAAGGACAACCGTGTTACAAGGTGGTAGCCTCCCATACTTTGGCAAAAGAAGGGAGGTGGTGTATATGAGTACATACGAGGTCTTAACACTGTTAATTCTCTTCGGAACGTTCCTCATTGCACTGCTTGCCTATATGGATAGGAACAACAAGCGAAAATAAATAAGCCTACCTTGCTAACTTGACCGGTTACA
>CAJTNJ010000043.1 GCA_910577565.1 uncultured Oscillospiraceae bacterium | reverse complement strand
TATATAAATTTTTATATAAATTGTTAGGCATAGTTAGCCCTCCTTAATAAAAATTTATATAGGTTTAAACTTCACTCTAAGTATAAACTTCATTTTCCTAAATAACAATATTTTTCAATCAATTTCTTCATATTTCACCAACATGAGCATTATCAACTTTTACTTTTAGTGCAAAATAAACATTTTTTATTGTATTTGTTAAAAAATTTTCCCAAAATCACATTAAATTTATCTTCAAATTAATTAGTTAAATTTAACATAATAATAACAAAAGAAAATATAATACAAAAAACCTGATAACCAAGCGGATTTATCAGGTTTTTATTTAATAATATAAGGCTTAAAATTAGTGTTTTGCCCCATACCATAATCATATTTAATTGTGGGTAGAGGGCGTAAATATAATAATTTTCCAATGCGTCCTTTGAATTGACACTTCCCTAAACATACTCTTTTTTCTTTTTCTAATTTGTAACACATCATTAACAAATCTACAGTGGTGTTGCATTAAAGACATTGATAAAAATAGTTTTGAAATAAAAAATCAATATAGCTTAAACGCGGGATTTGTACTAATGTGTATAACCACGCTTTTTTAATAAAAAATGACAAGCTATGAAACGTTGGTTTCTCTACTACATTAGGTATCCTTAAGCCCCAAATTGTTTGAAAGAAATCAAATAATTTGGAGGTAAAATTATGAGAAATCATTGTGATGACATTAAAAATGAAATAGCATATTTCTATACTGTAATAAAAAATATGAATACAAAAGATGATATAAAAGAATCAAAGATAAAGGAACATGAACTACCACTTGATGAAATTATATATGACAATTTTTCGGACGATTTTGATATGGACAAGCAGATTGCAGAACAAATCTTACTTGGTTGGATATATTTAATTGACAATAAGAAATTACATAAAGCAGTTAAAAGTTTATCCATTGAATACCAGATATTTATTAGTTACATAGTTAAAGATTTTAAAACTCAGCGGGAAAAAGAAAGTTGCATAAAACTTTTTGGGTACACAAAAAAGAGCAGATTGCATAAATCAATCTACCTCTTAAAAAGTCTTTTACAAAAACTCTACCCAAGTAGTTTATAAGGAAATTATATAACCCTTATAACTACTCAGTATGGTCGGGGTGACAGGACTTGAACCTGCGGCATCTTGGTCCCAAACCAAGCACTCTACCAAACTGAGCTACACCCCGATAATATGTTAATTAACCATTTAATTATAAAATAAAGATGCATTATTGTCAAATATATTAATTTGTGGGGAGTGTCCAAAAAGCGTAGGTGTTACAATGATATGTGACAAAAAGAGAAAAAAGATAGCAAATAGGAGCAACCTATGTTAAGGTTGAGTTACTAATAAAAATGAAAGGCAAATGTCCTATTCACTATGAATAAGATAACACAAACTATGCTTTATCGTCAATCTTTGATTTTGTATGCTAAAAAGCATGGCGTTACTAAATCGGTTATTCACTGTCGTACTAACCGACATTATGTTTTAAAAAGATATGACGGTTCATTACATTTTCTTGCTGATAAGTCGTATAAACCCCATCATCCTAATCAACATACTAAGCAAGAACTCACATTGATTTATAATATGCGACGATCAAATCCCAATACTGGTCTAATTTCCTTCTGGGTAAAATTGCGGTAGCGTGGATATATTCGCTCTATCTCTGTGTTGTATTGTGTTCTATTCAAAGCAGTCAAATGGCTGTAAAACTACCAAATCCAAAGTATATTCCTAAGCCGTATTAGCAAATGCAATATCATGACCAGCGTGTACAAATAGATGTGAATTTGTTCCATCAATCTGTATTTTAGGTGATGCGAAAAGCGAGAAATTCAATAT
>CAJTNJ010000042.1 GCA_910577565.1 uncultured Oscillospiraceae bacterium | reverse complement strand
GCTAAGTTCTTGTACCCTTCACTTAAATCTACTTTTTTTCTTTCTTCTTTTCTATTAACTTATTTAGGACACTCCCTTTATTTTGCAATATAGACTTACAAATATATATATGTTATAATTTTTTGGGAATGTCTAAATTAAATGGCTAAAAATTAATAAAGGATTAAATTTTATATATCAATAAAAATATTCATGATAGATATTTAAAGAGATTATTATTTATTTTGCATGTTTTATTCTGACTCTCCCAATTTTTTGTTAGTTCTAGCTAAATAATTACTAAAGAGTGTGAAAATATGATTACATTTAATGTTACGCTTGATGAATCGGACTTGAAAAAATTTATATCACATAAAATGGGGCTTAAAACAGCTAAAATAATCTTACCTTTTACAATTTACACTGTCGCTATAATTATAATGTTAATAGCTGAAATATTTACAAATGCAGGTATAATAGGCTTGTGTATTATTACCATTTTATTATTTATGCTGATATTTTGGATTTATAAAATTTATTCAACCTTTCAAATAATGTTTGTGAAAAGCCTTGATATTGTAGGCAAGCAAAGAGAATTTACCATAGACAAAAGATCTTTACATATAATTTATGGAAAAAACGCAAACTTGTCAGGAAAATATCCTATTTACAACATAGAAAATTATATAAAATTGTCTCATGCCTACTATATTATATTTAAAGATAAAATCTATATAATAATTCCACGCAGATTTTTAGATGATAGTCAAGACAAGCAACTAAATTCAATATTAAAAGAAGCTTATCCACAAAATAAATCTAAGGCAATACCGTATAATTAGGTTATGAGAACAAATTTTATAATCATATCCAAAGATGAAGTTATCCAGTACCATCGAATACCATTGAACATTCATCAAAGGTTGACCTGATTATGCCAACAAATAGTGCTTGCTTGCCAGATACAGATTCGCTAAAGCGAACATCATATTCAGTTTTCACTCTCTGTTTCACTATCCCTCAGTATCACGTTTTCAGTATAGAAACATGCCTTTAAGTATTGCAAAACATGCTCTACCTTAACATGTATTTATGACTTCTTCATGCTCTCGTCACTTAATCTGCGCTTGAAACCGAGAAGAATTTTTCTTGCTTTGTGATGACCTTCGATTAATTTTATATATCATTTTTTCAACTTGTTGACTCCATTTGACTGCATCTTCACGTTTTTGTACTCCTATATATCTACTGTCACAATATATACTCCTTTCCGATCTTGTAAGCAACTGCTGCACTATAGTTACATCGTGTATATTCGCATTCGTTACTTCTACTTGATGTACCAATCCCGTGTCATTATCTACTCCTACATAAGCTTTATATCCAAAATGCCATCTATTTCCTTTTTTCACCGAATGGGCGGTCTAGGTCTCGTTTCTCTTTTGCCTTTTGTTGATGGTGGTGCTGCTATCAACTTAGAATCTAAGATTGTTCCTTTTTTCAAAATCAGATCTTGTTCTGTTAACAAATTGACTGCCTGCTGGAACAGTTTTTCCTGCAAGCCGCGTTTTAAAAGTATGTTACGAAATCATCCTATTGTATATCCGTTTGATACTTGATTACTGGATTCAACCCCATAAATGCTCGGTTGTATATTGCATAAATAACCGTTACTCCATCCGATAAATCATAGAGATTTGCAAAATATGTAAATGCAACATAAGATCCAACTCGTAGGGCTTTTTGCCACAACTTCCTTTATAATATCACGGCTTTATTATCCCTATCCACTTGTCCCATGGTATTATTTGCTCCATTTATTTTAAAAAGGCTTTTTTACTTGTTTTCGTTTGTGCTAATTCATCATAGAAATACGATATGTCATTTTCTTATCCATAGTTTTATTATACAATACTTTTTTATTTTGCCTACTGTGCGGTATTGCGGAAGTGTCCAAATTAAAGATAAGGAATAAAGTCAATAAGAGAAGCAGAATTTTTAAGAAGAGGAAAACAAAGC
>CAJTNJ010000041.1 GCA_910577565.1 uncultured Oscillospiraceae bacterium | reverse complement strand
CTTTATTGTCTATTACAAATTCATAAATTGGTTCTGCTGGTCTTGATGCTGTTTGCATATCTACTGCTTGATATGATGCAATCACTTCAGTTTGTGCACCAATTTGCACCAACGATGAAAAGATCGTGGCAATTATGCTTAATGTTAATATGATTGACAATATTCTTTTCAATTTCATTTATATCACACAACTTTCATATGTAAATATCTTAAAACACTCATATTATCAAATATTATTTTTTATTATACACTTTTAGTGTAAACAATTAATGAACAATTTTGTTAATTTTTGCAATACATTCCTTTCACTTATTTTTTTATTGTTTTAATTCGCTACATTTAACTTTGCTTTTTAAGCTTTTTTTCTACTAATCAAGCTACATTTGACTGCTTAGTTCGTTCAATTTCAAGAGCATTTGATGGTGTTCAATACGGCATAAACCTAGAAAGATGTATAAGTCACATCCCAAGTAATTTCAATAAAGAGGAAAATAACTAAAGATATTAATAAAAATAATTTTGAAATAAAAATCAATATAGTTTAAACTAAGCGACCGAGAAATCGGCCGTTTTTTATGTTGTTTTTTGATTGCAATGCTTTCCTTGTGTGACAAATTTATCAAAATATTTAAGATAAAATCTAATTAGTAGTCGTACTTTATTTTTTATAAGTAAATATTTAATTTAATACAGAACATGTTCATAATATCTATTTTTAAAGCGGGATTTGTACTAATGTGTATAACTCCGCTTTTTTTATTAAAAAAGGACAAGCTATGAAACATTGGTTTCTCTACTACATTAGGTATCCTTAAGCCACAAATTGTTTAAAAAAAATTAAATAATTTGAGTGTATAGAAAACCGAAATACATATAATCATTACTTCTCTTGTGAAAATAATTGAGCGCAAAACAAATTGTGCAAAAAACACATCACATAAGAGTAGATGTACTTATAAACATAGTTAGAAACGATATATCTAATATTGTGAAGTTTGCAACCGAATTTTAAGACGAATTTGTAAAGGTAGTAGTACATAATAGAAAAAAAGTATTCGGAGAAACGGTATAAAAAGTAGAGATTTATTACAAAATGATAAGACACATAGATATACCGAAGATGGCTCAGCGATAAAAAGAAAGTTGTATAAAACTTTTTGGGTATAAAAAAAGAACAGATTGCATAAGATCAATCTAACTCTTAAAAACCTAAAAGTTTTTAAATTCTAGCGGGAAGTATCATTAAAGGAAACTATGTCCCTAATGGTATCTCAGTATGGTGCCGCTAGCCGGACTTGAACCGGCACGGTATTATAACTACCGAGGGATTTTAAGTCCCTTGTGTCTGCCTATTCCACCACAGCGGCGAATATTTATATTAATTGTAAATATCATTCTACATCAATTAACATTTTATGTCAACTGGATTTTTTACCGAAAGTATCCTAAAAGTTTAAGTGTTACAATGATATATGACAAAAGGAAATAAAGATAGTAAATAGGAGCAACCTGTGTTAAGGTTAAATTACAAATAAAAAATGAAAGGCAGGTGTTCTATTCACTATGAATAAGATAACAAAAACTATGCTTTATCGTCAATCTTTGTTTTATATGCTAAAAAGCATGATGTCGCTAAAGCGGCTATTCACTGTTGTACTAACTGACAGTATATTTATCGCTGGTTAAAAAGATATTACGACACATTACATTCTCTTGCTGACAAGTATCATAAAACTCATCATAATCCCAATCAACATACTGAACAAGAACTACTTTAATATGCGACGAACAAACACCAATACTAGTCTAATTGTCTTATGAGTAAAATTTCGGCAGCGTGAATATATTCGCTCTATCTCTGAGCTGTATTGTGTTCTGATTCGAAGCTGTCAAATAGCTGTAAAACTACCAAATCCGAAGTATATTCCTAAGCCTTATGAGCAAATGCAATATCCTGGCCAGCATGTACAAATAGATGTAAAATTTATACTATTAGTCTGTCTCGTTATTGAAGCTAAAAGGCAAGAAATTTTATCGATATATAGCTATAGATAAATATATCAGATATCGCTATCTAGAAGTTAGTACCTATTCTTCTACGATGTTCTTAGAACATTTAGTCGGAGTATTTCCATATGCT
>CAJTNJ010000040.1 GCA_910577565.1 uncultured Oscillospiraceae bacterium | reverse complement strand
TCCGGCTTTTGAGATGGGGCGTGATACCTTTTTGATACCTGAATTATTAAATTTCATTTTTACATAAAGAATTTTTAACTGCATTATCATGCAGATATTGTAAATCATCTGTCCATAGAGATAAGCGTGCTAATTGTTTTTGCATTAGCTGATATGTACTGTCTGTTATTATAACTGTAGCGGCTGTAGCGCTGTATTCTTTTGTCGGATCGGCAAGTGATAGAAGGTCTTTTAGGCCATTGATTATTCTGTTGCGTCTACGTGTGCTATTATTACCATCAATGTAGTCTGTGAGTAAATCTTCAAGAAACAGTAGTTTTTCTTGTATTTTGTTGCCTATATTAAAACGAGGCAATACCAAACTATCCGATTCATTGAGATACAGAACATCAATAGTAGTACAACCAATGAGATTATTATCTTTGCTTTTTAAGCGGTAGTTTTCCATATATAAATAATCTGATGGATTATTACAACATGGATTTATAATTGGCTCTTTTTTTGTATCGTGTGAACTTTTGTTGGTATTGCAACGATTGCAAGAAGGAAGTAAATTTTCCCAAAGAACGACTTCATCGGGATATAAACTTTTGCAGTGGTAATGCTCTACTTGCATATACTTTCCCTCTTCGCCCAACTTAAGTTCGCAATAGCAACACTTATTATGAGACATTTTTAAGAGTTCCTTTTTTATATATGGTTTATTCCAAACATTTTCACCTGTACTTTTATAAAGAGTAGTTAAAGTTGAGACTGTCTCATCATTAAGTTCACTGGGAGCAGAGACTCGTTGGATTTTAATCATTGGAATCAACTCCTATCATTTCAATTTCAAGCATTTTTCGTAAAGGGTTAGATGGATGAAGCATTATGTCGAGTTCTGCGTAGCAAGATTTTGCAGTGCCTATGTCTCCGTTATCAATAGCTTTATCAAATTTTGTTAGCATTGATGAAAATAATTCAGAATGAATGGATTTCATTCCCATAACTTCAGTTAGTATTTCTTCTATCGACCAACCTTGATATCCATATTTGCTTGTAGTTAATTCTTTGACAATAATATTATGGTTATCATCAAATTGTAAAGGAATTATTTCAGTTGCCATAGCACATTGTATCATGCTTGAACTATGAGTTGTGGCAATTATTTGGGCTTTCGGCAATAAATTTTTTAATGCTTTTATAAGGTTTTCTTGCCATTGAGGATGAAGATGTACATCTATTTCATCAATAAGTATAATGCCTGTGAAGTCCTGCACTTTTATATAAGGGTTTTTAAAACGGAATTCTATTTCTTTTATAATTCCTAATAATATATACATACAAGATTTATAACCAGAAGATAAATACTCAAAATAAACCTCTCCCTGTTGAGTGCAGACCATTATGTCATTTGTATCTGGTATGACTTTTGAAAAACAAACAGCAGAATCTAACACATTGAAACAATTCTTGCCAATATTTAAATTATAAAGCTGTTCTGGTTTTAAAGCATCTTTATGTGCAGACCACATATATCTTTGAATAAACCAATTTTTGATATCATTAGCAGAAATACCAGTATATGCCTCAGACGCAGTTTGTGAAAGGCTTTTATCTGGATCTCTTGAGATAGTTGCAAGATTTTGATATTCAAAAGAGCGTTGGGAATTAAAAAAAAGTATATTTTGGCTATACTCAGCCATCTTGTTTATAAAATCGGATTCTCCAGTAGGGTTGAAATGAGTTAGTGTATAGGTAGTATTCTTTTTTTCACCATTATCTTGGAAGGTCAATAAACAAGTTCCTTTTTGAACATTCACATTTTTTTTGAGTTTATAGGTAGTATTGCGAATAAATGCATGTGAGATACACTCCAAAATAGTGGTTTTTCCTATGCCATTTGTTCCACAAATTAAATTTAATCCATTTTTAAAAGGTAATTCTAAATTGGTTATTCCACCAATACCTTGGATTGTTATTTTTTCAATGGCAAATTTGTTCATATATAAATTCCCTTCTATAATTAAATTTACGATTTCCACTTATAACTATTATTACATTTGTCATTTCCTTTTTCATCAACACTGCTACTCGTAGCAGGCCAGTTGATTTTCCACTCAAAATACTCGTCCTCTGAAATCTCCCCACTCTTCAACTGCTCTTTCCGCAGACACCACTCACGCATGAAATCATTGACTAATCCATACTCTAGCCACATACCCACTGGAGCATGAGCAGGCCAGTCGTCAT
>CAJTNJ010000039.1 GCA_910577565.1 uncultured Oscillospiraceae bacterium | reverse complement strand
CATTTCTCCCTACAAAACCTCCACACTTTGTCTCAACTGCAGTTGCATTTGCTGTTGCACTACCTTCTGACCTGCTGCCACTTATTTCACCTGAGTTGTTTCCACAAAAACCACCTGTATACTTACCATTAGCTACTGATACTTTGGTAGTTCCATTCTCTATCTTACCACTGTTTTCTCCTACAAATCCGCCTAAGTGGCCTCCTGTATATGTTTTGTTATGTATTTCATTGCCCGTTGTGTTGCAGCCTTTTATAGTTCCAGTTTTATCATTTATTCCTACAAAACCTCCACACATGCTGTATTTATTATACATTGATTTTACTGTCAGTGAACTGTTGTTAGCATTACACCTACTTATCTCACCTGTATTAACTCCACAAAACGCTCCTACATTTGCACATTTGCGGCCTGCTGTAAATCCTGCTGTAATTCCTGATGCGGCACCACCAACAAATACACTTGCAAGCAAAGACATAACAAAACAATTTTTAAAAGGATGGAATTTTAATTTTATAATAGCTCTGTAACAACAAGAATAATTTATAAGCAAAGAGTCATATTTTATATTAGCATCATTTAACTTGTCAAATAGTTCTCTGTCCATAATAAAATTATTATTTACGTTATTTTCCTTAATCCATTGCATATAATTAGAATATGTTAATATATTTTCCGACATAAAACCTCCTTTTGCAGAATTATATACATTTAATATATCGTCTAACTTATCTTCTTCAATAAATTCCTGAACTTCTTTACATACTTTATCGGCATTACGGAGTTTTTTTAAACTAATAAAGCTATTAATATATAGTGACAAAATATATATCATAATAACTATTATAACAACTCCTACTGTCACACCTACTGCTATTCCAACCACTTTCTCACTATCTACACAGCCATCTACTTTTCCATCAAAACTGCAATCTTCTATCTTACCCGCATCTACTCCTACAAAACCTCCACAGTTTATTGTCGCAACATTTGTGTGCGATTTCACATCACATGTAGCTTTACACGAACTTATTTCACCTTTGTCATTATTTATTCCTATAAAGCCTCCTGTGAATTCCTGGCCTTCTACTTTTCCTATTGAACTACAGTCATTTATTATTCCGCTATTCTCTCCTACAAAACCTCCACATATAGTTGCAGTTTTCATTGATTTTGTTTTCGCTGTAACATTACCTTCTGACTTGCAAGATATAATCTTTCCTGAGTTGATAGCACAAAAACCACCCGCATATTTTTGACTGTTTACGTCTCCTTTAAAATTACATTTTTCTATAATACCTCGGTTATCACTAACAAACCCACCTACTATATCTTTGTTATTTACACATAATTTCGTACTACACTTTGTTATTTTACCTAAGTTTGTTCCCACAAACCCAGACTTAATATTTGCATCTTTATTGTTCATTCCTACAAAACAGTTTTCTATTATTCCTTCTTTTTCATTGTTAAGTACATATCCTGCTGATTTTACCTTTTTATCAATGTTATTTATTTTTCCATTTACAATACCCACACTTGATATTGTTCCATGATTTGTCACAATCAACCCTGCTGCTTTTTTAATATCAGACTTGCCTTCTATAGTATAATTATCAAACGTAACATTCTTTATCTCTGCACATTCATTCAATATGTTTATGAATGAAAACTCTACATTATTACATTTGCCTGAATTATCTTGAATTTTCAAATTGCTTATTGTATGCCCACAACCATCAAAAACTCCACAAAATTTTTTTATTGAATTAAACACTTTACCTTTCATGTCTATGTCACATTCTAAAGTAACTTTAACATTACTTTCCCAATATTTAGATTTTGTCGCAAATTTAGAAAAATCATACTTACTTTTTATTACAAACTCCTCGGTTAACCCAGCTGGTCTTGATGCTGTTTGCACGTTTTCATCTTCCGCCGCAATAACTTGAGCAGCTTGACTAGAAGTGCCTTCTTCTGTTTGCGCATTTACTTGAATCACTGATGTAAAGCTTGTGGCAATTATACTTACTGTTAAAACAACCGCTATTAACTTTTTATACTTATTTTTGATTTTTACTAATTGATTATTAATTTTCACTTTTACATAAACCTCTTAAAATAAATATTCTCATGCTATTAATAATATTAAATAATTATTAATCAATCAATATTTATTATGTAAACAATTTATGAAGATATTGTTAACTTTCACAACACCTTCATTATCCACTTCTATTTATATCA
>CAJTNJ010000038.1 GCA_910577565.1 uncultured Oscillospiraceae bacterium | reverse complement strand
AGAAAGTGTCCTTTTTATAGTCACGGAAAAAGTTCCCCGTCTCAAACATACGGTACGGGCTTGCCGCAGTGAAACCAGCCAGGATCTTATCTGTCAGCAGCTGTCCGGCGCTTACACATTTTTCAAGGAATTTAGACTCCTTAACGGTTGTTCCTATGAGACGTGAAATCGGGTTGTCTGCATATTCATAAACGGACTTTTCCGTAACACTGTCAACGATTTTGGTAATCCCGCATTTTCTTAGTAACGAAGATCCAATATATTTATCCATAAAATTTGAAATACTATCAAGTAATTCCTTGCTATTATCAAAAATTTCTGCTATGCTTTTCATTGGTATAGGTCTCCTTTTGCTGATGATTTTTATTGCGATTTCATTATAGCAAAGATGAAGTACCTATACCATTTTTATTTATGAAAGTATTGATTTTATTTTTTTATCATATTTCAGTATGCGAAGTATGAGTTATTTAAATAATATGGATGGAGCAAAAGTTTTTGGTCATAGTTCTATCCTTGTAGAAAATATAGATGGTACAAGTGAGTTTTATACATATATGGGTACAGGTGATACAATGTCTGCGTTGAAGGGTGAGGATTCATTAGGATATATGGGGCACGAATTCCTAACAAAGGAAGAAACAGAGGAGTTTTTAAAAACAGGTGATATAGACGTTAAAATGCCTGGCGATTGGTATAACAGTGACAATTATGACAGAGCTTTGAAAAGAAGCATTACGGCTGAAGAGTATGATCAAATAATTGCGACAGCAGAATATTATGTAAAATTATATACTGATGGAAATGTAGTGGAGGATATCAATACTTA
Source organism: uncultured Oscillospiraceae bacterium (assembly GCA_910577565.1). Lineage (GTDB taxonomy): Bacteria > Bacillota > Clostridia > Oscillospirales > Ruminococcaceae > RUG12519. The sequence continues at coordinate 1,575 of CAJTNJ010000038.1, read as the reverse complement.
TTTACAAAATGAGCCTAATGCTATATATAACTTATATTCACATAATTGTGATACTGTGGCAGGGGAAATATTAGGGGTGGTTGATCCATATTTTGTAACTTGTCAAGAAGGTGTAGGTCATACGACTCCTAATGATAGTTTTTATGTGAGAATGGTTTTTTTGGAAGATACATGGGATTTTATTGGAGTAGGTGAAATGGGTGATTTTGAGTTGGCTATTGGAACTCCAAGGTTAACTGATATAATACATGTACATCTAATGAAGCTGTTAAAGGGGCAAAAAAATGGAAAGGATTAAAAAAAGTATTTTTTTCTTGAGTTTTGTGTTGATTATATTTTGGAGTTATAAACTTTACAATAATAAAAGAGATGATCATCCTGACAAAATTGTCATATTTTTGACAAAAGAAGGAGAAGAGAAACCATATATAGCAGAAAAGGAATTGCTATTAAATGACTGTGTATGCTATTTTGACTACAATGACAACAGGTCATCTGTCCTCTATCTGAATGATCTTAATAAAGTGATTGAAAAAATAATCAATACAAATGATATTGAGGAGTTAAAAATATTAGATTACTGCAAAGATGCGGCTTTGCAGGATAAATTTCATTACAACCCAAGTCTTATGATGATACAGTACAGATCAAACGGTCAGGAGATTACATTTGCATTAGACGATACTGTTTTTAGCTATCATTTAACACAAAAGAAACTGATAAAAGAAATAGAGAATTATGAAGGAGGGCAATATAAGTGGACTGATTCGGGAAAATTATATTATACACATTATGAAGATTCAAACTTTAAATTGTATCTATACGAAGAAAATGAATCAATTCCAATATTAATGTATGGAGATATATGTAACTTTGTTTTTAGTGAAAGCGAAGAAAAGATATATTTTATATCAAATTATGTTAAGAATTTTTATGGCTTTGGATTTGAACTTGGGTATGAACTGGGTGAATACAGTTTAGAGGATAATAGGATGAAAATATATAAAAAGTATAATTCTGGAAATTGGATTTTAAAGTGTGTGGATGACGAGTATCTGTTTTATGTAAATACGGAAAGGAATTTTTGGGGTACAAAAGTAAATAAAGTATATTGTATGGAGTTACAGAGCGGCAGATCGAGATGCATATTCGAGACATATCATTTGGTTTCTGATATTGTTATAGAGTAATGGGGAGAGTAGTCTCGGAAACTCACTGAAGATGCAACAGAAAAACAGGCCATATAAACGAATTCAACAAGTGGGAGAGAAAAATGTTCATTTTAAAATTGTTCAGGGGAACTTTCCCGAAAAAAGGGCATAAAGTAGTAAGCCTGTTAGAAATGCGTTTTTTAACAGGATAAATGGCTGGTTATAGAGTTCGAGTGTATTCATAATAGATCAGACAGCGTACAAATGTGCCACTTTATATCTCGCATCAAGATGTATGCAGATGCCAATGAGCATACTCCAGAATGAGAAATGATCCCTGCCGCGTATTTTCAGGCTCTGCAGGCAATAGTCATTGAGAACGCGGTCGTTGACGCGTTCACAGGCGGTACGTTCCTTGTAAATA
>CAJTNJ010000037.1 GCA_910577565.1 uncultured Oscillospiraceae bacterium | reverse complement strand
AACCTCCTTGTTCAGTTACCATACGAATAGTGCCTTCTTTGAAAGCTTCATCGTATCTAGGCGGAGCCATACCTTTTTGTTTTTTAGTTTCCATAATTTAATTCCCCTTTCCTTTCCGTTTTATCACTTATTTTTCTGTCCCTAAATAGGGGAAAGGGGGCAGGAGTCCTTTTTGGAAGTTAAAGGGGGTTCGGGGGCATTGCTCCTGATCCGACTGCGCTGGATGCTGCGCACAAGCGAAATGGCCTATTCGGAATTAACCGAATAGGCCATTTTTGCGTTTGGGTACCCAGACGCCCAGCTTGCTACAATCAACCCACCCCTAATTTGGCAAAGCTGGATTAGGAGTGGGTTGGTTGAAAACAAGTATTTTAACTTTAGTTAAAATTACCTTAATTTACTCCGATGTTAATTAAGATGTTTGAGTTTGGTAAGATACTGACTGCGCTCCTCTTGTGGAATATTGAGTGCATCCATAGCTTGCTCGGCAGACAGCCTTAATGTTGTTATAAGGCTTTGAATGTTAGACAATCTTTCCTCAAATCTGCCCTTTTCAATGCCCTGTTCAATACCTTGTTCAATGCCTTTTTCAATGCCAATGCTTATACCTTCACGCTTGCCCTTTTCAAGCATTCCTAAACCATAGCTGCCCATAATCTGCGCCTCCTCTTTCATTTTTGGTGTCATTACAATGTTAAACTTTGATTTTAAGAGTTTTTCTTTTTCCTCTATATTTCTTTCAGTAGAAAGCAATATTTCCAGCATTTCCAGGGTTCCGTTGTAATTATCTTCCTCCGGTTTCCCCAGGCAAATTAATGCAACAGTTTGCAAATCATAAGTTTCTTTAGGCATTTGCATATTGCCTACCAGCTGGCGCTCCTGCATTTCATAATAGTTAATGGTATTGTGTAAATATTTTGGTGTATCCATACATAGCCAAATGCTGGCTACTTTTGAGATTTTGCCATAATCTGAATTGAAAAAATCCCGGCCTTTTTGTGAGGAAATCATTCGGCTGGTATAGTAGATGGCTCTTTTCATTATGGGATAATCATTATACCATTCAGTTTGCGGTTCAATATTGATAAGCAGGCGGATATACTCTTTGACAGATTTAACTGAGCCGGGTTTTACCGCATAAAAGAGAATATCGTAAACCGCTTTACCCTCGTTTATACTGGTATCTTCATTTTGCTCTCCTTTGATAATGGGATTGGTTTTATCCTTATCAATGGGAATTTGATTTACCCAAGGTTCTCCCTCAATGTACTGTTCTATAATTTCATCAACAGAACAATTTTGGTATTCTTTTAGACAAGTTTTCATTATCCAGGCTAAAAAAACTTTATGCGCCAGCAAACGTTTGCAAGCAGCGTCTTTTTGTGGGTTTTGTTGAACAGAGTCAATATCTTCATATAATTGTTTGTCTATTGTCATTAGCGTTTCTCCTAATATTTATTTTAGCACAAGGCAGGAAAAAAGTCTATATATTTTTTGATTGACTTGCTATTTGAAATTTTATCATAGCGCTAATGGAATTGCCAGCTTGACGAACTTTTTTCTTTAAAAACAAGTTATTAAAAATATAGCTTTTGGCATATTATCTTTATTATTCAAATAGGTTATAATATTTATAGCTAAAATATTTTTATTAAAAACTATAATATAACAGGTGATTGTCAATGAAGTATAAATTGGATGAAGAACTTAAACAAGTATTGATTAGTAATATTATATTTTTTCGTGAAAAACTGGGAATATCCCAATATGCGCTAGCAAAAATGATAGGCGTTACACAACCATATATGGCGCAAATTGAGAGTGGCGAAAAGGAAATGAGTATAACTGTTTTTAACAAGTTATCTAAAGCATTAGGTGTATCAATGAATGCCTTGTTGAGTGCTGATAGAAACAATGCTTCAATAAAAAATATTAACGCTATGTTAAATGGTCAACCAAAAGAAAATTTAGAATCAATGGAAAGAATGACAAGATTCTATCTAAAAGAATTAGATAGAATAGAGTTAAAACAATAATTCTTAAAAGAGTTGGCAAAACAACCAAAACATGCTAAAATATAGATAGGCAGCTAAAAAATATAAAATGAAGTGATGGGTTGCTATTATGAAAAAAGATAAATCAAGAAAACTTACATCTGATGAGCAAAATTTTATATTGGCATTGTACAAAATTGAATATGAAAATTTGTGTAAATATGCTGACAAGATGATGAAAGGGTCTTTAGCAGCGGAAGATTTGGTGCAGGATACGCTAATAATCGCTTGTAGGAAAATTGATGAACTGATTAAGCACCCTAAGCCAGGCGCTTTTCTTATGGATACTTTACGAAAAAACATATATAATTATTGGCGTGTTAGAGATAATTTAAGTAAATTTCTTGTGGATATTCCGATCGAAGACTGGATAAATAATTATCCTGATACCAAATTTCCTGAGGATGAC
>CAJTNJ010000036.1 GCA_910577565.1 uncultured Oscillospiraceae bacterium | reverse complement strand
AGGGTGAAATAAGTTCGTGTAAGGCTACATGTGATGTGAAGTCACATACATATATTGCGTCGGTTAATTGTGGAGGCTTTGTAGGATTAGATGAAGGTAAAATAGAGGATTGCAGTTTTAAAGGGAAAATAGACGGTTGTGTAGACAGTGAGAAAGTGGTTGGAATAGCAGTGGGTGTGACATTAGGAGTGATCTTAATTATTGTTATTATATTTTTATTAAAATATTTTGAGATACGAAAGAAAAAAAATGAAGCAAATTCTAATTTAAAAAAAGCTAATTCTGAATGGTCTGATCTCCAAGATGAAATAGATAAAGTCAATTCTGAAATGAGTGGAAATTCTAAATTGCTTCCCCGACCTGATATTGATAAAATAAATGAATCTAAATCTTTTGAATGGCTTGGTTGCAAAGATGAAATAAGTGAAGTCAATTATGGAAATATAGAGAATTCTAAACTGCTTGATATCCAACCTGATAGCAAACCTAAAATAAATGTATCTAAATCTTGTGAGAATTTTAATTGGAATCAAAGCATGAATAGTTTACAAGGACGCAGGAAAAAAATGCGTAGACTTAGCTTTAATATTGATAAAGCTCGTGATGAATATAAAAAGTTAGAAAATGTAAAAAATGTAGTTGCTAAGTTACTTTTTAAAAATGTTTTTTTTATATCACTAATTGCGACATGCATAGGAGGTGCTGCGTTAGGGGTTACAACAAGATTAACTGCGGGAAGCAAATATGCATATGTGGGAGGATTTTGTGGAGTAAATTCGGGTGAAATAAATAATTGTGGTTCTAACAGTATATCATTAACAGCAAAGACACTATATAATAAATATAATATATGTGGTGGGTTTGTAGGAGTAAATTGTGGAATCATAAAATATAGTGATGCAACAGGTAACGAAATACGTAACAAAACATATACAGGAGGCAATTTGGGAGGTTTTGCAGGAGAAAATAGTGGTAAGATAGAGAATGGAACTGCCACAGTATTGGTAGCTAACGGTAAGTGCACAGGTGGATTTTGCGGAAGTAATTCAGGTGAAATAAGTGTTGGCAAGTCTGAAGGAAACGTCATAGCAAACGCAAAAACAGTTGAGACAAAGTGTGGTGGTTTTATAGGAGAGAATAGTGGTATAGTTAATGAATGCACATCAATAGGAAGTGCTGTAGGTCAGGAATATGTGGGAGGCTTCTGTGGTGATAATACAGGTGATATATCAAAGTCTAAGTCCGAAGGTAACGCTAAAGCGAGCACAAAAGTTAATATCAACAGATGTGGCGGTTTCGTAGGCAGTAATGATGAAATAGGTAAAATAAGCAGTTGCGCATCAACAGGAAGTGCAGCAGGCGAAGAATACGTAGGTGGTTTTATAGGCGTGAATAAGTCGGATATAATTGATTGTAATGCAGGTGGAAAAGTAACAGCAAAAACCAAGAGGCATACAGGAGTTTCAGGGGGTTTTGCAGGTAAGAATGAAAAAGGTACAATTACTAACTGTGCAGCAACAGGTGGATCAGATTCAAGGTCAAGCTCGGGTCAGGCAAAAGCAGGAGGATTTGTAGGAGTAAACAAAGCAACTATAACTAATTCAAAAGCAACAGGAGATGTATATTTATATGCAGGACTTTTCTTCAAAGATGATGGCTGTGGAGGCTTTGTAGGAAAGAACGATCAAGGTGGCAGCATAGACGGATGTTATGCTGAAGCAAAAGTGGAAACAACACACAAGAAAAAAGGAGGAGGCTTTGTAGGAGAGGCCGAGAAAAAGTCAACAATAAAAAACTCTATATGTAAGACAAAATATGTATATTTCAATGCGTTGGAGCCTCCAATATTAAAAAAAGCAGAATTTTGTTATCATAATAATAAGAAGGCAGTATTTGAAAATTGTATAGCAAATTAAAATTAATAAATTAAATTTATAAAGATATTATTATGAAAAATGAAAAAATTTTAAAGTTAACAATATGTTCATTATTTGTTTACATAATAAGTATTGCTTAATTTAAAAATAATTGATATTATATAAAAATAAATTTTAATTAAAAGGAGATATTGCTAAAATGAAAACAAAGAAATTATTAGCGGGAGTTTTAACTTTATGTGTAATGGGTGCGAGCGTTATTTCTACCGTTCCAGTAAGCGCACAAGATATGGGAGGAGCAATAGTTCAAACAGCAGAGAGTCCGGTTAATGAATTTGCAATAGGAAATAAAGATGAATTTGCAAAATTCATGACTGTACCTGAATATTGGTCAAATAACGTAAAGGTTAAATTAACTTGCAATATAGACATGGAAGGAGCAATGTTTAAACCAATAGAAGAGTTTAATGGGGAGTTTAACGGTTGTGGATATACTGTAAGCAATTTTGGGGTTCAAGATGAGTCAGGTAAAGGTAAAAAATTTGAACTTGCATTTATAAAAACATTGGGCGATACAGCAGTATTTGAAAATGTTACATTTGAAAATTATAGTATTAAGGATACAAGAAAAAAATCTCTATCAGGCAATAATAATTATAAAGCAGCA
>CAJTNJ010000035.1 GCA_910577565.1 uncultured Oscillospiraceae bacterium | reverse complement strand
GGCGATATTGACAGGACAGGCTACCTTGACAGGCTGTATGTCCACAAGGACTATCAAAGCCAAGGGATTGCCACCGCTATCTGCGATAAACTGGAACACGCTTTTGGGATAAGCAAAATAACCACCCATGCTTCCATCACTGCAAAGCCGTTCTTTCTTCACAGAGGATATAGCGTAATTAAGGAACAGCAAGTAATCAGGTCAAATATCCCCTTGACGAATTACATTATGGAAAAACCTCTTTAACCATCACCCCAATTCACTAATCAAAAAACACGACAAAAAACGCCCTTAGCCATGAGTTCCTACCCACAGCTAAGGGCGTTATAATATGGATTTATTTCAGTCATCTAAACCGCTTAAAAATCATTCTCCCACCTGTAAACCATCAGACAGCAAGAATAATCGCACTCAAACGACTGTTATCAATTTGTTATCAAAAGACCTTTCCAAAGCCCGCAAACCCGCATAAACACTGGATTTACTAAGCATTTCTGTTTATTCGAACTCGGCGTGTTCTTTGTTGTTCTTAACTATTTTTGTTTAAGTTTTATGCAAATACACACCTATTTTTACTTCAATTACATCATTTATTATGGCTTGCTGATTTTCTGTTGCCAAAATGTTGCCGCTAAGTATTTAAAGTTATGATACCTAAATGCCACTATTATTTGAAAACATTCTATTGTCTGCACTTAATAACTTCATCAATCTTTTCATTAACATTTTGTCCTGCATAAATTATCAATGGAAAACCCTGTACTTCTACAATTTTTGATTGTAAATCAACCTTTAATCCTAATCTCCCATCAGAATTTATAATCTGATACTTAAATAATGACGTTGCATTACCCTTTGCCTGTTTAATAGCTGCATATATATCTTTCTCAGTTGTATTTTGTTGCAAAATACCAAGAGCTAAAGCCAATTCACTCAATAATTCTTTTTTTATTGCAAAGCTTTCATCAACTTTTTTTGCTATTGCAACATATCGTAAAGCCGCTACTATATCATTATAATTTTCATTGACAAAAGTAATATCTTGTTCACTCATATGCGATATTTCTTCTGCAGCTGCTGACGGCTTCTCACTATATGTAGTATTATCTGAAAATTTATAATAACTTTCAACTGCTCCTTTTTTAAGAACAAAACATCCCACTTTTTCTAATATGGCAAGTAATGCTTCTATCCTACTTTTTATACTTTTCCATTCTTGACAATCAGGCCATTTCTCAATATCAGATTTACTAAAAAGCTGTCCAATCAATGCTCTTTTTGCAATCTTCAGTTCACCGTCGTCTTCTTTTTTATTAATCCAATAAGGATGAATTTTATAAATATCCTCCATATCATCTTTATGTTTTTTAACCAACGCTGTTATTTGAGTTTTTGTACCATTGACTGCTTCTAAAATATTTCCATTCCCACAACTATTAGCCAACTCTACTGCCTTTGGCAAATTTGTAAACAAATCAACTATATTGTTATCATCAATAAATCCATCCAAATCTGTCAATATAGCTACCTCTTTATTTACCATCCTAAATAATTTAGTTACAACAGGGAATTGTCCTTTCCCATCAACTGGAATAATTTGAGAACCAGCCACATCAATATTTAAATCCAATTTATTTATCAACGAATGGCATATTATTAAATCACTTGCCCCTTCAATGAGCAATACTTTTTTTGCAAAAAAACCATTTTTATATATCTGCCCCATTCTCAACAAAAAATCTTTTAATTTTTTCCCTTGAAGTTCTGGTGCATTTGGATTTATCTGAACTGGAACTTTCTTTTCTTCAAAGAAAACTAAATTACTAAAATCATTAATATTTCCAAAAGACAACAATTCTGTAGAATGTGTCGATAATATAATTGTCTTACCATACAATTTGACTGCATTCTTTATTTCTCTCAGCAAATATGATTGTAATTGTGGATGCAACGACACTTCCGGTTCGTCAACAAGTAAAACCTGTACATCTTCATCAAATATTGCAGCCAAAATTGATATAACATTTACTAGTCCACTCGCTTCTACTGCAACAGAATATTCCTTCTGAGTATCTGTCTTTTCAAAAAAGACTTTCATACTCCCCGCATCCCATCTAAGATATATCTGTCTTCCAAATAAAACCGATAATCTCTCCGCAACTTTAATATAAACATCTTTCTTATCGTCCATTGCAAAAAAATCACCTGATACGGTTTCAATTTCGTGTCTTACCCGTTTTGTTTCGCGGCTACCTACTTGATAATCATTAGGAGACTTTGAATACTGATTAACCCTTGATCTGTATTGTTCCATTTCTCCAAGTCTATTTGATGACAAATATCTAACTTTGCTTGATTCTATTTTTTTCTTAAAATGATCTCTCATTTTTTTTTAATGTTTGAGTTTTTCCACTCCCATTTGGCCCCACGAAAATAGTTACCCCAGAGTATAAAGTAATCTCTATTTCGTTATCAAAAACACTATTTACCTGTAACTTACATACATAAGGATATTCCATCATTTTACACCATCCTCAATATATTTTATATATGGCAACATAATCGCAGCATTTTTAATATAATAAATACAAATTCGAATACAGCAGATAACCTTATAGACTACCTACCATATAAAATAATCTGTGTAAAATTTTTCATTATTCGAACTCGCTCCTGTTAGATGTTTTCTAAACAGATTTGCTTATAAGATTTCGCTCAGAGTATTGGTATTCTTTTCATTATTCAGATAGTAGAGGCTATCTGATTTTTTGTTGCCAGAGTGTTGCCAGAGATCATCCTGAATTTTGTCCCCGATGTTTAGGGCTTGTTTGAAAAATAGTGAAGGCTGAGCTAAATCAACAAAATAGCGATAGCGGCAATGTAAACGAAAGCGAGAAAAGACGCATCCAATTTGTCATATCTGGTGGCGATTCTGCGAAACCATTTGAGCTTTTGGAAGAAGCATTCAACCAAATGACGCTCTTTATATA
>CAJTNJ010000034.1 GCA_910577565.1 uncultured Oscillospiraceae bacterium | reverse complement strand
TATTTTGAACTTGATGAGCTGCTGCTTGATGGGCTAGCTGAAGTAGTTGAACTACCGTTTCAAGAGCTTTAAAAAATGAGAGTGCCAAATACGGTGAGTCATATAAAAAAGAAAAAGTCACTGTAGAGTTATAGCTCCACAGTGACCAAGGTTCGCAATATATATCACGAATAGCATCTATTAACTAAATCATACAGAACCCGAACTACTGAATCTCTCAAACGCATCACATATAATCGAGTTCACGCTGTCCTCTGTTACTACATTTTTGATAGGGTCTTCATAAACATTCCCTGTGACATCGGCAACGGAAAGTTCATTTAGTGAGTTTGTAGCATTGGCAAAACAACCAACTTTCTTTACGAACATTACTATAATTACAACAATTGCGACAACAACTACTCCTGCAATAACTGCTCCTGCGATTATTCCAGCTTTAGAATTGCCTTTTTTGCCCGGCTTTTTTGGTTTGTCTGGAGTGTCTGGGCTGACCGGTTTGTCTGGAGTGTCTGGATTAACCGGTTTATTGACTGACTTATCACAGAAAGTTTCTCCTTCATAGTTAATCGGAACATCTACTTAGGTTAATTTACTGCAGTTTACAAATACACTACCTGAGTTTTCCGGTTCTAATATTCCGTTATAAGTTACAGAAGTCAAATTAATGCAGTTTGCAAATGCATTATTTCCAATCGTTTGTACACTGTCTGAGATAGTTACAGATTCCAAACTACTGCAGCCTTCAAATGCATTATTTCCAATCGATTCCACACTGTCTGGGATGGAATAAGATGTATCTGTTTTCCTTGCAGGAAATAGTATTAGAATAGCGCCATCTTTAGAAAAGAGTACACCATCTTCAGATTTATAATTAGCATTACTCTCACTAACATTAATTGATTGTAAGCCGCTGCAGCCATCAAACGCACCATTCCCAATCGATTGCAAACCATTACCTATGGTTACAGAAGTCAAATTATTGCATCCATTAAACGCTTTATTTCCAATTGATTCCACATCGTTCTCTATTACTACACTTTTAATAGAGTCTTTATAAGCATTCCATGGGACATCGGAGGCATTTGAATAATCAAACATTGCTCCACTTCCAGAAATAGTTAAAGTCTCTCCATCAAATGTGTATCTAACATTGTCGTCTTGATCGCCGCAAGTACCTGTTAGATTGACCTTTGCGCCTGTTTTATCGATTTCCTTACCACCAAAGGTTTCTTCTTTGTAGTTAGTCGGAACAACTACTTTTTCTACAGCGCAACCCTCAAATACTGTATTTGAATTTGAAAATTTCGGTTCTAATATTCCGTTATAAGTTACAGAAGTCAAATTAATGCAGTTTGCAAATGCATTATTTCCAATCGATGTCACACTGTCTGGGATAGTTACAGAAGTCAAACTACTGCAGCCTTCAAATGCATTATTTTCAATCGTTTGTACATTGTCTGGGATGGAATAAGATGTATCTGTTTTCCCTGCAGGATATAGTATTAGAGTAGCGCCATCTTTAGAAAAAAGTACATCATTTTCAGATTTATAATTAACATTATCCCCACTAACAGTAATTGATTGTAATCCACTGCATCCAGAAAACGCATTTTCCCCAATTGATTGCACGCCTTTACCTATAGTTACAGAAGTTATAGTGTCTTTGATATCCGAAAAAACACTAGAAAAACTAGATACAACATAGTCATTGTTTAGCTCTACAGAAGTCAAATTACTGCAATTTGCAAACGCATTCTCTCCAATCGATGTCACACTGCCTGGAATAGTTACAGAAGTCAAACTACTGCAGCCATAAAACGCATAATCCTCAATCGATTTCACACTGTCTGGGATTATTACAAAATTCAAATTACTGCATTGCAAAAACGCACTGTCCCCAATTGATTGTACACTATTACCTATGGTTACAGAAGTCAAACTTACTGCAGCCTTCAAATGCATTATTTTCAATTGTTTGTACATTGTCTGGGATGGAATAAGAAGTATCTGTTTTCCCCGCAGGATATAGTATTAGAGTAGCGCCATCTTTAGAAAAGAGTATTCCATCTTCAGATTTATAATTAGCATTATCCTCACTAACATTAATTGATTGTAAGCCGCTGCAACCATCAAACACACCAGACCTAATCGATGTCACACTGTCTGGGATAGTTACAGATTCCAACTTACTGCAGCCAGAAAACGCATTATCCCCAATCGATGTCACGTCGTCCCCGTCCTCGTACTTTATTACTACTCTTTCGATAAAATCTTTATAAGCATTCCATGGTACAGAGGAGACATTGGAATAATCAGTCATTTTTCCACTTCCAGAGATAGTTAAAGTCTCTCCATCAAATTTGTATGTAACATTATCGCCGCAATTACCTGTATATATGATCTGTTCGTCTATTTTATTGACTTTTATACCACAGAAGGTATCTCCTCCTTTATAGTTAGCCGGAACATTTACTGAGGTTAATTTACTGCAGCTACTAAATGAAAGTAAATTTTCCGGTTCAAATATTCCGTTATAAGTTACAGAAGTCAAACTAGTGCAGTTTGTAAACGCATAAAGGGAGTATCCAATCAAAGAGTTAAAGAAAATCAAAGAGAGAAAAAGGGACAGTAACTCCAGGATGATGGGAACGATAGAGTTCTTTCTGGGAGCCAAAACAATTATAGGCTAGAACAAAAAGATCAAGAACCGCCTGGAGATTGTCTAACTTTCTGGGGAAACATCTACTCCGCCGAGCCAGTGTTGGGATATAATGGCGCAAATCAGCATTGACACTTTCCACAGTGAAGGTGTCCTTTTTATTGTGGATGTTAAAAATATGTTCTCCGGGAAAGACTACGTCCAAGTACCCAACGTACCCATCTGTGCAATAGAATTTCGCCTCAGGAGCCGCATCTACAATCTGCTGAATAGTTTTTGATGACTTGTCCCGGCTTACAATGTAGCCCAGAATTTGGTGTGGATTCCGGCTTACCATCGTCATAATATATACGTTTTCGCGTGTTTTTGTCCGTGGCTTACGCTCAAGAAACCAGTACAGTTCATCCAATTCTGCAACCTCAAAATGTT
>CAJTNJ010000033.1:231-3226 GCA_910577565.1 uncultured Oscillospiraceae bacterium | reverse complement strand
CCCCTGGTTCAAAAGGGTTATGAGATATGTAAACGCGTCCATTAAGGTCATCTCTCAGATCCAGTTCCACACCATAACTGGTGTCCGGTTCTTTCAGTTCTTTCAATGTATTGATTCGATGTGCAATAAATTCCATTATTGAATCCCTGCCTTTTTCATTTTTTTGCTGAAATCTATAGTACGTTTAATAAATTTCCATTTTGCTCCAATTCCCGTATTCCAATGGGATTCTCCATAAATTCGAGGTGGAAATTGAACAGAAAAACGTATTACCTTACACTCCTGAACCTGAGCCATATATAAGGCATAGAGATCCAAGGCAAAATCATAAGGGGGATTTTTCCAGGTGACATAAAACTCTTTTGAAAAAACATTCGGTTGTGCATTTACATCATATAATCTTTTTTTCAAATAATAACCAAATCAAACTTTTCTTCTAAATCTATTTTCTCCTGTAAATTGGCAGCTTTAAACTCATTATCTTGAATCATTAACATATTCTTAGGTACATAATCACCATCAATACCTAATATTTTTTTGACTCCATAGGATTTAGCGGCATATAGCCAACTTCCTGTTCCACAACCAAAATCTATAATAGAAGAAGGCTTGATCGATGGTAATAATATCTTAAACACTTCTTTTGCAGACATAAATGAATAATATCTATTGTTATCATAAAAATAAAGATTATATATAAAATCTTCACAATTTTCAACTGAACTAATCATACCAGCTTTTTCTAAATAAAAGTGTAAATTAAAAAATTCACTTTTTAATCTTTTTTCTGCTAACCATATTCTCCAATCTTGAAATTTTCGGATTTCTGTTAATTGAGAGGTTATTTGCTCTTTCGTTTTTTTTAACTCTAGCAAATCGATTTGTGTTTGTAATAAGTCTATTTTTTTGTTTAATGCATTTAAATGGTTTAGCTGTAATTCTTGTAATAGTTTATTCTTTTTATACCATTCATTACCCCCCCCCATAATTTCTTTACAGATTTCTTCTTTTTGATATTGGAGAACCCTTTTTATCACATTTTTTAACATTTATTTATATCTCCTTTTTAGATATAGAATGAATAAAAAGCTCCTTACAACAATACTCAATCACATATCCATCAATATTGACAAAGTTCTTTGCAATCCATCTTCCAGGTTATAACAGGCATTCCAACCTAATTGTTTTAATTTTTGGGCGTTCAAAAGAGCTTTCGTTGCTTTTGAAAATCCAGCTTTTTCAATTTCATCTGGAAGTTTATAAGATACCTTTGTTCCTACATATGAAGAAAGCATTAAAGTCAAATCTTTTAACAATACATCTGATTTTTCATCAGCAATATTATATGCATTTCCTTTTACACCGTATAGCAAAATATACAATAATGCAGAAACTGTATCTGCAACATAGCAATATGAATAATGTTGTAATCCATCACTTTTAAGTACAATATCTTCTTTATTTACTGCATTTTTGATAAATTGAGAGAGTGCTTTACTGTCATTATATAACATGGTAGGCCCATATACTCGGCATATTCGTGAAATAACTATATCCATATCCCATTTTGAGATGTAGGCTTGACAAAGTGACTCTCCGGCTCTTTTTCCTTCTGGATATCCAGCACGAACTGTATTACAGTCAATATATCCTAAATCTGTCTCTGAAAATTGACTAATAGATCCTGTATTTTCACCATATATTTCAACAGAGGATAAAAAAACAGTTCGTTTCACATTATTTAAAGCAGCGAATTTCAAAAGATTATTGGTTCCAACAATATTCGTCATAATGGTTCCGATAGGATCTGATGCATATGCTTTTGGATGAGTGTTACTGGCACAATGAAAAATATATGTAATTTCTTCATCAATAGAAATCTCTTGATTAATATCTTGAGGAATAAATTTAAATAGTGGATGATTAAAATATGTAGAAAATCGTTTTTGAGCATGCTCCAAAGAACGACCTATTGTTAATACTTTAATATTACTATTATTTTTTTTATTACTTTCCATTAAAGTATCTACTAACATTGTGCCAATCATTCCAGTTGCCCCTGCAATAAGAATTGTGCTATGATTTAATTGACTCCAATCAATAGGTAAAGATAAAATTTTTTTAATATCCTCTTGGTATAAGACGTGTTTAATGTACATAAATTCCTCTCATATTATTTTTTCATCATTATTAATGCTTTAAATATATCTAAATCATCTTGAGTTGTTATTTTAATATTTTTTTCAGATCCTATAGAGAAATGTAGCGTTTCACCTAAATCTACCATCATGGTATTTGTATATGCAGAACCTACAATACCTATATTTTCTGTAAAAGCTTTATTATATGCCCATAATAATTTTTCAAATTGGTAAGCTTGAGGAGTCGATACACGTTGAAGGGTTTCTCGTGGAATATATTGATTTGTTGTATTTTCATCTTTTTTAACAAAAATTTGTTCATTATATGGCATAGAAGTAACTGCATTACCATATATGCTGCATTTAACAATAACATCCGTAAGAACATTTTCATCCACTAAAGGGCGAATGCCATCATGTATAACAATAGTATCATCTTTTGTACAAATATTTTGTAAATGAAAAACCCCATTACGTATGGATTCTTGTCCAGAGCTGCCACCATCAATTACCCATTGCAATTTATTAATTTTAAATTGCTTTGCATATGCTTTTAAGACCTCATGCCATCCTTTTATGCAAACAACAAGAATTGCATCTATTTTAGGGTGTTTTTCAAATGCCTCCAATGTGTATATGATTAACGGTTTATCATTGATGTTCAAAAATTGTTTTGGTATTTCTTGTTCCATTCGATGTCCACTTCCACCTGCTAGAATAATTGCTACATTCATTCAAAATTCACCTGCCTTTTATAATAGATAAAAATTCAAAAAGATATTTATGAATCCTGATAAAATTTACTGGATTTATAAGTCTCTTTTATTTTAGCTGGAATTTTATTAAACCCGCCA
>CAJTNJ010000033.1:0-216 GCA_910577565.1 uncultured Oscillospiraceae bacterium | reverse complement strand
TTTTTAATATGCGTAAAAATTTTTTTCCATTTATGAAATATGCTTTCATATAATGCATATTGATCATATATTTTTCTCGTTTTGTTTTTATTTATTAATTGACAAAATAATTCATTGATTTGTTGTAACATTTCAGTATAATATTCTGCTTGTCCTTTTTTCCATGCTGTAGCAAATGCCAGACCTTCTAATTGTATAGGATTTAATTCAATATCC
>CAJTNJ010000032.1 GCA_910577565.1 uncultured Oscillospiraceae bacterium | reverse complement strand
AATATTCTTTTCACTTTCATTTCTATCACTCAACTTTAATATGTAAATATCTTAACACAATCATATTATCAAAGATTTATTTTTGATTCAATACTTTTTATGTAAACAATTTATGAAGATATTGTTAACTTTCACAATACCTTCATTAAATTGCTAATTTAAATTGTAATTTTTAATTACTGCGTTATCATCTTTATTCTTCCAAAAATCCGCTTTTTCAGTTTTTCTTTTTTTTGATATTATACGTTTTGTTTTGCACGTAGAGTTATATATTCCTGAGTTATCTTTTGCCTCTCCTACAAATCCGCCACCTTTATTTCTTTTCGTTGTTTCTACTATTGCCTCTACATAGCATCCATATATGTTGCCACCTTGATCATTCCTGCCAACAAAGCCTCCACAGCCATCGTCTTTATGGCAAGTTCCAGCGCTTAGATATACTTCACCACTTGCTTTTGAACTTACTATGTTAGCCTTGTTAATTCCTACGAAACCTCCTGCTTTTGCTTGACCTGATGTTGACCTTGAATCCGCTCCTCCTGTCGCTGCACAATCAGTTATTGAGCCCTTCTCGTTCTCTCCAACAAATCCTCCTGCTAGTGCTGTATGCGCCTTAGTTTTTGCTGTTGCTTTACCACGTGCATCACAACCACTTATTTCAAGCTTGTTCACACCTGCAAAACCACCTACATATTCCTCTCCTGTGGTGCTTCCTGTTGATGTGCTATCTTTAACTATACCAGCATTCTCTCCTACGAAACCTCCACATCTGTTAGTGTTAACTTTTGTGCTTGCTTTTGCGTTACCTTCTGACTTAGAATTTGATATTTCACCTAAGTTGTCTCCACAAAATCCACCTACATATTCTTGACCCGTTACACTTCCTATTGAAAAGCTGTCTTTCACTTTACCACTATTCACTCCTACAAAGCCACCACACGTTGTCTTAACTATTTTTGCATTTGCTGTGACATTGCCTTCGGATCTGCTGCCACTTATTTCACCTATGTTATTTCCGCAAAAACCTCCTGTGCACTTACCGCTAGCTACTGATACTTTAGTAGTACTATTTTCTATTTTGCCAATATTTTCTCCTACAAAGCCACCCAAATAACCTCCTGTGTATGTTTTATTAGATATTTCACTTCCAGTTACACTGCAGTCTTTTATGGTTCCAACATTTGTTCCTATAAAACCACCACACATACTATATTTATTATACAATGTCTTTACTGTCACTTGACTACCATTAGCAGTACATCCAACCATTGTTCCAAAATTGTTGCCACCAAATATTCCTACATGTGCATAACCACGCCTTAATTTCTTTATTGTTTCACCTACCGATGAAGTTCCTCCTATGAGTGCCACTGTCAATGATACAATAAACCCGGTGCTTAAAGCATTTTTAAGATACTCATATTCATTTTCAAAATTAGTCTGAGCCTTGGTTGCTTCATTCCAAATAGTATTCATCATAGAATTCTCAGCAGAACTAATAACATCTTGTGTAATATTATTAATATCAATATTTTTTATATTTTTAATACATCTTACAAAACTAATATAACCTTCTTTTATAACATCTTTAGATATATTATAAATTTCATCAGTAACATTTGATACTTTTTTTTGCGCTTCTAAAGTTTTGATATTATTTTCAATAAATTTATTAGCTGCTGCTAATAACTCCTGATCATTAGCACTAATTAATTTTTTTGCGTTATTTTTAAAATCTTCTTCAATTAAACCATAAATTCCTCCATTATACTCATTAACTGTATTAATTGGCATCATAGACAATATACTATCTTTTGGTCCCATAAAACATCCATCTTTTTTTCCTCTTAACATAGCGTTTTTAGTTTTATCAACTTTAAATTTTTTTAACAAAAAACATATTCCCAAAATCATTAAAATTGCTGTTATTGTAACACCTACTCCTATTGCTATAATCTTCTCAGCATTTACATTTCCATCTACTTTTCCATCACAATCACAATTTTTTATTTCACCTTTATTTGATCCTACAAAGACTCCACAATAAATTGATGCAATATTTGTTTTTGATTTAACATCACATGTAGATTTACAGGAATTTATCTCACCCTTAACGTCATTTTTGCCACAAAAACCACCCA
The DNA here is from genome assembly GCA_910577565.1 of uncultured Oscillospiraceae bacterium. GTDB lineage: Bacteria > Bacillota > Clostridia > Oscillospirales > Ruminococcaceae > RUG12519. The sequence continues at coordinate 1,172 of CAJTNJ010000032.1, read as the reverse complement.
CACATTCCTGGCCTACTACACTTTTTGTTGAACTACTATCTTTTATTATTCCGTTATTTTCACCAACAAAACCTCCGCATATTGTTCCAATTTTTCTTGATTTCGTTTTCGCTTTAACATTGCATTCTGATTTGCAAGATACAATCTCGCCTAAATTGTTTCCGCAAAAACCTCCTGCACATTTAGCGCTATTTACATCACCTATTGATATGCACCATTCTATAGTACCAACATTTTCTCTAACAAAACCGCCTGCTAAATCTTCACTATTTACTGGTAGCGTTGTGCTACTATTTGTTATTTTACCGGCATTCATACCCACGAATCCAGCATTAATATTCGATCTTTTCAAACATATATTTTCTACAGAACAATTTTCTATTACGCCATTTTCCTTATTGTTGAGCACAAAACCAGCTGCTTTACCACTTTCATAAACATCATTCATGCTAACATTGTTTATATTAACGCCCGCAACAGTGCCATGATTATTTAAAACAAACACAGATATCTTCTCAGAATTATGACAAAACCAAGAAGTATCTTCTATGCTGTAATTTTCAAAATTAACATTTTTTATTTCTGCAAATTTATTTAATGTTTTTATAAACGCAAGCTCAAAGGTTCTATAAAGTCCTGCACTGTTTTTAATCAAAATATTACTTACTGTATGCCCACATCCATCAAACACACCACTAAACTCTTTTATAGGTTTAAATACTTTACCTTTCATATCTATATCACATGCTAAAGTAACTTTATAGTTACTTTTCCAAAGCAAAGGTTTAGTCATGAATTCTATAAAGTTATCTTTATTATTTATTATATATTCATAAACTGGTTGAGCCGGTATTGCATCTGTTTGAACATTACCATCTTCTGATATAGAAAATTGCGTAGCTTCAATATAAGTTGCTTCATTTTGCGCACTAACTTGAAACAACAGCGGAAAACTCGTGCTAATTATACTCACTGTTAAAATAATCGATATTAACCTTTTAAGCGTCACCTAAAACTTCTCCTTGTATAATATACAAAATAATTTTAATATATTATAACAAATATTTAAAAATAAAACAATATTTATTATGTAAAGGGAGTGCCCTAAATAAGTTTATAGAAAAGAAGAAAGAAAAAAGTAGATTTAAGTGAAGGGTACAAGAACTTAGCTA
>CAJTNJ010000031.1 GCA_910577565.1 uncultured Oscillospiraceae bacterium | reverse complement strand
GAATTTTGTTCTGCACTTTTTATATTGATGCTGCGGTTTACCTTTCGGTTTTCCTGCTTTGCATACTTTTTCGTTCCCGCATTGTGGGCATTTTATATTTTCCATAAATTTCATTATATCTTATTCTCTTTTATTTGGATACTCCCAAAGAAGAAAGTGCCCAAAAATAATATATAAAATGCAAAAAGGAAATAAAAATAATATAATAAAAAAAATGAAATATTAAAAATTTAAAAAAGAAAACCAACAAATAAAAGTAGGAAAAACAAAGGAAGTAAGCTAAATATACAAAAGCACTGTGGGAAGAAATATACGCCAAATTCAAAAGAAAGGAGCTATACAAAGAAATAGACAATAAGATTGTATATAGAAGAAAACAGTTCAATAGCATTAGGGAGGACTGTTGGGAACAATAAAAAATACATGTATACGCTGGATAAAAGAATATGCTAAGGAAATAGTGCTTAAAAATGCAACAAATTAGCAAAAAAAGCAATAAACCCTACAGTTATATAAAAAAACATAATAATATATGTGATAACACTGGTAAGCATAGATAAACGACAAATAGTATGATATAATATAGCATATGAAAAGAGTCGTGAAAGGATACAAAAATTTGTAGACAAATCACCAAAGGCAGAGCATTATTATTCTAAACCTATTATGCATATTCCTAAGTATGCTATTACGGAACTCATATATCACTAAAAAACAAAAATGTGACTTACACTGTAGAAGATGTAAATTCAGATTTAAGTAATTATATAGCACCTTTGCATAGAAAATCTAAGGAAACGACGCACAAAAGATTGCAAATATTGGTTAATAGATGTAAAATAGAAATATGAATAAACAAATAAGTCTGTCATATGTGAACTATGAATTAGTTCAAGTAATAACAAAGAAAAAAATATTTTTAACAAGGATTGATAAAATCATACCATCCATGGGGAAAGTGTGAAGCACTAATCAAGCTGTAATATTACAAAGGAGAACACAGCAACAAGCCCTATGAATTGTATCTGATGTTGCATCTGCATATTCTGTAAAATCTTTATGATTTATCGTATGAAGTAACAGCTACCGAATTGATATACAGCCGAGCATTTTTCCGAATTTTGTGGAATTTAATCCAGTAATCAAATACCAGACGGAGACACAATAGAACGATTTCCTAACATACTTATAAAAAACGGCTAGCAGGAAAAATTGTTCCAGCAGGTAGTCAGTCTGTTAACAAAAAAAGGCCTGATTTTTAAAAGTTGATAGCGGCACCATCATATACCAAAAACAAAAAAAAGAAAAGAGACCCAGACGCTCATTCGTTGAAAAAATCATATATAAATTAATGGCAGGCCATAACAAAGCAAGAAAAATTCTGTAAGATCCCAAGCCCAGATCAAGATACGGAAAGCCATGAGGAGTCATCAATACGTGCTAAGGTAGAGCATATTTTTGTTATTGTTAAAGGTATATTTCGATACCGAAAAACGCGATACATAGTGATAGTCAAACAGCGTGAAAACTGAATATGATGTTAACTTTAGCAAATCCTTATCTGGCAAGCAAGCACTATTTGCCGGCCTAATAAGCTCAATCTCTGATGAATGTTCAACTTTATTGTATGGCACTTGATAACTTTATATTTGGATATGAATATTAAATTCGTTCTCAAACCTTAATTATATGATATTGCCTTAACGTCTTAATGTCGTTTTGTTTTCTTATTCGTGTTATTATACATTTCATATTTAATATCACCCGAGTGCAATGTTTGCAAAAATATTTATTAAAAAAGGAAATGATATAGTTTTGGCAAACCAAAAAGGCAACACTAATTTTGAGCATGTAATACACCATATTAAACCTGTGTACGATGCAAATTCGCGCATTTTAATTTTAGGCAGCATACCCAGTCCTGCCTCACGTACGTTCGGTTTTTATTATGGCCATAAACAAAACCTATTTTGGCCTTTGCTTGCAGATCTGCTGGATAAAGCTGAACCACAACCCACAATAGAAGCACGAAAAGCCTTTGTACTTTCCCATCATATTGCTTTGTGGGATGTGCTTTTAGAAGCTGACATTAAAGGAGCCGCAGATAGCAGTATTCGCAGTGCTGTTGTGAATGATTTTAGTGTTATTCTTAACGCAGCAAAGATAAAAGCTATATTTACTACCGGTAAAACTGCCTTTAATTATTATAGTCGGCTTGCAGAACATCAAACCGGTATAAAAGCTATCTATTTGCCTTCTACAAGTCCTGCTAACAGAGCCGCTCAAAAAAAACCAGAATTTTTAAAGTCTTGGCAACAGATTTTGAAGTATATATTGTAGGTGATATAAATTGTTTTTAAAAGATTGATTTAAAAAACATCACCATTATAGCGCCAATATATTTATAGAAACGACGCACAAAAGATTGCAAATAGTGGTTAATAAATGTAAAATAGAAATATGAATAAACAAATAAGTCTGTCATATGTGAACTATGAATTAGTCCAGACAATAACAAAGAAAAAAATATTTTTAACAAAGATTGAGGAAATCATACCTTTTGGAAATTGGAAAACACCTAATCAGGGCCATACTACTACAATACAAAGGAGAGTGCAGCAACAAGCCATAAGAGTTGGATCTGATGTTGCATCTACATATTCTGTAAAATCTTTATGACTTATTGGATGAAGCAATGGCTACCGAGATGATCGACAGCCGAGCATTTTTCTGAATTTTGTGGAATTTAATCCAGTAATCAAATACCAAACGGAGACACAACAGGACGATTTCCTAACATACTTATAAAAAACGGCTAGCAGGAAAAATTGTTCCAGCAGGTAGTCAGTCTGTTAACAAAAAAAGGCCTGATTTTTAAAAAAGGAAAAATTGTAGACTCTACGTTGATAGCGGCACCATCATATACCAATAACAAAAAAAGAAAAGAGACCCAGACGCTCATTCGTTGAAAAAATCATATATAAATTAATGGCAGGCCATAACAAAACAAGAAAAATTCTGTAAGATCCCAAGCCCAGATCAAGATACGGAAAGCCATGAGGAGTCATCAATACGTGCTAAGGTAGAGCATATTTTTGCTATTTTTAAAGGTATATTTCGATACCGGAAAACACGCGATACAGAGGGATAGTCAAACAGCGTGAAAAACTGAATATGATGTTAACTTTAGCAAATCTTTATCTGGCAAGCACTATTTGGCGGCCTAATAAGTTCAATCTCTGATGAATGTTTAACTTTATTGTATGGCACTTGATAACTTTATATTTGGATACGAATATTAAATTCGTTCTCAAACCTTAATTATATGATATTGCCTTAAATATTTACCCAAAATTATATAAAGCAACGCCTCATAATAGCCAAAAACGGTTGATAAAATATCTCAAAAGAAAA
>CAJTNJ010000030.1 GCA_910577565.1 uncultured Oscillospiraceae bacterium | reverse complement strand
AAAACAGATTCAAAAAATGAATGTGATGTTTGCATTGGCAAACCTTTATATGGCTGACAAAAAACTAAGTTGGCTTAATTAAGCTCGCCATTATGACATAATTATAGTGAAACGTCGGGGGAAAACCTGGCGTTTTTTCTTTTGCATTATTTTATCAGCCGTTTTTGGTTACTATGAGGCGTCGCCTTAAATTAAAAATTGGAAAAATTGGTTATAAAATTATATTTTTATAGCAAAACTCCTACAACGAGCATTTCTTTAATTTGGTTATATATTGGCATGAGCATATCAATTGGCAGCGGATTTTCACCTTTTCCAATCTCTACCGTAAATCCCGGACGGCATTTTGACTTTATAAACCAGTCTTTAAAGCCGCCGTGGGATGCAAGACCGGTTGGTTCACAAACTGTATAGCCGGAAGACGCTGCAAGGGCGTCGGCCATGAGTTGTGATTCTTTAGGTGTGTTATTTCCGTAATAATAATATATTTCTTCACCTTGCGAGTGAAATGCAATTATCTTTTGAATATTTAAGCTGTTGCATGCCCAAACCAGTGCTCGCGTTTCTGGTTCTGAATTTGGACATATACCACCATATTGTCTTGGTGCAGGACATGTAATTCCTGCTTCTCTTTCCATTTGTTTTAAAATTTGAAAGCCTGCGTCAAAGTTATGGTTTAAATCGACTCCTCTTGCATTTGCTTGCCATGATCTAGATGACTTGTTAATTATATTTTGTACAGGAACGGCTAGTTGCTTTGCAGTTTTTGCTCCACCAAGAGCTATCTCAACACCATCTGGGTTGCTAAGTGGAACAAGTATTAAGCCTCTTTGACTAAAAACATCGTCTAACTTAACGCCAAAAAGTTCGTTTTCTAAGGAAAGATCTTCAAAAAAGCGCAGCAAAACCGAGCATGTGAGCCATTCTTGAGCATGTATTGCACCACTGTAAAGAATGGCATTTTTTAAATTTCCAATACCAAGAGCATAAATTTTTCTTCCTAAAAGTGAATTTCCAATTGAAAACATCCGTACATTTTTGTTTAATTTATTAATATCGGTCATTTTTCGACATACCGATTCATAGCGAGGAGATTTTTGGTAAAATTCGTCCATGATTTCATCCCTTTCAATATCTACTCATAAACCAATTAGCTGTCACAACAAATCAGGTTAATTTTCATTGTTGATGTTGGTTGGTTTTATATCGGAATGTCACAAAGAGGATTTTGCTATAATAAAAAAATGAAAAAGTGTCAAATCTAATTTGTATCTTTATAGCTTATCGTTTAAGAAAATCAGCATATGCTTAATTCAAAAAGTTTTCAAATTTAAAATTATTTGAGTTTTTTGATTGTGTTTTAACAACTTTAAGGTGTTAAGATTGTCTTAATAAGCAGCTATATGGTAACAACACATCAATTTTTTATCATTTTATTTATATTTAAATCCTTTTGTGTTGATAGATAGTGTTCATATGAGATAAGATCAAAACAATATATTAAAACAATATTGTGGTAAAGATGAACAACATTAAGGAAAAAGCAGGATAGTTTGCATAATTTTTGCTAACCTTTCTAACATAAAAAAGCAATTTTAATTAAGAAGCATAATTTTTAAATAAGATTGTTATTTTTATGTTGTTGATTTTGATTACTTTAAAAAGTTCTTATAATAGATTATTTGGTCAAAACGTATGATCTTTTGCTTATCATGTTGTTAGGTAATTTGCAAAATGTTTGTCGGTATATTATGAGTTGTATGCATTGTGTTTTTGCAAATTGCTTATAGTACCTTGTTTATCACTTTGCTCATATTGACAAAATCTAGACATTCCCTATAAATTCATTATATTGATTTTTTGCCAAGTTTATGTAATAATAAAACCAGATTTTTATAAAATTAAAAGCTGCAATGGAGAAGTTAATATGGAACTTAAAGAGACGCGTTTAGATGGAAAAACAATTTACAAAGGACAGGTTATAACACTGCAAAAAGACCTTGTAAAATTAGTTGATGGTTCGACGTCATATAGGGAAGTGGTAAGGCATCCGGGTGGCTGTTGTGTGGCGGCAATTGATAGGGGCTTAAATTTAATTATGGTAAGGCAGTTTAGATATGCTTATAATAAGTTAGTGTTGGAAATTCCGGCAGGAAAGCTAGATAAGTTAGATGAAACTCCGCTTGAAGCAGCAAAAAGAGAGCTTTCAGAAGAAACGGGATATGAAGCAAAAAATTGGCTTGATTTAGGGATGATCTACCCAACGCCCGGATATTGTGATGAAAATTTATATATGTTTGCTGCAACCAATATTGACAGAGTTTGCAATATACATACTGATGAAGGTGAATTTTTAGCTGTTGAAAAATTTCCGTTTGATGAAGTCGTGGAAAAAATTATTCATGGCGAAATAAAAGATTCAAAAACAGTAAGCGCAGTTTTAAAGGTTAAACTGTTAATGTTGCAGGGGAAATTTGTAGTATAGAATTAACTAACGCGAAAAAATCTCTTGTGAATAAATTTGGGCTAATTGATGAAATTAAAAATGCTTGTATAATATTAACAAGTATATACTATTAGTATTAATGAAATAGCAGCTAAAATTATCCGTAGTGAAATAAAAAATTCTAAAACAATAAGTGCGATTTTAAAGATTAAACTTCTAAATGTCGCAAGGAAAGATTGTGGTATAAAAGTGGCTAAGAGGAAAAAATCTCTTGGAAATAGAGTTGGGTTAATTGATGAAGTTAGAGGTATATCTATAATTTTAATGATTATATACCATTTGTTCTTTGATTTGGTATTTATATTTGGCGTTAAAATAGATATATTTAATTCAACACAGATAAACTTGTTAAGAGATATGTTTGCAGGACTTTTTATTTTCATATCCGGTACATCGTGCAGGCTATCTCATAACAATTTAAAAAGGGGTATCATTTGTTTTTGTTTCGGGATGGTGCTAACGCTTGTTACATGGATTTTTGTTCCAAATGAGATAATATGTTTTGGAATTTTACATATGTTGGGAATATCTATGATCATATATCACATGCTTGAAAAAATATTGAGCAAGATTAAGTTCCCAATAATAGGTATTTTAATTTCTGTTGTGTTTTTTTGGTTCACACTTGGCATTTTAAATGGAACATTCTTGACTTTACCTAAGTCTATGATTCTGAGCGATTGGTTGTTCCCAATAGGCATCACTTCTCCTGGGTTTTCTTCTTCCGATTACTTTCCATTAATTCCGTGGATATTTATATTTATAGCAGGCAGTTATTTTGGTGTTTATGTCATTGAAAAAAGGCTTCCTGAGTTTTTCTATAACACACATAGTGGCTTTCTTGCATATGTTGGTAGGCACACACTTGTAATCTATTTGTTACATCAAATTGTAATTTATGGTATTTTGTATGTTATATTTTATTATATTATTCCGTTTTTTACACAGCAGACATTTTTATTTTAATATTATTAGTTGTGTTTGGTTTTGAATATGTTTTTGATGATTTGGGTTATATTTCATAATTTGTTTTTTTATTTTATTATCTTCAATTTATTGCTTTCATGCAACTGTGTAAGTTTTATGAAAAAACATGATAAAATTAATAATGTAAAGAACCAATAAAGCTATTATAAATAAAATATCAATAACATAAAAGCAATTTTGAATATGATTATCATAAAAATTAGTTTGACGTTTTTTAAGTTAGAATATATTGAAAAATTTCAAAATATATAATAAAGCTTTATGTATAGATGGATTTTATTCCTCGTAAGGCATTTAATTTTATGTAGAATTTATTGCTATTTATGGTTGTAATGGAAATGAGCAAATATTCGATTAATATAATATTTGTTAAGGAAAATGTCTAAATAAAAAGATAATGTGATATAATAAAAATTATAGAAAAGATAAAATGCCCGATATGCGAGAACGAAAAAGTATCAAACTAGGAAAACCGAAAGGTAAACCGCAGCATCAATATAAAAAGTGCAGAACAAAATTCATAACAGGATTAAATTATAATTAGGAGTTAAAAAAGAAGACAATACAAATATTTTATGAAGAGAACAGTAGAAGGGTGTTAGGAATGATAATGAAAATAAATAAATCAACAGTATATAATTGGATAAAAGCATTAAATAAGA
>CAJTNJ010000029.1 GCA_910577565.1 uncultured Oscillospiraceae bacterium | reverse complement strand
CTTTCACATTTCATTTCCTTTCTGCATCTTATATACTCTTTTTGGGCACTCCCTATGTAAACAAATAATTAATATTTTATTAATTTTAAAACACTTTTATTAAACATCTTATTAAAAATTTTAATTTGCTGTACAACTCTCTATTACTGCTTTCTTGTCCTTATTTTCACAGAACTTTGTGTTACTTTTTGCCCCTGACTTTGTTACTATTTTCGTTTTGCTTTGCGAGTTCTTTATCATTGACTTGCTTTTTGCCTCTCCTACAAATCCTCCGCCTTTTTTCTTGTTTGTTGTCTCTACTATTGCCTCCGCATAACATCCATCTATTCTTCCACCTTTATCGTTCTTCCCTACAAAGCCTCCACAACCATCGTCTTTATAAAAAATTCCTGCACTTAGATATACATTACCACTTGCTTTTGAATTCATTATACTTGCTTTATTTATTCCAACAAATCCTCCTGCTTTTGCCTGACCTAAGTTTGACCTTGAGTCTGCTCCTCCTGTTGCCGTGCAGCTAACTATTATACCTTTTTCATTCTCACCTGCAAATCCTCCTGCACGTGCAATGTTAACTTTAGTTTTTGCTATTGCTTTCCCTTTTGCATTGCAACCACTTATCTCAGACTTGTTCACACCTGCAAAACCACCTACATATTCCTCTCCTGTTGCACTTCCTGTTGATGTGCAATTATTAACCACACCATAATTTGCCCCAACAAAACCTCCACATCTATTAGTGTTAATAATATACTCTATAACTTTAGCACTGCCTTTTGACTCAGACTCTGCAATCTTACCTTTATTATCTCCACAAAAGCCACCTATATATCCTTGACCTTTTGCACTTCCTGTTGATATGCATCCGTATATTTCGCCATATTCATCATTGCAGCCTACAAAGCCACCACATCTATTAGTATTAATAATATCTTCTATAATTTCAGCATCGCCTTTCGACTTAGAATTTGTAATATTGCCTTTATTATCTCCACAAAAGCCACCTATATATTCTTGACCTTTTGCGCTTCCTATTGAACTACAACATTTTATATTACCATCATTTGTCCCAACAAAACCTCCACATCTATTTTTCATGATACTTGTCATAGCTTTAGCATCACCTCTTGACTCAGATTTTATAATCTCGCCTTTATTATCTCCGCAAAAGCCACCCACATATTCTTGGCCTGTTGCGTTTCTTGCCGAACTACAATCTTTTATATTGGCATAATTTACTCCAACGAAACCTCCACACCTACTTTTCATAATTATTGCTGTGACTTTAGCATTACCTTTTGCATTAGAATTTTCAATCTCACCATTGTTACCTCCGCAAAAACCACCTACATATTCATCACCCATGGTATTTCCTGTTGAACTACAGTTATATATTTTGCCTTTTTCGTTATAACCTACAAAACCTCCTGCAAAAGATTGCCCATATACTTTTCCTTTAGAAATACATTCTTCTATAACACCAAAATTCTTATTAACAAATCCACCTGCTGCTTCTCTGTTATCAACCGATATTGCTGTACTACATTTTGTTATTTTACCATAATTCGTTATTACAAATCCTGCTACATTCGCATTTTCATAAATTTTACATATACCACTATTTATAATATCAACACATGAAATAATACCATAATTTGTTAATGCCAACATTGCTATTTTGTAAGAATCAAATTTTCCTCCAATATTATAATTATTAAATTTAACATTTTTTATCTCCGCATATTCATTCAATATATTTATGAATGCAGACCCAATACCTAAGTTTTTATAACAACTGTCTTCAATAAAAAAATTGCTTATAGTATGTCCACATCCGTCAAACACTCCACTAAACTCTTTTATTGGCTCAAATATTGCATAATGCATATTTATACTACATGCTAAAGTAATTTTGTAATTGCTTTCCCAAAGTTCGGGCGTTGCCATAAAATTAGCAAAGTCATCTTCACTGCTTATTATAAACTCCTCTGTTGGTTCTGATGGCCTTGAGGCTATTTGTGCACTGCCATCTTCCGATGCATTAACTTGAATAGCCTGACTAGAGTCATATTCTTCAGTTTGGACACTTGCTTGAACTACAGATGAAAAATTCGTAGCAATTATGCTTACTGTTAATATGATTAATAATATTCTTTTGGCTTTCATTTCTATCTCCCAACTTTAAGATATAAATATCTTAACACACTCATTTTATCAAACATCCTTTTTTTATTCAATACTTTTTATGTAAACAATTAATGAAGACATTGTTAACTTTCACAATACCTTCATTAAATACTTAATATATATCGATAAACTAATTTGCAAATTAATCTTCAATTACTGCTTCTTTGTCCTTATTTTCACAGAACTTTATGTTGATTTTTGTCCCTGACTTTGTTACTATCTTTGTTTTACTCTTCGAATTATTTATCGTTGACTTGCTTTTTGCCTCTCCTACAAATCCTCCGCCTTTTTTCTTGTTTGTTGTCTCTATCGTTGCTTCTGCATAACATCCATATATCATTCCGCCTTGGTCGTTCTTTCCTACAAAGCCTCCACATCCATCGTCTTTATAAAAAATCCCTGCACTTAGATATACATTGCCACTTGTTTTTGAACTCATTATGTTTGCTTTATTGATTCCTACAAATCCTCCTGCTTTTGCCTGACCCAAACTTGACCTTGAATCTGCTCCTCCTATCGCTGTGCAATTAATAATTGCACCCTTCTCATTCTCGCCTACAAACCCTCCTGCTCGGGCAGTGTTATTTTTAGTACTTGACGTCGCTTTACCTAATGCATGACAGCCACCTATTTCAGATTTATTTAATCCTACAAAACCACCTACATATTCCTCTCCTGTGGCGCTTCCTTTTGAATTGCTATCTTTAACTATACCAGCATTCTCTCCTACAAAACCTCCACATCTGTTTGTGTTAACTTTTGTGTTTGCTTTTGCATCGCCTTCTGCCTTAGAATCTACAATCCCACCTTTGTTATCTCCACAAAAACCACCTACATACTCTTGCCCTACTGCACTTCCTGTTGATATACAACTGCTTATTTTGCCTTGTTTATCATTATTTCCTACAAATCCCCCACATTTTGTCTCACTTACTGTTGAGTATGCAACAACATTGCCTTCGGATCTGCTGGCAATCATCACTCCTGCGTTGCTTCCACAAAAGCCTCCTGCATATTTCCCATCATCTACCGATATTGTGGTCGTACTATTTTCTATCCTACCAAAGTTCTCGCCTACAAACCCTCCTAAATAGCCACCTGTATATTGCTTATTATATGTTTCACTTTCTGTTGCTCTACTATCTTTTATGCTCCCATAGTTTGTTCCTATAAACCCTCCACACATATTGTGTTTAATATTCATTGATGTTGCTTTTACTGATTTACTGTTAACGCTGCATCCAATTATCTCTCCACTGCTACACCCTGCAAATCCTCCTGCATTCACGCTATTACGTAATGCTAATTTCGTTGCCGGAACAATTCCTCCAGCCAATATAGCACTATCTCCTAAAAGTATCAAACCCAATGATATAGCAAAGTTTTTATCAATTGATGCACTAAACATATTAAATAATGGATTTCCACCTTTTAACCCCAGATTATTGTTGCCTTTAATATTACTATCAGGTGTAAGGTCACCTAAATCATTCGAGTCTTGTTGATCTAGATTATCCATATTCCCAATATTCAAATTGTCCTGGCTCGGACTAGGAGAAATTTGTGCGGAACCTTGTGCGGAACCTTGTGCGGAACCTTGTGCAGAACCTTGTGCAGAACCTTGTGCAGAACCTTGTGCGGAACCTTGTGAACGTGGAGTAAATTCCGGAAAATCGTTATTATTATCAAGCCATTGTTTTTCATCAACAGTTAAATCTAAATTTTCGTCGCTAACATTTGTTTCATTTTCTTCACCATTCTCCCATATATCACTACCAACGTCATGATTTTTATTTCTCTGTGACTTATTATATTTCACTACCAAAAATACCGTAGTACCTATTACAACTACTGCTACAATAACTCCTACTATAATTCCAACCGCTTCTTTATTTTTTATACGTCCATTTACTTTACCTTCTGATGTGCAGTCTTTTAAAATTCCCCCTTCATTTTGTCCTACAAATCCTCCACAATTTATTGAACAAAACCATGTTTTTGACTCAACATCTCCTATTGACTTACATGAAATTATCTCGCTCTTATCTCTGTTTATTCCTACAAAGCCTCCTGCAAATTCTTGGCCTTCTACTTTTCCTGTTTGACTGCTTTCTTTTATTGTTCCGTTGTTCTCACCTACAAATCCTCCGCATATCGTAGCTGTCTTTTTCGAATTTGTTTTTGCTTTAACGCTGCCTTCTGACTTGCAAGAACTTATCTCACCTGAGTTAATGGCACAAAATCCTCCTGCTACATCTTTGCTATTTACCGACAATGTCGTGCTGCTATTTGCTATTTTACCATAATTCGTCAATACAAA
>CAJTNJ010000028.1 GCA_910577565.1 uncultured Oscillospiraceae bacterium | reverse complement strand
CATTTCTCCCTACAAAACCTCCACACTTTGTCTCAACTGCAGTTGCATTTGCTGTAGCATTGCCTTCTGACCTGCTGCCACTTATCTCGCCTGAGTTGTTTCCACAAAAACCACCTGTATACTTGCCGTTAGCTACTGATATATTTGTAGTTCCGTTTTCTATTTTACCACCATTTTCTCCTACAAAACCTCCCAAATAACCATCTGTACATGTTTTATTATTTATCTCGTTTCCGGTTGCACTGCAGTCTTTTACAATTCCAGTTCCACCATTTGTTCCTATAAAACCACCACACATATTATATTTATTAGATAATGTTTTTGCTTCTATTGAACTGCTATTAGCACTGCATTTACTTATCTCGCCTGCATTAACTCCACAAAATCCTCCTACATATGCATAGTTTAATGCTTCTCCTATAACATTTACCACAACACATGACATGCTGCCTACAACAAATGGCACAATCAACAATGCTATAATAAAACTATTTCTTAAATTTGCAGCCATAGCATTTAAAAAATTATGTGCATCTTCACAAGGATAATGAGGAACTGTTATTTTACAAAATTTTTCTAAGTCATCATATGACAAATCATAAACCTTAGAAAATTCATATCTATAAAATTTTTCATCATGAGCATTAATATAAATTTCCTTGACAGCGTTATGAATATCACTAATCGATTTCCCATCTTTAAACATATTAAAAGCTTTCTCATAACCATTTCTATATAAATCCATACCATTGTGATACAAACTATTACCGTTATATTCATATATTTTTATTCCATTTTTAGCATCTGTAATAGCTTTTTTAGTAAGTTCAGCAGCTGCTTTAGAATCATTTCCAAGATCGTTAATAGATTTTACAAAAGTTTCTTGCGCATCAATATACAAAGCAAGTTTTTTTGTTAACAAACATACAGCAGTAATTATTGCGGCTACCCCTATTATTGTAGATATGGTAATTATCAATACTTTCTTAACATCAACAACTCCACTTACCTTACCTTGTGATTTACAATTTTCTATTTTTCCTTTATCTGCTCCTACAAAGCCTCCACAACGAACTGATATAAGCAATGTGTATGATTTTACATCACATAAAGATTTACAAAAACTTATATCGCCTTTTTCTTCATTTACACCCACAAAGCCCCCTGCATATTCCTGACCTTCTACTACTCCCTTTGAACTGCTATCCTTCACAATTCCACTATTTAATCCTACAAAACCTCCACACACTGTTGCAACCTTTTTTGCATATGCCTTCACAGATCCCTCCGATTTACAAGAAATAATTTCTCCTAAATTATTTCCGCAAAAACCACCTGTGCATTTTTTACTGCTTACATCTCCTTTACAAATGCATCCTTCTATCATGCCTGCATTTTCACTAACAAAACCGCCTGCTAAATCTCCTCCATTAACTTGCAACGTCGTACTAGACTTTGATATTTTACCAAAGTTTGTTTCTACAAATCCAGCATTCATATTTGAATATCTTATGTTCATATCTACAAAACAGTTTTCTATTATTCCATCTTCAGCGTTGTTATGTACAAAACCAACCAATTTACCATTTTTAAAAACATTATTTATGCTGCCATTTACAATATTAATACCAGAAATGCTGCCATGATTAGTTATAATAAGTCCTGCCAACTTATAAGCGTCAATTTTAACCAAAGAATTATCTGAAATAATATAATTATCAAATGTAATATTTCTAAACTCTGCAAATTCATTCAATATGTTTATAAATGCAACCTCAGGTTTTTTAATTTTAATAGAATTATCTTGAATTTTTAAATTACTTACAGTATGTCCGCATCCGTCAAACTTACCACTAAACTCTTTTATTGGCTTAAATGCTTTACCCTTCATATCTATGTCACATAATAATATAATCTTGTAATTGCTTTCCCAAAGCACAGGTGTTGTCATAAATGATGCAAAGTCATCTTCACCACTTATTACAAACTCATAAGTTGTTTCTGCTGGTCTTGATGCTGTTTGTGCACTCCCATCTTCCACCACGGTAACTTGAGCAGCTTTATTAAAAGTACCTTCTTCAGTTTGCGCACTTATTTGAACAATTGATGTAAAGCTCGTGGCAATTATGCTTACTGTTAAAACAACCGATAATATTCTTTTAAATTTCATTTCTATCGCCTGCTTCCTATATAAATATCTTAGCATATTTATATTATCAAATATTCTTTTATTATTCTACACCTTTTATGTAAACAATTTATGAATATATTATTAACTTTCACAATACCTTCATTAAATACTTATATTTATATCAATTAACTAATTTGCAATTACTGCTTTCTTGTCCTTATTTTCACAGAACTTTGTGTTACTTTTCACACCTGACTTTGTTACTATTTTCGCTTTGCTCCGAGAGTTCTTTATCGTTGACTTGCTTTTTGCCTCTCCTACAAATCCTCCACCTTTTTTCTTGTTTGTTGTCTCTACCATTGCCTCTGCATAACATCCATCTATGCTTCCGCCTTGATCATTCTTCCCTACAAAGCCTCCGCAGCCATCATCTTTATGACAAGTTCCTGCACTTAGATATACATACCCGCTTGCTTTTGAACTCATTATGCTTGCTTTATTGACTCCAACAAATCCTCCCGATTTTGCCTGACCCGAGCTTGACCTTGAGTTTGCTCCTCCTGTTGCCGTGCAACTAATTATTGTTCCTTTCTCGTTCTCGCCTACAAACCCTCCTGCTAATGCTGTATGCATCTTAGTTTTTGCTGTCGCTTTACCATCTGCATTACAATCAATTATTTCAGACTTGTTCACACCTGCAAAACCGCCTACATATTCTTCTCCTGTGGCACTTCCTTTTGAATTGCTATCTTTAACTATACCAGCATTCTCTCCTACGAAACCTCCACATCTGTTTGTGTTAACTTTTGTGCTTGCTTTTGCATTACATGATGAATTAGACTTTGATATCTCACCTTTGTTGTCTCCACAAAAACCACCCACATACTCTTGTCCTTCTACACTTCCTGTTGATATACAACTGCTTATTTTGCCTTGTTTATCATTTCCTCCTATGAAGCCACCACACTTCGTCTTAACTGTTTTTGCATTTGCTGTAACATTACCTTCGGACCTACTGCCACTTATCTCGCCTAAGTTGTTTCCACAAAAGCCACCTACCAACACATAATTATTTATTTTTTTCGTTAATTTTATTGAAATTAAAACTGCTACAACAAGTGGTATAATTATTAATGCAAATATAGACAAAACAATAAATACAGAAAAAAACAAACTGATAATTATAGAAAATTTATTTAATGTTCTACTTCCAGTATGTTGAAAATTTTCTGCAATTTTACGAAATATATTTATCACTATAGAAGAACCAAAAATCACACCAAATAACGAACCATATGATATACCTATATCCTTAAATGTGGTTTTAGCATTATTAAATAATGAATATCCATCTACCTTTCCATCAAAACTACAGCCTAACATCTTACCAACATTTAATCCTACAAAACCTCCACAATTTATGGACATAATATATGATGTGTACGATTTGACATCACATGTGGCTTTACTCGAAATTATCTCACCCTTATCACTGTTTATTCCTGCAAATCCTCCTGTGAACTCCTGGCCTTCTACTTTTCCTGTTGAACTACTGTCTTTTATTATTCCGCTGTTCTCTACAACGAATCCTCCGCATATCGTTACCCCATTATTCACACTCGCTTTTACTGTCCCTTCTGATTTGCAATAGCTAATCTCACCTAAGTTACTGCCACAAAAGCCTCCTGCTATATCTTTGCTATTTACTGACAGTTTCGTGCTGCACTTTGTTATTTTACCTGTATTTATCAATACAAACCCAGACTTAATATTTGCATCTTTATTGTTCATGCCTACAAAACAGTTTTCTATTATTCCATCTTCTTCATTTTTAATCACATATCCTGACGCATTTGCCTTTTCATCAATGTTATTTATGCTTCCATTTATAATATCCACACTTGATATAGTTCCATGATTAGTCACAATCAACCCTGCTGCTTTGTCTGTTTTTGTTAAAATGCTTTTGCCATCAATAGTATAATTATCAAATATAACATTTTTTATCTCTGCACATTCATTCAATGTGTTTATAAGTGCAAGCTCTATATTTTTACCTCTAACTACATTATTTTGAATTTTCAAATTACTTACAGTATGTCCGCATCCGTCAAACACTCCATCAAACTCTTTTATTGGATTAAACACCTTGCCTTTCATATCTATGTCACATGATAATATAATCTTGTATTTGCTTTCCCAAAACATAGGTGTTGTCATAAATGATGCAAAGTCATCTTCACCACTTATTACAAACTCCTTAGTTAGCTCTTCTGGTTTTGATGCTGTTTGCACGCTTTCATCTTCTGCCGCAATAAATTGAGTAACTTTATTAGAAGCACTTTCTTCAGTTTGTGCACTTGCTTGAATTACTGATGTAAAGCTCGTGACAATAATACTCATTATTAAAATAACCGATAATATTCTTTTCACTTTCATTTCTATCACTCAACTTTAATATGTAAATATCT
>CAJTNJ010000027.1 GCA_910577565.1 uncultured Oscillospiraceae bacterium | reverse complement strand
TTGATAAAAATGAAAAAAGGATACAAAATATAGCTGACAAAGCACCGAAAGCAAATATTACTATTATTATTCAAATCCAAGCTATCAAAATATATGCTATAGCGGTAAGCGTTGCTATTTCAAATATAAAACTCATACTTTTACAGTATAAGGAATTAATTCAGATATTCGTAAATACATAGCTGCTTTACAGAGATGATATAAATGCTTTTTTCGTTCAATAGATACTTTAAAATTGTCATGAATATTTTTGTGTACGCTTATAACAAATTTGGAGAGGTTAAGCTTAGTTTTCCTCTCCTTAAAAATTCTGCCTATCTTATTGATTTTCTTCCCTATCTTTAATTTGATCACTCCCTGATGTAGCAATACCCTTATTATATTCGTGAGCATTTTTACAAAATTTCTGCTTTATCACTTTTTTTGTAATAAAAACTTTTCTCTATTAATTCATTTAAACTGCTTATTGTCTTACCTTTTTTCACACGAACTGATTCACATGTACAATTCTTTATTGTTGAACCGTCCTCTGCTTCTCCTACAAATCCGCCACCTTTATTTCCACGCGTTGTCTCTACTTCACATTTTGCACTGCAATTTTCTATCACGCTTTTTGCATTGTTCTTTCCAACAAATCCTCCGCAGCCATCATCTTTACTGAAAAAACCTGAGCTAAGGTATACAGCGCCGCTTGATTTTGAATTTGTTATATTACATTTTTCTGCAACTCCTACAAATCCGCCTGCAATTGCTTCACCCAGGCTTGACTTTGCTTCAGCTCCTCCTGTTGCTTCACAGCCATCTATCTTTCCACCTGTGTTTTCTCCTACAAAACCTCCTGCATATGCTTTTGCTGTTCCGGCTTTTTTGCTGATTGCCGTTGCTTTTCCTTTTGCAGTGCAACCTTCTATACCACGACCACTGTTTGTTCCTGCAAAACCTCCACATTTCATAGTTTTTCTTAAAGTGTTTGCTGTTGCATTTCCTGTTGCTGTGCATTTAATTATATTACCATTCCATTCATTCATACCTACAAAACCGCCTACACATTCTTCGCCTATTGTGTTTCCTTCTGCGCTACATTCAATTATCTCACTATAACATTTGTTCGTACCTGCAAAACCACCTGCACACTCTTTACCTTGCACATCTCCTGTTGCTTTACATCCTTTTATAGAACCACTATAATACTTATTATAATTTTCATTAAATTTATCATATATCACATAGCCATGTTGCCCAACAAAACCACCTGCCAACTTTTTGCCTGTTACGCTTCCACTTGCTGTGCAGTCTGCTATTTCGCTACTATTACATCCTACAAAGCCAGCTGCAGAACTTTCACTTTTCACCTCTCCTGTTGCTTGACATCCTTCTATACGAGCTTTTCCATACTCTTTTATCCATTCACCATAATCACTACGGCTTCTATAATATTTATAATATGGAAATTCACCACTTTCATTTTTAACAATAAATCCACACGCATAGGCAGAATCAGCATCACATTTATCACTATAATTACCACCTGCTACATTTCCTGTTGCTTCGCAGTTAATTATTGTTCCCCCTCTGTTAAAATAAATAAATCCACCTACCTCTTCTCCGCCATTTATATCTACACTTGTTGAGCAATTTTTTATAGTGCCAAGAGTATTCCATCCAACAAATCCAGATCTTCGACCACTATTTTTTTTGCGTGGTGTTAATGTTCCTGTTGCTGTGCAGTTAGTTATTATGCCTTTTTGGTTCTCGCCAGCAAAACCTGCAAATGTTACATTCCCAGTTGAACTACATCCTTCTATAATACCACTGCAGCGATTTGTATCAACAAACCCACAACTAAAGTAAGATGATATAGTTTTGCTATTTGTTATTTTGCCACAATTTTCATATACAAATCCAGCATCAACTTTTAATTTTTCAGATTTCATATCTACAGAACAGTTTTCTATTATTCCTTCTTCTTTATTTTGATATACGAAACCAGCTATATCCCCTTCCTTAACATTAAACATAAATTTGCCATTTCTAATATTAATTCCAGAAATATGTCCATAATTTTGATTAACAAATCCAGAAATTTCATAATTTACATCGGGATCTAATTTTTTAAAACTATCAACAACGTAGTTATCAAATGTAACATTTTTAAATTCAGCTAAGTTCGTTTCGCTTCCCAATTCTTTTATAAATCCAAAACTACGAGGAGAAAAAACATTAGGAGAATAACAATCTAATCTATATGGTTCACCTCTAAATGTAAAATTCTTTATAGCGTGCCCACATCCATCAAATTTTCCATTAAACGCTTCTATTGATTTAAATTCTTTATCTTTCATATCTATATCACAAGCTAAAGTAATTTTATAACCACTTTCCCAATATTCAGGTGACGTGACAAATTTAGAAAAATCTTCTTCATTATTTATTACAAATTGATTTTGTCCATCTTTAGTTTATGCACTAACTTGCACCATAGAAGCAAAACTCATGCTTACTATACACAATGTTAAAATAACCGATAAAAATTTTTTAGTTTTCATAAAATAGACCTCCCTTTAGTCTTAAAATATTTATATATTTAATAATAACAAATAATAATTAATAAATCAATGAATATTTTTTTAACAATTAATTAACAAATCGTTAAATATAAAAATGTTTTAATAAAACAACTTTGTATTTATATTCTTAATTTTTTTCTTATTCTTCTCTTTTATCAACTTCCTTACCCCAAATAAGACATTTCTCAAAATTCTCAGGTTCTATTTTATTACTTTTTTTATAATAAAAATTTTTCCACCCTGATAAAATTTTTGGTGTTCCGCCTTTTTCTACACGATATGTTTCGCAAGAGGATTTCTTTATTTTTGAATCTTCCTTAACTTCTCCTACAAATCCGCCACCTTTCTTCTTGCGTTTTGTTTCTACTTTACATTTTATTGTTTCTTTGCCTCCATCATCTTTAACACCTTCCACTTTGCAATCATCTATGTCGCCACCTTTGTCGTTCTTTCCTACAAAGCCTCCACAGCCATTGTCTTCCCAACAAACTCCTGAACTAAGATATATATGGTGTCCTATTGAATTTGAGTTCTTTATTTTTGCTTTATTTACCCCAACAAATCCACCGACTTTTGCTTGGCCTGAATTAGATTTCGCTTCAACTAAGCTTTCTGTTTCTTTAGAAGAATTTTTTGTAGTGCATTCAGTTATTTCTCCATCACTATTTACTCCAGCAAATCCTCCTGCATATGCATTATGCGTCTCTGTTTTGGCTTCTATATATTTTGTTGTACAATCACACTTATTTATCTTGGCTTTGTTCATCCCCACAAATCCACCTACATATTCTTGTCCTTTTACACTTTCTTTTGAATTGCAATTGCTATTATCTATAGTTCCGCTGTTCTCTCCTACAAATCCTCCACATTTAGTGGTTTTAATTTTTGCCTTAGCAGTCGCTGATCCGGTAGATTTACAATTTATAATTTTAGCTACATTGTCTCCACAAAACCCACCTACATATTCCTGGCCTGTTGCATCTCCGATTGATTCGCATACATTTATCATACCCTTTTTATGATAACCTACAAAACCTCCGCATCTAGTAGTATTAGTGCTCGTTTTTGCATTAGTTTCAGCAATACCATAGCTAGTTGATTCCGAAATTCCACCTTCGTTATATCCACAAAAACCCCCTGTACATTTCCCATTTTTTACATCTATTAAGGACTCACAATTATATATATTGCTAATATTCTCTCCTACGAACCCTCCTAAATATCCTCCTGCATGCATTTTAAATTCTATTTTTCCATTTGGACCTCCTTCACCATATGCGTTACTATATTGTACTACCCCATCATTGGTCCCTACAAATCCTCCACATCTAGTATATTTATTATATAATGATTTCGCTTCTATTTTACTGTTAGATATGCTATTATTTATTTTGTTAACATTATATCCGCAAAAACCTCCTACATATTCATTCCCTTTTGCATTTCCGTTTGATTTACATTCTCTTATTATACCTTTTTTATGATAACCTACAAATCCTCCACATCTAGTAGTATTAGTGCACGTTTTTGCGTCAGTTTTAGCATCACCTTCGGTATTTGATTTCAAAATTCCGCCTTCGTTATATCCACAAAAACCACCTGTATACTTGCCGTTAGCTACCGATACTGTGGTAGTTCCATTCTCTATCTTACCACTATTATCTCCTACAAATCCGCCCAAGTGGCCTCCTGTATATGTTTTGTTATGTATTTCGTTTCCGGTTGCGCTGCATTCTTTTATAGTTCCAGTTTCGCTATTTATTCCTACAAAGCCTCCACACATATTGTGTTTATTGTACATTGATTTCGCTGTCAGTGAACTGTTGTTAGCATTGCACCTACTTATCTCACCTGTATTAACTCCACAAAATGCTCCTACATTTGCACATTTGCGGCCTGCTTTAAATCTTGTTGTAACTCCTGATGTAGTTATTGCAACTACAAATAGGGATATAACTATATTTCTAAATCTATACAAATTATTTTCGGCTGTTTTTAAATCGCAATAAGCGTTAAGCTCATCATTAATATATTTATTACGGAATTTATAATAATTATATTTGGCCTTATTAAAAGTAAAATAACATTTAAAAAAACATATTCCAGAAAGTAATACAATCGTTCCTATTACTACACCTATCACGCCCCCAACCACTTTCTCACTATCTACACATCCATTCAATGTTCCATCAAAAGTGCAATCTTCTATCTTACCTGCGTCTAATCCTACAAAACCTCCGCAATTTATCGACGCAATATATGTGTGTGTCTTCACATCACATGTAGCCTTACTCGAACTTATTTCACCTTTTTCGCTGTTTATTCCTACAAACCCTCCTGTGAACTCCTGGCCTTCTACTGCCCCCGTTGAACTACTATTCTTTATTATTCCACTATTCTCTCCTACAAATCCTCCACATATTGTTATTCCCTTTTTCGCACTCGCTTTTACTGTCCCTTCTGCCTTGCA
This sequence comes from uncultured Oscillospiraceae bacterium, assembly GCA_910577565.1. Taxonomy (GTDB): domain Bacteria; phylum Bacillota; class Clostridia; order Oscillospirales; family Ruminococcaceae; genus RUG12519. The sequence goes on along the minus strand of CAJTNJ010000027.1, from coordinate 111 downwards.
TGATTCAATCTCTCCTGAGTTGCTTCCACAAAAGCCTCCTGCTATATCTTTGCTTCTTACCGACAATGTCGTGCTGCTATTTGCTATTTTACCATAATTCGTCAATACAAA
>CAJTNJ010000026.1 GCA_910577565.1 uncultured Oscillospiraceae bacterium | reverse complement strand
GAGATATTGAGAGCAGGGGGAAAGGCATGTGGGATAAATGAGCCATTATTGATTTATCGTATATCCGGGAAATCCAGGTCAGGGGATAAGCGGAGGGCAGCACAAATGACCTGGAGAGTATATCGGTTTTTAGGATTACATCTTTGGGAAGCTTGTTACTATTTTGGATGGTATGTTTGTAAAAATGCAAAAAAGTACTTTTGGATTAAAAAATCCTGCTTAATGTGATATATGAATAGAATAGGAATCTATGAAATTTATTATTAAACAATATCTAAAAATGTTTGTACAAGGAATTTTCTTGCCAATTATATATTTATTATATAAACATCGTCCTGTGCAAAAGAAACGAGTAATATTTGCAGATGCACATCATGAAAATCTGCCGTTCAGTATGCAGGCTATGCATCAAACTATAGCTGACATGGGGTTTGAAGTAATCGATTACTTCTACGATTACGGAAAAATGAATAAAGCTTCTCAAATTTATTCTATGATTAAATTTATGAAACTTTATGCTACTGCTAAATACGTATTTTTATGTGACTACTACTTACCTGCTTCTGCATGCAGAAAAAAATCTGAAACTATACTGATACAATTATGGCATTGCGGGGGAATGATTAAGAAAATGGGATTTGATACTTCGGATGATATTCCTTCTTTTTATAAATTAAATCCACATAAAAATTATGATTTGATGACAGTAAGTTCATCAAATTGTGTACCATTTTTTACATCTGCTTTACACCTCTCAAAAGGAATTGTTCAAGCTACTGGTATTAGTAGAAGCGATATCTATTTCAATACTTCTTTTATAGAGGAATGCAGAAATAACTTTTTTCAATTATATCCAGAAGCTTGTCAAAAAAAGATTGTACTATGGACTCCTACATTTCGAGGAAATGCATCAAATCCTTTTTTAGTCGGAAAAGAAGATATTGAAAAACTTCAACAACAATTGGGACCAGAATGGATTTTGTTGATAAAAGTGCATCCCTATATAGAGCGCCAAAATAAAATTTCTAATTGCGAAATCTCATCAGAAAAACTGCTTCCGGTTATTGATGTATTGATTACGGATTATTCAACAATTCTTTTTGATTATTTAATATACCAAAAACCATTTGTTTTATTTGCCCCTGACTATGATACTTATAAAAAACAAAGAGGATTTTGTATTGATTATCATTCTTTACCAGGTCTTGTTATAACTGAAGGAGATAAACTTGCTTTAGCAGTAAAACATGCTTTTCACAATAAAAAATTACAGGAACTTAAAGAATGTTATGATACCTATATGGGAAAGTGCGATGGACAATCTACACAGCGTATACTTTCTCTCATTCTTGATTCAAAATAACAATATTATTTTTATCTTCATAATAGGATGGTGAATACGTTTGTTGGTAAAACAGTTTTGTACAGATATTCGAAAATATTTTTTATATTCTATTATTTCTGCTTGTTCACAACTAAAAGCTGAAGTAGCAAATTCATACTTGAATTGGTTTTGGTGGGTTCTGGAACCTTTATGCTTTATGTTAATATATACATTTATGTTTGGATATGTTTTTAAAGCAAGAGAACCGTACTTTCCCGTTTTTATTTTTGTAGGAATTTCTATGTGGGATTTTTTTAACAGAATGGTGAAGACAAGTGTAAAAATCATAAAAAGCAATAAGCCAATTATATCCAAAGTATATTTACCTAAATTCATTTTAATTTTAACTAAAATCTGGGTTAATGGATTTAAAATGGCAGTTTCATTTTTAATTGTTTTAATTATGATGGGAATTTATTCTGTTCCGTTAAGTTTAAACATCATTTACTTTTGTCCTATTATTCTATTTTTTGGAGTTTTTACTTTTGGATGTTGTGTTCATTTATTACATTATGGAGTATTTATAGAAGATCTCTCAAATGTTGTTAACATCTGTTTACGATTATTATTTTATATGACTGGTATTTTCTACAATGTCGAAACACGAATGCCATATCCATATGGTTCTATATTATCAAAATGGAATCCATTAGCTTTTTTTCTACAATCTATGCGTGGCGCTATTCTCTATGGAAAGACTCCCTATAGAAAATTTCTGATTTTATGGTTAGTTGTGGGGATAATTCTTTCTTGGAGTGGTATTCGAAAAATCTACAAAAATGAAAACAGTTACGTAAAGGTGATATAAATGGATGAATATGCTATTGAAGTTACAGATTTATGTATTAATTATCGCGGCTTAAAATCTTATTCAATAAAAAAGAGCTTTTTACAATTTAAGCGAGCAACTGTAGAAGAATTTCAGGCAATTAAACATGTATCATTTTCTGTAAAAAAAGGAAATATTCTTGGTATTATTGGTAGAAATGGAAGTGGGAAATCCACTCTTCTGAATGCTATTGCCGGAATATTTGCACCTGATCATGGAACAATTAATTTAAAAGGAAACAGTATCTCATTACTGTCCATTGGAGTTGGATTTCAACGGGAATTAACCGGAAGAGAAAATATAATTTTAGCAGGTATGCTTATTGGTTTTTCAGAAAAGCAAATTCTTAATAAGATGGATGATATCATCTCTTTTGCTGAACTAGGAGATTTTATTGATGCTCCAGTAAAAACATATTCCAGTGGTATGTATTCTAAATTAGCATTTTCAATTACTGCAATTTTAGAGACAGATATTATGTTGATTGATGAGGTGCTTAGCGTAGGCGATTCAAAATTCAAAAAAAAGAGTTATAACAAAATGAAACAATTGATAAATGATAAGGATCGCACAGTTATTATTGTAAGCCATGCAATAGAAACATTAGGAAGTTTATGCGATGAACTATTATGGCTAAATGATGGAGAAATAAAAATGCAAAGCAATCCTGAAGATGTACTAAAAGAATATAATAATTTTATGAAGTAATTATTTTAAAATATATAAAAAACAATTTAAGGAGAAAAAATGAATATAGCACTTATACTCGCTGGAGGAACTGGAGAACGCATGCATCAGGATATTCCAAAACAATTTATTAATGTAGACGACAAACCTTTAATCATTTATACTTTAGAAGCATTTGAAAAACATCCCCAGATAGATTTAATATTGGTTGTTTGTATTGAAGGATGGCATGATATTCTAAAAGCTTATGCAAAACAAAACAAAATTGAAAAATTAAAGTGGGTAATTAATGGAGGAAAATCAGGTCAAGAGTCTATACGAAATGGTGTTTATTATCTGGAAAACTTTTGTAAAGAAGACGATATTATTATAATTCATGACGGAATACGTCCTTTGGTGGATAAGGCTGTTTTGTCAGATGTAATAGTCAAGTGCCAATTATATGGCAACGCTGTTACTTCTTTGCCATATAACGAGCAAATTTTTGTCAAAACCAGTGATTATACTACGAATCAATATATTCCTAGAGATACTTTACGTAGGGTTTCCACTCCCCAGGCATATAAATATTCCAAACTTTTGTGGGGATATAAAAAAGCTTTTTCCGAAAATATAGGCATATATGGAGCGTCTTACACAAATACAATGATGACTGATTTAGGAGAAACTTTGTATTTTGCTTCAGGATCTGATAAAAATATAAAAATTACTACTCAAGATGATCTGGATGTATTTAAGGCATTGTTAATTACTCAAAGAACAAAAATTTATGGAGATTGATTCTATGTTTTCAAAACATATATTATATAAAATGGATATTGATTCTGCTGTGAAACTTCATCTGCCATGGGAACAGCTTAATAGCACTTCTATCCTTATTACTGGGGCAACCGGTATGATAGGGACTTTTCTAATTGATATTTTAATGGAAGCAAATAGAATATATAATCTTAACTTACATATTTTTGCCTTAGGTCGTTCCTTAGAACGTGCAAATAATCGTTTCGCTGAATACATGGGACAGAATAATTTTACATTTATTGAAAAAGATATTAATAAACATTTTGAACTGAAAGCAAAATTTAATTATATTATACATTGTGCAAGTAATACACACCCGAAAGCTTATGCAACTGCCCCTATTGAAACAATTATCACAAATGTGCTTGGTACTCAAAATATATTAGATTTAGCTATACAAAGTGATTCAAAACGAGTTTTGTTTCTTTCATCAGTAGAAATTTATGGAGAGATCTACGATAATGTAAAATGGTTTCGTGAAGATGATTGTGGATATATTAATTGTAACACATTACGAGCTGGATATCCAGAAGGAAAGCGAACAGGAGAAGCATTATGTCAAGCATATATTCATAAATATGATATTGATGTGGTAATACCAAGAATTTGCCGCGTGTTTGGTCCTACTATGTTAAAATCTGACTCCAAGGCATTAATGCAATTTATAAAAAATGCTGTTTCTGGTGAAGATATTATTTTAAAAAGTACAGGCACACAGTATTTTTCATATTGTTATGTTGGTGATGTTTCAACTGCTTTATTATATCTTCTTTTTTATGGAAAATCAGGCGAAGCTTACAATATTGCAGATGAAAAATCAGATATTCGATTATTGGAATTAGCTAAGATACTAGCTGATCTGTCAGGTACAAAAGTAAGGTTTGATTTACCCGATTCTATTGAAGCAGCCGGTTTTTCAAAATGTAATGTTGCTTTATTAAACTCGGAAAAAATAAAAGGATTAGGCTGGTCTGTAAACAATACAATAAAAGAGCAGTTAGAAAAAACTATAAACATTTTAAAAGCTATTTAATTTTTTCTATAAATGGGAAGGATGATTTATGAACAATTATATTGAAATTATCTTAATCTTGGTTATTTTATTGTTGACTTGGAATATATGGTTAAATTCTTACTTTATGTATCTTCGTTTACCAATTCGCATACAAAGACAGTTAAAAAAGAAACGGCGAAGCAGGATGATTTGCATAATCGATAGTCTTTTTTCTATTTTAGTGATACCTTTATCCTATATTGTCCCAAAAAAGAAAAATCTTATTTTGTTTATGGGCAGACAGAATTCCGGTTTTTTGGATAATGTAAAGTATTTATATATCTATTTATACGAACATCATTATAATGAAAAATATGACATTATATTTGTAGGTCATAATGATATATCTCTGGAACAGTTAAATGCAGTAGGCTTTAAAACAATAAATTATCGACCATCAATTAAAGTATATGGATTGCTTTTACGTGCAAATCTCATTATCACTGATAACGCACATTGGACAACCCACAATCGATATAATGCTGCTTTAAAGGCAAAAAAAATTCAGCTTTGGCATGGAATAGGATTTAAAAATATTCGTTTGACGGATGAGAAATTCCGAAAAGCAGCTCATAGTATAAAAGGATTTTTTTCACATCGACTGACTGGGCAACTTGCAATTTATGATTTATTTTTATCAACATCAAAGTTTTATACAGATAAAGTCTTTGCTCCTTCTTTTTTGCCAAAAGAGTTTTTTGTTTGCGGGTATCCTAGAAACGATGTATTTTTACAGGAAACTCCTTTTTTAGAAGAGCATAAACTTATCAATGTTGATGTTCCAGTGTATGAAAAAATTAAATCATTAAAACAACAAGGGAAAAAGATTATTTTATATACTCCAACGTTTAGAAAAGCTCGTCAATATAATATAAGTGAAGAATTTTTAAACTTTTCCATGTTATCTGATTTTGGAGAATCAATTAATGCTGTATTTGTATTTAAATTACATCCACTTCCAAAATATAACATAGATTTTTCCTTGTATAACAATGTTATTGAATATAATAACAGAAAAGATGTATATCCTTTATTCAAATATGCAGATTTACTTATAACAGATTATTCATCTATATATATGGATTATCTACTTTTGGATCGACCTTGTCTATTTTTTATTTATGATTTTAATTATTACATCCAATCTTGTCGTGGTGTAATGCATGACATTATGGATTCTGCTCCAGGAGAAAAATGTAAAAATCAGGAAGAGTTACATAATCAATTATATCAAATATTGGTTGAACATATAGATTTGTGGGCTGATCAAAGAAAAAAAGTGAGGGATATGGCCTGGGAATATCAAGAAGGTAACTCCTGTCAAAAAGCATGGGATTACATAAGTAGTAAGTATTTGTTATGATGCTTTGTTCGAGGATAATGAGAGATGATTTATATTTCACTGTATTTTTATGTGTTTGTGGGAGGAATGGTATTATTATATTATGTTTTGCCAAAGAAATTTCGGTGGCTTGTCCTTTTGGCAGGAAGCATAGGATTTTATTACAAAATTTCAGGCAAAGGTTTTTGGGTGTTTCTTGCTACCTTAGCGGCTGGATACGGATTGGGAATCGGATTGGAGTCTGGAAAAAGGGAGAAAGAAAAAAAGCTGACAGATGGGACAAAAGAATCAGGGAGAGACGGGAAGGCAGAGGAGGGAGAAAAGCCGGGGAGATGGCTTCTTGTTGTGGGCATATTTCTTCTGGCAGTTCCTTTGGTGGTCACAAAGAACGGGGATTTTGTTTTAAAGTCCTTGTTACATAGAAAATCCTATCCATGGATTGTGCCGGTGGGAATGTCTTTTTATACCTTGCAGATGATTTCTTATTTGGTGGATGTTTTTCGTGGGAAAATCA
>CAJTNJ010000025.1 GCA_910577565.1 uncultured Oscillospiraceae bacterium | reverse complement strand
TAGCTTCAATATCTCTTTTTCATACTCTTTTATGTGCCTGTAACTTCTTGACATAGCAATTCCTCCCACAGTAGTTTTTTCACTCTACCATAGGAGGTATTTTTTATTGTTCGTTTTTAATGATCTTGTGCATAAATTACAAACTTTTTATGCTATTTAGCTATTCATCTTCTTTTTCTACCTGCTCGACTTCAGCCATTTCAGCTTCACTATCATGTTCAGCACGCGCCATTGTTACAACATGATCATCTTTTTTAACCTTCATAACCCTAACGCCACTTCCATATCTTGACATTTTGGAAACGTCACTAACACGAATTCTTATTATAACGCCATCGCTTGAAATCAAAATTAGATCATCGTCGTCATCCACAACTTTTATTCCAACAACATATCCTTTTTCGTCATTGACTTTATAGTTAAGTACGCCATAACCTCCACGCTGCTGAATTCTGTACTGGTCAATATTTGTTATTCTTCCACGACCTTTTGAGGATATCGTCATTACACTTGCTCCGTCACGTATCCTTGCCATGCTGACTACTTCATCATTTTCGCGAAGTTTAATCGCCCTAACACCTTTAGCAAGACGTGACAACGGCCTTATAGAATTTTCGTTAAGCCTAATTGCCCTACCAAGTTTGGTTGCAATAATTAATCCGCAATCACCTGTTGTGAGTCTTGTCCAAACTAAATCATCGCCCTCATTTAAAGATAATGCTATTAGACCATTCTTTCTCACGTTTTTATATGCATCAAGTCGTGTTCTTTTAATAATTCCTTTCTTTGTGATAAACACAAGAAATTTATCAGATCCAAAGTCAGGCGTACACATCATGTTGGTTATCTTCTCATCGTTATCAAGCGCTAACAAATTAACAATATTTGTACCTTTAGAATTTTTTCCGCCTTCCGGAATCTCATAGCATTTCAAACGGTACATTATTCCCTTGTTGGTTATGAACATTATATGATCATGAGACGAGCCAATAAACAACTCTTCAACAAAGTCCTCATCCCTTTGTTTCATGCCGCTTACCCCTCGACCTCCTCTTTTTTGAAGCTTATAAACATCAGCTGGCTGCCTTTTAATATAGCCATAATGAGTTAGTGTCACAACGCAATCTTCAACCGGAATTAGATCTTCAATGTCTACCTCGCCATTTACAGGAACTATGTCAGTGCGACGATCATCACCAAATTTATTTTTGATTTCTGTAAGTTCGTTAACTATTATCTCTTTTATTCTTGCTTCGCTTGAAAGTATATCTTTATAGTCTTTTATTCTATCTATGAGCTCAGCTAGCTCTTCCTCTATCTTGATTCTTTCAAGTGAAGACAATTGACCAAGTCTCATCTTAACTATTGCATCCGATTGCAGATCATCAAGATTGAACCTTGCCATTAAGTTTTCTTTTGCCTCTTGAACTGTCTTGCTCTTTCTAATTAACGCTATGACTTCATCAATAAAGTCAAGAGCCACTTTTAGTCCTTCAAGTATGTGCTCTCTCTCTTGAGCTTTTTTGAGATCATATTCTGTTCTTCTTCTAATTATCTCCTTTTGATGATCTATATAATGCAAAAGCATCTCTTTTAATGTCATAACCTTCGGCACACCATCAACAAGTGCCAAATTTATAATGCCAAACGTATCTTGCATCTGTGTATATCTATATAGCTGATTTAACACAATCTGCGGATTTGCATCCCGTTTGATGTCTATTACAATCCTCATGCCATCACGGCCAGATTCATCTCTTGGTGCAACTATTCCTTCAATCTTTTTATTTTTTACATGGTTTGCTATGCTCTCAACCAACCTTGCTTTATTAACTTGATAAGGAAGCTCTGTTACAATAATCCTATTTCTGCCGTTTTTAGCCTGATCAATTTCAGCACGACATCTAACCGTAATCTTTCCACGACCAGTTGCATATGCCGCTTTTATGCCTGCCGTTCCCATAACAATTCCACCTGTGGGAAAGTCAGGGCCTTTTATGCATTCCATAAGTTCACTAACTTCAACATCTTCGTTTTCTAACAATTTGAAAACGCCATCAATAACTTCTCTTAAATTATGAGGTGGTATATTTGTTGCCATACCAACTGCTATTCCTGACGAACCATTAACCAACAAATTCGGAAAACGAGATGGCAACACCGTAGGCTCTTTGAGTCTATCATCATAGTTCATTCCAAACTCTACCGTGTCTTTATTTATGTTGGTCAGCATCTCCATTGAAATTTTACTCATGCGTGCTTCTGTATATCTATATGCAGCTGCCGGATCTCCATCTATAGATCCAAAGTTTCCGTGTCCATCTATCATTGGATATCTAAGTGAAAAATCCTGAGCCATTCTAACAAGCGCATCATATACCGATGCATCACCGTGAGGATGATAGCTACCAAGCACATTACCTACCGTATCAGCACATTTGTGATATGCTCTATCAGGAAACAAATTATGCTCCCACATGGTATATAATATCCTTCTATGTACAGGTTTTAAACCATCTCTTACATCCGGAAGCGCCCTGCTGACTATTACCGACATCGAATAGTCTAAAAAGGATTTTTTCATTTCCTTTTCAATGTCTACAGGTATTACCTTTCCTATGTTATGATCAAATTTTACTTCATTATCCATATTTTGCTCCTTAATCTATCCTTTATCTTTTAACATCATTTATTTGTTTTTTTCTATAATGTTTCTTTCTTTGAATTTTTTTGCATATTCCCTTATTCTATCCGCCTCATCATCTTTTAAACACCTTTTTGGTATTATATATATCCTCTGAGCATTTGAAACAACTATGAACTTATCATCGTCTTCTATCATCTTACTTTCTTCACTTGAATATAATATTCTGTTTGCACCCATCTCTTCTTTTATATATATCATATCATCATAAAAACTCATATAAAAATCCATTTTTTCAAGATCAATGGATCTTGCTATATTATTTCGATGCCTTATTGGATTATACCATATTATAAATATAATTGCGAGGGCTACTCCAACAAAAAAATATGTATATCCACTTAAGTTTTCTCTAAAAATCATATCAAAAAGATTAATTAAAACTATCGCCGCACAAAGTATTGTATAAATATATTTTCTGGTTCTTCCATAATCTTTTTGAAACCTTTTAAGCCCCTCTTTTACTTCTTTTCCTGTCAAATTATATGTTATATCCAAATGAGGCTTTGTTTTATCTTCCACAACACCATTAATAACCGACGGCAATTGTTCTTGACTAAAATTTTCAACATCCAAATTAGAAGTTAATTTTGTTTTTTCATTCATAAAAATCTTCCTTTAATGTTTCACGTGAAACATTTTCGTTATATTAAAATGTATTTATATATCAAGGTTTTGAACATATTTGGCATTTTTCTCAATAAATTCTCTTCTTGGAGCTACTTTATCACCCATAAGAATTGTAAATGTTTCATCAGCCGCAGCCGCATCTTCCATTTCAACTTTAATCATAACTCTGTTTTCGGGATTCATGGTAGTTTCCCAAAGTTGTTCAGGATCCATCTCTCCAAGACCCTTATATCTTTGTATAGCTACTTTAGCATCAGATTTTTCATCATATATTTCTTTTAAATATGTATCTCTTTCAGAATCGGAGTAAACATATTTATGTTTTTTTCCGGAACTTATGCGATATAGAGGAGGCTGTGCTAAATATACATGGCCTTCCTCTATGAGTGGTCTCATAAATCTAAAGAAAAATGTAAGCAAAAGAGTTCTTATATGACTTCCATCGACATCAGCATCTGCCATTATAACAATTTTGTCATATCTTAACTTTTCCAAATTAAAGTCATCGCCAATTGAAGTTCCAAGAGCAGTAACAACCGGCATTAATTTTTCATTGCCATAGACTTTATCCAAACGAGATTTTTCAACATTAAGCATTTTACCCCATAAAGGAAGGATAGCTTGATATTTTCTTTCTCTACCGCTTTTTGCAGATCCACCTGCCGAATCTCCCTCAACTATATAAAGTTCGGTTAACGACGGATCTCTCTCAGAACAATCGGCAAGCTTACCCGGCAGCGATGCACCATCCATTGAAGACTTGCGTCTTGTAAGTTCTTTTGCTTTTCTTGCTTCTTCTCTGGCTTTTTTTGCAAGCAAGCATTTTTCCATAATTTCTGAAGCTACGCTGGGATTTTCATCTAAAAAGTCGGTTAATTTTTCAGTAACTAATTTATCCATCAACGGCTTAACTTCAACATTGCCGAGCTTTGTTTTAGTTTGTCCCTCAAATTCACACTCAGTAAGTTTAACACTAATTACAGCGGTAAGGCCCTCTCTTGTATCATCACCTGAAAGCTTCTCGCTATCTTTTAAGAAGTTGTTTCGTTTGCCATATTCATTTAAAACTTTAACAAGTGCGTTTTTAAAGCCTGCCTCATGTGTGCCACCCTCGCCGGTATGAATGTTGTTTGCAAATGAAAGAATAAGTTCGTTGTAGCTATCATTATATTGAAGCGCTACTTCAGCAGATAGATCTTCTTGCTCAGTACTAATATGTACAACATCGTGTAGCGTATCCAATCCTCTTTTTTTGTGAATATACTCAACGAAGCTTACGATACCACCTTCATAATGAAGATCTTCAAATACAGGTTCGTCATTGCGTTTGTCGGTAATAACAATCCTAATGCCAGCATTTAGAAAAGCTTGTTCTCTGAGCCGTTGAAGCAATATTTCATAATCATAGTTAAGTTCACTAAATATTTCACTGTCAGCTTTAAATTTAACAGTTGTACCTGTTTTATCAGTCTTGCCTATTATTTCAATCGGCTTATCATATTTTCCTCTTTCGAATCTTTGAAAGTGGATATTCTCGCCATCATAGATAGTCACTTCAAGCCATTCGCTAAGTGCATTAACAACAGATGCACCAACGCCATGGAGTCCACCGGCAACCTTATATCCACCGCCACCAAACTTTCCTCCGGCATGGAGTATAGTAAATACAACAGTTGCAGCAGAGATTCCTTCTTTAGAATGTATCCCAGTTGGTATACCACGTCCATTGTCGGATATACTAATGATGTTATCAGGCAATATGTCAATATCAATTCTGCTGCAAAATCCAGCTAATGATTCATCTATTGAGTTATCCACTATTTCATACACCAAGTGGTGAAGTCCTTTTGCGCCGGTAGAACCTATATACATTCCTGGCCTTTTTCTTACCGCTTCAAGCCCTTCTAAAACCTGAATCTGTTCTTCACTATAATTATTTGCTTCGCTCATATTTTTCCTCCATATTTTTTTAATAATCATATATTAAATAAAACAAACATATCAAAGAATTTTTGTTGAATGTTTGTTAGTTCGCGAATAAATCGTTTTGCTCAAAACACCACAAAGATAAACTTTTTTATCAGTCAAAACAAATGATAATGGAATCTCATTTGAAACATTCTCTATCGTTCTATTCTCTTCGCACTTTTTAAGATAGTCACGCGTTTTTGATGAAATTGTTGTGGCGTCAATATCAAATACTCCAATTAGCTCATCTTTAGACACTGCTTTGTTTTCTCCAATATCATAATACAACTTTTTCTAACACTCCTTTTCACTTATTTCACTTTTTATTTTTCCACTTAACATATAGTATATTTTACCATTTTTTAAATTAAGCGTATTTGAAATATCACAACAGGTAATAAACACCTGATTATTTTTAACATGATTTAATATATAATTTTGTCTATTAACGTCAAGCTCACTCATAACATCATCTAAAAGGATTATCGGTTCACTCTTGCTAATTAATTTTAAAAGATTGGATTCAGCTAATTTTAACGCTATAACGCAAGATCTTTGCTGACCTTGCGAGCCATATTCTCTCACATTAAGATCGTCTATCTTTAAAATAAAATCATCTCTGTGCACACCATTATGGGTAAATCCGTTTGATATATCTGTTTCTATGGCACTTTCTAACTTTTTTAAATAGGTTTGAATTTTATCTTCACTATATATATTGTCAAGATATTCATCAAACACAGTAGACTGATAGTATATTTTAAGTTTTTCTTTACCTATAGTTATACCGTCATATATATCGCTTACTATATTTTCAATTTTTCTTACATAATCCTGCCTCATGATAGTAATTATTGTTCCAAGCCTTGCAAGTTGAAGATTCCAGACATCAAGAGTATCTGCTCTACCTATGTTCATAGATTTAAGCAAGCTGTTTCTTTGAAGCAAAACCCTGTCATATTGCTTGCAATATTTATGATAATCAGGTTTCATTTGAGAGATAGCATCATCTATAAATTTTCTTCTGAGCCGCGGTTCACCTTGAACTATCGAGAGATGTGAAGGAGAAAAAGCAATAGTACAAAAATTGCCACAAAACTCGTTTATGCTTCCAAGAGGAACGCGATTTAACAAAAACTTATTTTTTCTTGCAAAAACTATCTCACCAACTTGATCTCTTCTTCCATCATCAAATTTAATTCTAACAGAGGCAACTTCTTTGTTAAAACCTATGTTTCTGCCATCTCCACCTGTACGTAATTTATCACGCCCCGAAAACAGACCTATAGATTCCATAAGATTTGTTTTACCCTGAGCATTTGGACCATATATTATGTTGATACCTTCGCCAGGTGATATACTAATATCTTCTAAATTTTTATATCCATCAGCATAAAATTCAATTAGCTTCATATTTTACCATATACTCCATGTTATTTACACTTACAATATCACCGCCTGTTAATTTTTTTCCTCTCATAGTACAAATTTCACCATTGAGTTTAACTTTTGAATTTATTATGAGAAGTTTTGCTTCTCCTCCAGTTGCACAAACGCAAGCTAATTTTAAAAATTCGCCCAATTTAATGAAACTTTTGTTTATCTCAATTTCTTTCAAATTATTTTTCATAACATTTCCATTCTTATTTAAGTCTTACGGGTAAAACTAAATATAAAAATTCATCGTCATTTTTGGGTTCAATCTTAATCGGAATCAAAGGACCATTAAAAACTATTTTAACTTCGTCACAATCAGCATGTTTTAAAGCATCAAGCATATATCTATTGTTAAATGCAATTTTTTCAAGAGCATCTCCTTGCATTTCAACATCAAACTTGTCGTTAACCATGCCGAGCGTACTTTCACACTGAAGATAGACTTTTGAGTTTTCAACTTTCATGACAACGCTTATTTTATTTGTAACAATAATAGATACACGGTCAATACTTAAAGCAAATTTTTTAGGATCTACATATATTGTAGTTATGCTATCTTTCGGAATAGCATTTTCATAGTTTATAAATTCACCTTCAATCAACCTTGTCACTATAAAATATCCGCCAATTCTGAATATAGCATGACTTTTGCTTATTTCAATAGTAGTTTTTGCTTCTTCATTGTCCGATAAAAGCTTGCATATCTCATTTAAAGTTTTACTTGGCACTATAAAACTAATGTCATTGCTTGTTACGCTTAGTTTTTTCTTAACAAGCGCAACTCTATATCCATCAACCGAAACCACACTTAAAACATTATTGCTTATTTTAAACATAGAGCCACAGCATACTGGAGATTGAGTTGGATTTTGGGATACAGCAAATAGAGTTTTAATGATCATATTTTTCAAAGTGATATCTTCCAACTCAAAAGATTCATTCACACCAACTTCCGGTATTGTAGGATAATCTTCCTTTTTAATACCCATAATTTTATATTCTGTTTCGCTGTCACTAATTGTTGCCATAAGCCTTTCATCGGTTGAGATGCTTACTATAGGTCCTGCCATTTTTTTTAGCATGTCACGTAGAAGTTGCGAATTTAAAACTAAAGCTCCATCTTCTTTTGATTTTATTTCAAGTGATCCCAAAATACCGATATCAAGATCATATCCAGTGAGATTAAGTTTATTGCCACTACATTCCAGTAAGATGCCCTCAAGGGCAGGTATAGCATTCACTCTTGAAGATATAGCAAGAGAGACATTATTTACAACTTCACTTAATAATTGTAAATCGCAAGAAAATTTCATTTTTAAACTCCTATCTTTTAAACATAAAAAACTTATCTATAAAAATAATATATATATAATAATATATTTAGTAATATTAGTAGTGTCGGTGGAAAAGATGGAAAAGTGAAAAAAGCAGTTGTTTTAAAGCAATTTTCAAATTGTTTTTTTAACATATTTCTTTTTAAATAAAGTTAAAAAGTTAAAAAGAAAATATATTAAATTTTATAATGTGAAAAAGTTTTTAACTTTGTTTAAAACTAATGCTTAAAACTAGGAAAACTAAATTATAAAAACAAGAAATTAAATTTTTAAACAATCTATTTTTTAAACATATAAAATTAAAAAGTTGAAAACTATTAAATCGAAATATTATATATAAATTAAAAAAAGAAAAACTATGTTAAAAAGTGTAATTATTTGTCTCTTATGTTATTAATGATATCTTCTATAATTTCTTTTTGTTTTAGGTCATTTTTAATTAGCGTTTCAACCTTTTTAAGAGAGTGAGTAATTGTAGAGTGATCGCGATTTGAGAATTCTTTTCCTATTTCTTCATATGGTAGTTGAGTAATTTCACGTACGACATAAATTGAAATGTGCCTTGCTTTTGCAATTTGAGATTGTCTTTTAGTTGATCGGATGTCACTTTCAGATACATTAAATGTTCTGCTGACTTCTGATATGATTTTTTCAATTGTAACAGGCGTTGGCTGATCGTCATTTAATATATCTCTAATTACAGATTGTGCCATATTTATTGACGGAGAAGAATCGGCAAGCAGTTTATAGGCTTTTATCTTTTTAACTGCGCCTTCAAGTTGGCGTATATTATTTTTAAGATTTTTTGCTATGTAGTTAATGACTTCATCTGGTATATCGATTTGAAGCAGTTGAGCTTTTCTTCTAACAATTGCAACTCTGGTTTCAAAATCTGATGGTGCAATATCTGCAAGCAATCCCCATTCAAATCTTGTTCTAAGGCGATTTTCGAGCGTTTTAATGTCTTTAGGCGGTCGGTCAGATGTAAGAACAATTTGTTTTCCTATTTGATGAAGTTCATTGAACGTATAAAAAAATTCTTCTTGTGTTTGAATTTTTCCGGCAAGAAATTGAATATCATCCATTAAAAGAAAATCGACATTTCTATATTTTTCATGGAATTCTCGGGTTTTTTCCTGTTCAATTGCTGTGATAAATTCATTAGTAAAAGCTTCGCCATTTATGTAAACGACATTTAAAGTAGGATTTGTGTTTTTTACTTTATGTCTTATTGCTAGAAGAAGATGAGTTTTTCCCATACCACTTGGGCCATAGATAAAAAGTGGGTTGTAAGCTCCAGATTGATGTTGAGAGACGGCTTTGCAAGCAGCGTAGGCAAAAGAATTTGTGCTTCCTACTATAAAATTATCAAAAGTATATTGATAATCAGAATTTTTATTAATATCATAAATATTTTGTTCGAATTGAGATTGTTTTTTGTCATCATTCAAATTATTAGATATATTTTTTATATTATTTTCGTCATCATCTATTATTATTTCAATTGTAACGTCAAAACCAAGAACATTTTTAAAGCCTTCACAAAGCATGCGATTATATTTAGTCATAATTATATTTTTTTGAAAGTCATTTTTTAAAGATAAAACAACGTTAGAATTTTTTAGTTCAACAGCTTTAATTGGAGATATCCAAAGATGATATGCTGTAGGTGACAGCTCGTTTTCAAGTCCAGATTTTACGACGTCAACAACATTCGCAAAATTTACCATGCTTATTATAAGTCCTCCTCTTTTTTGCAAGTGTATACCACTATATTATATCATTTTAGATTAATGGTTTCAAGTGTAATTAGAGTTGGAACTTTGTGAAATTGTAGGTGTTATAATGATGTGTTAAACATTAGAAAAAGAAAAAAGGCTGAAGTATGATAAAATTTTCAGACTTTCTTAAGGCAACGCCTCATAATAGCCAAAAACGGTTGATAAAATATCGCAAAAGAAAAACGCCC
>CAJTNJ010000024.1 GCA_910577565.1 uncultured Oscillospiraceae bacterium | reverse complement strand
ATGATTTGTCACAATCAACCCTGCTGCTTTTTTAATATCAGACTTGCCTTCTATATTATAATTATCAAACGTAACATTCTTTATCTCTGCATATTCATTCAATGTGTTTATTAATGCAAGCTCTCCATTTTTACCTTTACCTGACTTATTTTGAATTTTCAGGTTACTTACAGTATGTCCTCGACCGTCAAACACTCCACCAAACTCTTTTATTGGTTTAAAAGCTTTCCCTTTCATATCTATGTCACATGCTAATGTAACCTTGTGATTGCTTCTCCAAAACACAGGTGTTGTCATATATGATGCAAAGTCATCTTCACCACTTATTACAAACTCCTCTGTTGGTTCAGTCGGTTTTACAACCGTTTGCACGTCTCCATCTATCTTTCCAGTAACTTGAGTAGCTTTATTAGAAGCACTTTCTTCAGTTTGCGCACTTGTTTGAACTACTGATGTAAAGCTCGTGACAATTATACTCACTGTTAAAAAAACCGCTATTAACTTTTTATACTTATTTTTGATTTTCACTAATTGATTGTTAATTTTCACTTTTACATAAACCTCTTAGAATAAATATTCTCATTCTATTGATAATATCAGTTATTTATTAATAAATCAATAATTACTATGTAAACAAATTATGAAGATATTGTTCACTTTTACAATACCTTCATTATACACTTCTATTTATATCAATCAACTAATTTGCTGTGCAGTTCTCTATTACTGCTTTCTTACTTTTATCATAACAAAACTCTGCTTTTTTTGTTTTTCCTTTCTTTAATACAACTTTTGATTCACACGTAGAGTTCTTTATTTCTGAATTATTCTCGGATTCCCCTACAAAACCGCCTCCTTTTTTCTTGTTTGTTGTCTCTACCATTGCTTCTGCATAACATCCATCTATACTACCATCTTGGTCGTTCTTCCCTACAAAGCCTCCACAACCATTATCTTTGTAAAAAATTCCTGCACTTAGATATACATTGCCACTTGCTTTAGAACTCATTATACTTGCCTTGTTTATTCCTGCAAATCCTCCTGCTTTTGCCTGACCTAAACCTGACATCGCCTTTGTTACTCCTTTTGCTGTACAATTAGTAATCTTGCCCTTTTTGTTATCACCTACAAAACCTCCCGCAAAAACATTACCTGAAAATGATGTTGCATAACCGCCTTTTGCGGCAGTACAAGACATTATTGATCCTCCATTGTTTTCCCCAATAAATCCTCCTGCTTTAGCTTTTGCTGCACCAGCAGTACGAGCCGATGAAATTCCGAACCCACTTGAAGTACAATTAATTATATCTTTACTATTTATTCCTACGAAACCTCCACATACCATAGTTGTGCTTATTGTAGTAGCTTTACCATCTCCTTCAGACCTAGAATCTAAAATTATACCTTTATTATTTCCACAAAAACCACCTACATATTCCTGACCTATTGCGATTCCTGTTGCCACACAATTATCGCTTATTATACCCGTTTCAAAATTATTAGCTGCAAATCCTCCTACACAACTAAAACCATTTACATTTCCTGTCGATTTGCTATTTTTTATAGTACCAAAATTTTTATTAACAAATCCTCCTGCATTATCTTCACTATTTACTAACACTGCAGTAAAACTATCCGTTATTTCACCAGAATTTTCATATACAAATCCAGCATTAATTTTTGATTTTTCATAACTAATTTCTGTAGAGCAATTTTTTATTACTCCACATTCTTCATTATTTAGCACAAAACCAGCTGCATCACCGCTTTTATTAGTATTATTAATATTAAATATCTTACCATTTATAATATTAACACCAGAAATAGTACCATAGTTAGTCAAAACCAATTCAGCCGATTTATATGAACTTGGTAAAATAGCAGAAGATCCTTTATCATTAACAATATAATTATCAAACGTAACATTTTTTATTTCTGAAAAACTATCTAAAGTTTTTATAAATGCCATTTCAAATTTTTTAAACAACTTATGACTATCTTGAACTTTTAAATTGCTTATTTTATGACCACATCCATCAAACTTTCCACTAAACTCTTCTATTGGTTTACATGTTTCACCTTCCATATCTATATCACATGCTAAGATAATTTCATAATCAGATATTTGAAGTAAAGAAGACTTCATAAATGAATGAAAATCAGATTTACTATTTATAGTATATTGATTTTTCTTAATTGGAGTTCTTGCAAACATTGAACTTTGCTCTGTTTTTAAACTATCCTGTTCTTCTGTAGTTTTGGCACTTACTTGCAAAATCGAGAAAAAACTAGTGCTCACTAAACACATAGTTAAAATACTTGATAAAACTTTATTTATTTTCATAAAAATCAACACCATTCTATTTTTATAATAATTTTACTTAATCATTATATCACACAATAATGAACAAATAGTTACCATAGTGTAAAAAAATTATATATATTCCTAAATTATTATTAATAAATAATGAAGATATTGTAAAGTCAACAATACCTTCGCTATAAATAGACGTTCTATAATTTAAAATTATTAAATTGCATGACAGTTATCGTCAATTACTGCTTCTAGCTCTTTCAAATAACAAAATTTTGCCACAACGCCTGACACACGCATCGTTTTACATTGAGAATTTTTAATTACAGATCTATTCAAAGCCTCCCCTACAAAACCAGAACCTTCAATGTTGTTAGTTGTTCTTATTTTAGTCTCTGCATAACAATTGCATATATATCCGTTTTTATCATTAGTTCCAACAAAACCACCACAACCACTATCTGGGTGAGTAGCTCCTCCACTAACATATACATAACCTTTTGCCTCTGAACTAGTTATATTAGCATCATTAACACCAACAAAACCACCAGCTTTTGCGATACCTCTGCTAGACTCTGCTTTAGCAAGTGAACAATTTGTTAAGTCAACTTCATTTGGATCAAATCCTAAAGAAGTACAATTACTTATATTACCTTTTTCATTACGTCCAACAAATCCACCTGCACATGCAGTTTGATCTTCTGTATCAGCAATTACTGTACATTTAGACTTAGAATCGTGAATATCACATCTATTAATCGCACAAAAACCACCTGCACAGTTTTTGCCAGTTACTTCTCCTTCTTCAGAGCATCCCTCAATAGTGCCATTATTTTCAACAACAAATCCACCGCATATATTATTTTTTATATCTGTTGTAGCTTCTACTATCCCTTTAACATTACAATTATATACTCCAGCATCGTTTCTATATGCAAATCCACCAACATAATTTGAACCTGTAATATCATCAACTTCTGCAGTGCAGTCATTTATAGTATTCTTGTTCAAACTTACAAATCCGCCTATATATTTATTTGCAGCTACCCTACCTTTAAAACTGCATTTTTCTATTATACCACTATTTTCACTAACAAAACCACCTACATTAGATCCATTGTTAACAGACAAATTAGTACTACTGTTTGTTATTTTCCCATAGTTTATTCCTACAAACCCAGACTTAATATTTGTATCTTTAACACTCATATTTTCTATATGACAATTTTCTATTATTCCATCTTTTTCATTTCTTAGCACAAAACCAGCTGAGTTACTATTTTTTAAAATAATATTATTATTAATTTTATCCATATTACTATTTTTAAACTTAATATTTGATATAGTTCCATGGTTTGTTAAAACAAATCCAGCTGATTGATATGATGTTGACCATGTAAGGCTAGAACCTTTGTCCTTAATAGTATAATTATCAAATATAACATTTTTGAATTCTGCAAAACCATCTAAAGTTTCTATAAATCCAATTTCAAAATTTTCTAACGATTTATGGCTATCTTGAATTACAAAATTACTTATAGTGTGGCCACATCCATCAAATGTTCCACTAAATTTTTTTATTGGTTCAAATACTATATCATCAACATCTATATCGCAGTTTAAAATAACTTTATAATCAACTGTCCAATATTCAGGCGTATTCATAAAATTATAAAAATCCATCTTATAATTAATCGAAAACTGTTTTTGCTCATTTTTAATATTTTCTATTATTGAGGTTTGTGTATTTATTTGTTCATTAAAAGTTTTAGCACTTACTTGAAACACCGAAAACAAACTTAAACTTACAATACAAAACATTAAAATAACTGCAAAAAATTTTTTCGTTCTCATTGAAAGCATCTCCTTCTTAATATTAAAATATTCTTATACATATATAATAACATATAATTATAAATTATAAATGAATATTATGTAAACAAATAATGAAGATATTGTTAACTTTTCAATATCTTCATTATAATTAAGTAATATTATGAATTAAGCATTTTCAGTTTCTTCACTTTTAGTATCTTCATCTTTGGTTTCTTCACCTGCCGAACAATCCTCAATTACTGCATTTTTATCTTTAGAATTACAAAATTCTGCTTTAACTAATCCTGCAGATACTAAACAATTAGAATCACATTTAGAATTTTTTATTGTGGATCCATTACCAGCTTCTCCAACAAATCCGCCAACTTTTCTATCATTCTTCGTAGATACTATAGTTTCTGCATAACAATCATCTATAAGACCATTTTTATCATTTCTTCCTACAAATCCTCCACAAGCATTATCTTTATAGAAATGTCCAGAGCAAATATAAACATAACAGCATTTAGTTAAATCAATTTCTTCAGAATTTATTCCAATTATTTTTGATTTTTCTATAGTTGATTTATTAATTCCAACAAATCCTCCTGCATAAGCTTTTCCTAATGTAGACTCAGATCGAGTATTGCCTGTTACGATACAATTACTTATTGTTCCGCCACTATTTTGTCCAACAAATCCTCCTGCTTTTGCTGAACCTGAATGAGTTTTAGCAAATGCCAATAACTCTGTAGACTCATCCACTTTTTCTGAACCAACTTCATCTGAATCAACGCTCTTATTTAAAGAAGTACAATTAGTTATGTTACCTTTTTTATTCTCGCCAACAAATCCACCTGCAATAGCATCACTAACGGTTTTTATATTAGCTTCTGTCAATCCATTGAAATTACAAGAATTAATATCACCCGAGTTTTTAGCACAAAATCCACCTGCAATTTTGCCACCACGCACTCCACCTGAAATTTCTTCTTTGTTATTAATTAATTCTACTTTTCCTGCAAAACTACAGTTGCATTTTTCTATATTACCAAAGTTTTCGTTAACAAAACCAGATGCGTTACCTCCTATTTTATTAGCAATACTATTCATGCTACCATTTTCAATGTTAACTCCCGAAATAATACCATAGTTCTCAATAATCAATCCAGATGCTCTATATGAACTAGGTAAAATAGATTTAGATCCATTATCATTCACAGTATAATTATCAAATGTAACATTTTTAAATTCTGCCGCACTATCTAAAGTTTTTATCAATGCAATATCAAACTTTTTAAAAAGTTTATGCTTATCTTGGATTTTCAAATTGCTTATAGTATGTCCACACCCATCAAATTTTCCACTAAACTTTGATATTGGTTTAAACGTTACGTTTTCCATATTTAAATCGCTTTTTAAAATAACAACACTATTACTTTTATAATAATCAGATTTAGTCATAAATTTGGTAAAATCTTCTTTAGTATTTATTACAAAATAATTAGTTTCCTCAGCTGTTTGAATCATTTGCTTAGAAGCGTTTTCTATTGTATGCGCACTTACTTGAACAGCTAAAGGTAAACTTGTGCTCACAACACATACGGTTAAAATACTTGTTAAAAGCTTTTTAATTTTTGTTTTTTTGTAATTGATTCTCATTTGAAATCAATCTCCTCTCTATATTTTATATTTTTATAATATCATATAATAATGATTAAAACAATAGTTATTATGTAAATAAATTATTAAAATTTTATTAACTTTATAATAATCTTATTAAAATTTAAAATTTAATTTCAATTTTTTATAACTGCTTTTTTGCTTTTATTTTGACAAAAATTTATTTTATTTGTTGTACCTTTTTTTGTAACAAGCATCGATTTACATTTAGAGTTCGTTATAATCGATTTATTTTCTGCCTCTCCTACAAAACCGCCACCTTTTTTCTTGTTTGTTGTTTCTACTTTACACTCAGCATAACATAAATCTATGTTGCCACCTTTATCATTCTTCCCTACAAAACCTCCACAGCCATTGTCTGTACGTCCAGGCCCTGAGCTAAGATATACATCTCCGCTTGCTTCTGAATTTAATATTCTTGCTTTATTTACACCAACAAAACCTCCTGATTTTGCTTCACCACAAAATGTTTTTGATTTTGAATATGCTCCTCCAGTTGCTTTACAACCACTTATCATACCATCTAAATTCTCGGCTACAAAACCTCCAACAAATACTTTAGTGACTTTGGCTTCTGCTTTCGCTTTACCTGTTGCAGTGCAATTCTCTATATTGCCACTATTGGTCCCTACAAAACCTCCACATATATTAGCATTAGTGGTTGCTGACCCATGCGAATTACATGAACTAATCACTCCCAAATTATCACCACAAAATCCGCCTACATGTGCACCGCCTATTTCGCTCGCTACTTTAACTCCACCTACAACTGCTCCTATAATTATTGCTTCAGTTGTCATTGAAATTGCCATAGAAAGTCCTAATGCTGCAATTTTTAAAACCAAAGGAATCGAAACAGAAATGCTTGCTGCAGCTCCAGCTCCAGTAGCAGCACCAGCTAAAATTGCTCCTGGTAATGCAGCTACAGCAAATATCGCAGGTGTAACAACAAACATTATAGCTATAGTTGCGACGACAAGCACAACTCCTGCTATAATTGCTGCTATCTTAGCTCCATCACTGTTTACCTTTTTAACTTGTAAACTTCCTGTTGAATCGCAATTATTTATAACACCGACATTTACTCCAACGAATCCACCACATATCATTGTTTTATATTTTGTTTCCGTGTTCATATTGCCTTTAGATTTACATGAAATAATTAAACCTGCATTCATGCCGCAAAATCCACCTACATATAATCCATTGGTTACATCCACATTTGCTGTGCTTTCACTAATAAACCCACTATTTTTACCAACAAACCCGGCATTAATGTTTGACTCTCTAGATTTCATGTCTATAGAACATTTTGTTATTATACCATCTTTTTCATTATTCAAAACGAAACCAGCAACTTCACCAATTTTATTGGTATCATTAATACTAAATGCACTACTATTTGTAAAATTAACACCAGAAATATTACCATGGTTAACTAGAATAAATCCAGCTGCCGTGTATGATTCAGGCAAAATACTCGGAGCACATGTATCTTTAATATTGTAGTTATTAAAGGTAACATTTTTGAATTCTGCCGAGCTACCTAGATTTTTTATAAATGCAAATTCAAAATTTTTAAGAGACTTATGACTATCTTGAATCCAAAAATTGCTTATGGTATGTCCACCACCATCAAATTTACCATTAAATTCTCCTATTGGACTAAATTTTTTACCACTCATATTTATATTACTAGTTAAAATTATTTCATAATCACTTGTCCAATATTCAGGCTTAATCATAAACTTGAAAAAATCATCTCTATTATTAATTAAAAATTGTTTTTGAGCAGTTTGCGGCGTCGGACTCTGTGATGTTTGAATATCACTTTGTGCCTCTGCAATTTGTGCACTTGCTTGGAATGTTGAGGAAAAGCTTAAGCTCACAATACATGTTGTTAAAGCAACCGCTAAAATCTTTTTAATTTTCACTTTAAAACATCTCCTTTTAATGTAAATAACTTAGCATAATCATAATATCAGGTATGGTTAAATAAAACAATACATATTTTTTAAACAATTAATGAACTTTTTATTAAATTCATAATATTTTTATTTATTAGCAATATTTTATAAATTTATATTATTTGCAATTTTGTATTACTGCTTTTTTATTTTTATCCTCACAAAATTTTGTTTGAGTTTTTATTCCTGACTTTGTTACAATTTTAGATTTACAACTTGAGTTCTTTATAACTGAATCCTTTTTTGCTTCTCCTACAAATCCGCCACCTTTTTTCTTGTGCGTTGTTTGCACAGTAGCTTCTGCATAACATCCACATATACTGCCATTTTTATCGTTTTTACCTACAAAGCCTCCACAACCATCATCTGTACGAAAAATTCCAGAACTAAGATATACCTTGCCACTTGCTTTTGAATTTAATATGCTAGCTTTATTTATTCCGACAAAACCACCGGCTTTTGCCTGACCTGATTTTGACTGTGAATCAGCTCCACCTGATGCTGTGCAGTTACTTATTTTTCCACCACTATTCTCTCCAATAAAACCTCCAGCAAGCGCTGTATGAGTTTTAGTTTTTGCTATTGCTATACCTGTGGCATAACAATAAGTTATATCTGATGTATTCGTTCCTGCAAAACCACCAACGTATTCCTGACCTGTCGCATTTCCTGTTGAATTACAATCTTTTAAACTACCACTATTTTCGCCTACGAAACCTCCACATCTAACAGTATTAGATTTTGTTGCAGCTATTGCATGACTTTCTGATTTAGATTTTAAAATCTTACCAGAATTATCACCACAAAACCCACCTACACATTCCTGTCCTGCTACACTTCCTTTTGAACTACATTCTTTAATATTTCCACTATTTTTACCGACAAATCCTCCACATCGGATTGTATGAATTTTTGCAACTGCTATTACATTGCCTTCATATTTTGATTCTAAAATCTCACCTGAATTGTCGCCACAAAATCCACCTATATATTCATAAGGATTTGTAGACTTCGCAACTCCTAAATTACCTAAAAATTCTAAACACCCTAATACAAGACTTAATCCATATGTTAACAATGAAAATACTACTGGGAGTACTATTTGCATAGCAACATTGATTGCAGCGGGTTTTAGATTTCCAACAACACCTGCTGAAGTACAATTCTTTAAAGTTCCACTATTTCCTCCAACAAATCCTCCACATCGAACTTTTGTTATAGAAAAAGATTGATTACTTACTGTAGCTGAACCACTTGATTTACAAGAACTAATTTCACCTTTATTGTCGCCACAAAATCCACCTATATAATCTTCTCTTGAATTGTCAGAAGATGAATCGGCGTTTCCCTTTGCTTCACATTCTTCTATTGTTCCACTATTTTCTCCAACAAACCCACCGCATTTAGTAAAAGCATTATTATTTAAATCTAATTTTGTGAAATCAGCTTCAAGTTTATTTTTTGAACTTCTTGAACCAGATACCGTTCCTTCTGAAATACATTTTTTTATACTCCCATTGTTTTTACTAACAAATCCTCCAAATAGAGCTTCTTGATTATACACTTTAATACTACAATCATAACTGGTGCTACAATTTTTTATATCACCATTATTTTCATAAACAAATCCAGAATTCATGTCTGAAGAATTTAAATTAAGTTTTTCAAAAGCTCCAGAAGCAGAACCAGCATTGACTATTGAGCAATCTTCTATTATTCCATCGTTTTCATTATTCATAACAAATCCAGAAGATATGTAGTCGCTATATATATAATTATTAAAAGCATGTGAACGATAAATTGTAATTTTAGTATTTTTAAAATTTACTTTAGATATAGTACCGTGATTAGTTAAAACCAATCCAGCTAAATGGTTACTTTTTAATTGACTAATATAATTAACCGAATTATCCATAATAATATATTTATCAAATGTAACGTTTTTAATTTCTGCAAAACTATCTAATGTTTTTATAAATGCAAGCTCCATGCGATTAGCGGATATTACATATTTACTACCTTTAATTAATAAATTACTTATAGTATGTCCATTGCCATCAAATATTCCGCCAAATTCTTCTATTGGGGTATATTCTTCACCCTCTATATCTATATCATGAGTTAAAGTAATTAGATGATCGCTTGTCCAAAGTCCAGGTGAATTCATAAACAAAGAAAAATCTTCTTTATCATTTATAAATATCTGGTGATTTGGTGCGTCTCGATCAGTTTGATTATTCCCCGTTAATGAACTATCAAATGTTTGTAAACTTCTATCTCCACTTGTTATAACTTGAACATGGCTAGAAATGTCTTCGGTGATTTGCGCACTTATTTGAACAACAGGTGAAAAACTCATACTCACCATACATGTCGTTAAAACAAATGCCAAAATTTTTTTAAACTTCATTATAAAACATCTCCTTAATATATAAACTATTTAGCATAACTTATATTAACATATAATAATAAGCAAAACAATATATATAATGTAAACAAATAATGAATATATTGTTAAATTCACAATATATTCATTATTGATAAAATAATTTATAAATATAACCGCTAAATTTAAAAGCAAACCAAATTAATATTTTTTATCTTATATATAGTACAAATTCATTTAATTTATTAATCTTAGTAAATTTTTATACCAAAATTTTTAAATTAAAGATTATTTTAATAAAATCAATAAATCTAAAGCCGAACAATTTTCAAATACTGCCTTCTTGCTTTTATGATAACAAAATTCTGCTTTGTTTAATATTGCAGACCCATCTGCATTATATCCCTTTACATATCCTGTTTTACATGTAGAGTTCTTTATTGCCGACTTATTCTCAGCTTCTCCTACAAAGCCTCCACATTTCTTCTTATTCTTTGTCTCTACTTTACATTGTGCATAGCAACCATCTATATTACCATTTTTTGCATTTTTCCCTGCAAATCCTCCACAACCATTATTTTTAAACAAAATTCCTGCACTTAGATATACATCTCCTGTTGCTTTTGAATTAGTTATAGTTGCTTTGTTTACTCCTACA
>CAJTNJ010000023.1 GCA_910577565.1 uncultured Oscillospiraceae bacterium | reverse complement strand
CATTGCCACTTGCTTTAGAACTCATTATGCTTGCTTTATTTACTCCAACAAATCCTCCTGCTTTTGCATTACCTAAGCTTGATCTTGCATTTGCACCTCCTGTTGCCATACAATTAGTAATTGTACCTTTCTCATTCTCTCCAACAAATCCTCCTGCTAGTGCTGTATGCGTCTTAGTTTTTGCTGTCGCTTTGCCACTTGCATTACAATCAATTATTTCGGATTTGTTTACACCTGCAAAACCACCTACATATTCTTCACCTGTTACATTTATATTTGATTTGCTACCTTTTATTTTACCAATATTTTCTCCTACGAAACCACCACATCTGTTGGTGTTAATTTTCGTACTTGCTTTTGCATCACATATCGACTTACAATTTATTATATCGCCTGCATTTCTGCCACAGAAACCTCCTACGTATTCTTGACCTTCAGCACTTCCTCTTGATACACAACCGGTTATCTTACCTTTCTCATTATTTCCTACAAAACCTCCACACTTGATCTTAAATGTAGCTATTTTTGAACTTGCTTTAATATCACTTTCAGAATTACAAAAGTTTATTTCACCTAAGTTGTTTCCACAAAATCCCCCTGCATTTGCTTCTTTTCCTTTTAATAATAAATCTAGCATAGAAATAGAACTAATAAACGCTCCTACAACCAAAATTTTCATTAAAAATAAATTCGCAGCTACATCTGATGCATAACCATTTATTTCTAAATTGCCACTCGAATTACAATTTTCTATCTTACCACTGTTTATTCCTGCAAATCCTCCAGATATAATGCCCTGTCCTTTAACATTACCACTTGCCTCACAATATCTAACTTTCCCTGAGTTATTTCCACAAAAACCACCTGTGAAGCCATCACTTCTTATGTTTCCTTTACAACTGCATCCTTCTATATCACCATCATTATCAATAACAAAACCAACTGCTAAATTTGCGCTATAAATAGATAATGTCGTACTACTATTTCTTATTTTTCCATTATTTATTCCTACAAACCCAGATCGAATTGAATATTTAGCGTTAATATTTTCTATATAACAATCTTCTATTATTCCATTTCCTTCATTATTAAAAATGAATCCTGCTGCGTTTGCCTTTTCATCAATTTTACTTATACTTCCATTTATAATATCAACACCCAAAACCGTTCCATGGTTAGTTACTGCCAACATTGCTGCTTTTTCAATACCAGACCCACCTTCTATAGTATAATTATTAAATTTAACATTTTTTATCAGCGCATACTCAGTCAATGTTTTTATAAAAGAAAATTCAGCATTTTTATTTTTACCTGAATTATATTGAATTTTAAAATTGCTTACAACATGTCCACAGCCATCAAATTTACCGCTAAATTCTTCTATTGGCTTAAACACCTTGCCTTTCATATCTATATTGCATGCTAATTTAATATTATAATTGCCTCCCCAATATTTAGACGTAGTCATAAATATTGCAAAATCATCTTCACCACTTATTATAAACTGTTCAGTTGATTCAACTGATCTTGCTGCTATTCTCATATTGCTATCTTCTGCCGCAATAACTTGAACAGCTTTACTAGAAGCACTTTCAGTTTGTGCACTTATTTGAACCATTGATGTAAAGCTCGTGGCAATTATGCTTGTTGTTAATATAATTGATAATATTTTTTTCGTTATCATTTAAATATATCTCCTTTTTATTATATAAATTATTTTACGCACTTATAGTAACATAGAAAAATGGACAAACTATTATATTAAAGTAAACATTTTTTGTATTTTTTTAATTTATTATGTAAACAATTAATGAAGATATTGTTAACTTTCACAACACCTTCATTATCCACTTCTATTTATATCAATCAACTAATTTGCAATTACTGCTTTCTTGTCCTTATTTTCACAGAACTTTGTGTTACTTTTTGTCCCTGACTTTGTTACTATTTTCGTTTTGCTCTGAGAGTTCTTTTAACTATAATTATAATTCACATATTCTCAATGATTGCTTACAACACTCCACATAACCTGCGAAATTGCATATAATTTTTAAGCTTTATCTTCTAAGCGATTATTTACTTGCATATTGTAGTTGTATAAAAATTAAGGGGCTTTTGAATTTAGATGAGAAAAGAAACTCTTGTTAAAGGTGCACTGACAGTTTTAAGTGCATCTATAATTACTCGTTTGCTAGGTTTTATATTTAGAGTATATATTGCTGACAAACTTGGAGCTGAAGGAATGGGACTTTACCAATTAGTCACATCGTTATATATGTTGGTTGCCACATTTGCAACATCCGGCATAAGTCTTGCTGTGTCGCGTATGATAGCTGAACAGCTCGCAGCTAATAAATATGGCGGAACTAAAGTTATACTCAAGATCTCAATATCTTGGTCGCTTTTCATCAGTTTTTTGGTTGCAATTATACTATTTATGTTTGCAAATCCCATAGGTGAATATATATTGCGTGATCCAAGAACCATTTATTCCATAAGATCTTTAGCGCCAAGCATACCTTTTATGACAGCGGCGTCATGCTTTAAAGGTTACTTTTATGCAATGAGGAAATCTCTACATCCATCAAATGCTACTGTTATTGAACAAATTGCAAAGATGGTTTTTATTGCTTTATTGATGGGATTTTATCTACAAAAAGGAGATGCCTATACATGCGCAGTAGTCTCTATGGGAATGACAGTTGGAGAGATTGTGTCATGCGCTTATATGATTGCGACATTCTATGCAGACAAAAGCGTTAAAATTCAAAAAGAAACTAAACGCAAAAAGGTGTTTTCAGAAATCATAAAAATATCACTACCAATACAAACAAGCTCAACTTTCAACTCTGCTCTTCGTCTTACGGAAAGTATATTAATCATTGAAGGCCTAAGAGCATTCACAAATGGAGACAGCGGTGCTGCAATCGGCGCTTATGGGATTATTAAAGGTATGGTGTTGCCGCTGTTGCTTTTTCCAACCTCATTGCTTCAAGCCGTAATAACAGTGCTAATACCCGAGCTGTCAGGGGCTAATGCAGGAGGAAGAGAGAAAACAATAAGAAGAGCATGTTCACGGACTCTTCAATTGACCCTTATTATGGGAATTTGCATAGCTGCCATTTTCCTCATCTTTCCACAAGAAATAGCGGGTTTTTTTTATCACGATCCGGATGTTGGCCCTATGATTAAAAAATTATGCCTACTTTGCCCGCTTATGTATCTTGAAATGGTTTGTGTCGGAATATTAAATGCTATTGGTGAGCAAGTGGCTTCTATGAGATATAACATAATTGACGGGTTTATGAGACTGATTTTGATATGTTTATTTATCCCAAAAGGCGGCGTCGATGCTTTCTTGATAATTATGATGATATCGAATTTATTTACATCTCTTTTGAATTTATATCATCTTTTAAAGGTGACTTGTTTGCCACTTTGTTTTTCAAACTGGCTGTTTAAGCCATCAATGTCAGCGTTTGTTACTGCTTTAGCATCGGTGCTTTTAAAAGACCATTTAAGTAATATATTACCTATTTGGGCGACAGTAGGCATTCTTGTTATCTTCATGGCTATTTTTTATATAATCTTGCTTTTTATTTTCGGTTGCTTTGGAAAAGCGGAAATAGATTTTTTGAAAAGTTGCTATAAAACTAAAAAGAAAAAACATTGTAATTAAAAATATAATTACAATGTTTTTTGCGTTTAATAAATAAAATTTTAAATATAAAAAATATGGTCAAGCAAAAGAATTTTTCTATAAAACAAACTCCTAATTAAAACAAACTCCTAATTCTTTTGCTATATTTTTTATACTTTTATATACAACAAAATCATTCATTTCAAATTATAAATATCACAAACTTATATAAACAATATCATCATGAAGCATATTCCTCAAAAAATCTATTGCATATATTAATGTAAAAAAACAAGAACAATTTTTAGGCAAACCATCTTTTTTAGCTTAAATGTGATATAACAGCAATATAAATTTTTAATTATCAAACAAAATTTTTATCAATAGTTATAATTGGATTAAGCCTTTTGTCGGACAATACAACTTGTTTAGTAATTTCACACATAATTTCATCATCTGACTTTTTAGAATCATATGGCACCGCAACATCAAAAATTAAGTTTATTTTATTTTTACCATCCACCATTCTAAAGTCGTGCATGGTATATTCTTTTGATATATCATTCAAGCAGCTTTCAACCAACGCTTTAAACTCATTAAGTCTTTTGTCATCTGTTACAATTGGGTCAAGGTGAATTAATAGGTTGATTCCCATGCTGTTGCTTATTTCTCTTTCCGCTTTGTCTATAACTTCATGTGCAAATATAATGTTGTTGTCTGACGGTACTTCTGCATGCAGTGTTGCCATGGTGAAATTTGGGCCATAACTGTGAATTGTAATATCGTGCACACCAACTATTTGTGGATATTCAAGAACCTTTTGCTTTAATTTAACAACCATCTCAGGATCAGGAGTTTGTCCAAGAAGCGGACTGATTGTATCTATTAAAACCCTGATGCCCATAATTATAACTATCAAAGCTACCAAAAAACCAAGCCATCCATCGATCGGGATCCCAAAAATACCGGAGACAATGATGGAAATTATGCCAACAGCAGTGCACGCAACATCTGTTAAACTGTCAACTGCCATTGCTTTCATGGTAGTTGAACCACACATAAGTTTGCCAAACTTTATGCTTGCAAACCCCATCCACAGCTTGACAAATATCGCAATGACCAAAAAAATTATCATAAACCAATTAAATTCAATATCTACAGGTTCTATTATAAGACCAATAGAGCTTTTTATAAACTCAAGTCCTACCAAAATAATAAATATTGAAATTAAAATTCCTATAATATACTCGACTCTACCATAACCAAAAGGGTGCTTTTTGTTTGCCGGCTTGTTTGATAGCTTAAATCCAAAAATTGTAACAAGCGAAAAACCAACGTCTGATAAATTATTAAATGCATCAACAGTTACTGTAACACTTTCTGACATAATTCCTACCGCGAATTTAAAAACAAAAAGTACTATGTTGCATATCATATTAAAAATACCGGCGACTACGGCCATTTCTTGGCGCCTCTTATCAAACGACTTTGATTTTACAAATTTACCTACCAAAAAATCTACAAACATAACGGCTATATTCCACCTTTATCAATTCCACTCGGTTACCTTCTTTTAAACGGCTTATATCTATTGATTTTGTTTTTTCTATTAATATTTCTTTTAATTAATATTAAAATTATAACTAATCCCAAAATTATAACAATGGTAATAAACCACCACGACATAAAAATGTTTTTAACAAGCTTAGAAATAAATGCAAATAAGCTCAGATCAACCTTTTGATCAGCAACAACATCAACCGTGCTAATTACTTGACCCGAGAGTTTCAAATCCACCTGGCCTATAATCTGTCCCTTTTCAATGGGCGCATCTATTTTATCGGGAAGTTTTGATGTATCCCAAAGTATTGCTGAGGCGTTGATGGATTTTGGAAGCAACTCAATAACTTGCTCTTTGGGAGTCAATATAACGGCGTCCGTGTCTTTTCCCATGTTTACTTTTATGTTGTTAGGTATCATTTTTTCTCCGGGATTGCCTACTGTTACAAACTTGAGATTGCCAAAAGCCCAGTTGTAAAGCTTTGAAGCGTCTACATAGGTATTATTGACAGTATTGCTCTCAGGCGCACCCATTGTAACTAAGATATAGTTATATCTGCCACTGGTTGCAGAGCTTATAAGGTTTTTAATCCCGTTTGCTGTTCCTGTTTTTATGCCAAAAACCCTATCGTCATAATATTTGCCTCCAAGATATCGGCTCATCATGTGATTGGTGTGTTGAATACTTCTTTGTTGAGGGTGTTTATTTGTTGCGGACATAATATGGTCTTGAGATTTTGCAATTTTAGCAAATGTCGGATTTTTCATGCAGTAGTCAACAAGCAGATACATGTCATATGCTGTCGATCTTTGCGTTTTTTCATCAAGGCCATCAGGGTCGACAAAAATAGTATTATTCATCCCAAGCTCCCTTGCCTTTTGATTCATTTTTTCAACAAATGCCTGTGTATCTTCACCATCAATAAAATCTGCAAGCACCATAGAACCCTCACAAGCAGATGCAAGTATGGTTGCATATAAAACGTCCTTCATTGGTAATTTTTCGCCAGGCCTTATGTCGGCATTAGATGCATTTTGGCCATAGAGTCTGTCAAAAATATAAGATTTGGCAGTAACAGTTTGATTTAAAAAAGCATCCAAATCAGAGCTATCAGCAGATTCTAAGACTAATATTACTGTCATTATCTTTACCAGTGAAGCAGGACATATCTGTTCATTGCTGTTTTTTTCATATACAACCGCTCCAGTATCTGTATTTACAAAATAGACTGACTCGCTTTGAAGTGACAAGTCTGCGTTATATGGTGTAAAAGCAAACACGGGAAAAACCGTAAACGCCAACATAAGCGATAATGTTAAACATAAAATTATCTTTATACCGATTTTCATATAGACAATCTCCCACAAATGGTTTATAATGGATATTATTCTTTATGTTAAAAATTTTAGAATTGCCGAGTAAAGACAAGCAAAAATTAATAGAAAAAGCAGAATTTTTAAATTCAGAAATATTTTGGGCATTAATAAAAACATACATGTAATTTTGTCCGGAAAATAAAAATGAATATTTTAAAAAGTGTTACAATTTATTAAACATTAAAATTTAGTCATTTTCTGTAAAAACATGAATATTTACCTGATTATCTTTCTTTTGGAAACACCTAAAGTTAAAGTTATAAAACTTAATCTGAATTTAATAATTTATTATTTCTTAAATTATATCAAAAAATACTAAGCAAATCAATTTACAATGATATTACATTTATTAAAAATATTTATCATCTGTGCGTGCATATGCCTTAACAAATATTTATAACTTTGAGTTTATAGACATTTTAAATTACTAATAGTATATTTTTAGGAGGATATAAATATGGAGTGTAAAAATTACCGACAAGAAACGCTGGCACTGCGTGGTGGCTATGAAATAGAGCCTACCACAAAGTCTGTGGCTGTTCCAATCTATCTTACAAATGCTTATGAATATGAAAGCACCGACTACGCAGAAAAGATATTTAATTTGCAAAAACCCGGCAACATCTACTCCCGCTTAAGCAATCCAACCGTTGATGTGTTAGAACGCAGGATGGCAATCCTAGACGGCGGCGTAGCTGCTCTTGGATTTTCATCAGGCCACTGCGCCATATTTTCCACAATGCTCAATTTATGCTCTTCTGGCGATGAAATAGTTTCTTCTATAAACATCTATGGCGGTGCCATAAACCTCCTGGGTGTAACATTAAACAGAATAGGAATTAAAACCAAGTTTGTTAATCCAAACAACTTTGATGAGTGGAAACAGGCAATAACAGACAAAACAAAGTGCCTTTTTGTAGAGATGGTTGGAAACCCAAACGCAAACATTGCAGATATTGAGAATATAGCTAAGCTAGCTCATTCAAATGGCATTCCATTTATTGTCGATTCTACCTTTACAACTCCCGCACTTATAAAACCTATAGATTTTGGTGCAGATATTGTGGTATATTCTGCAACAAAGTTTTTAAACGGTCACAGCAATGTAATGGGTGGATTAATTGTTGATAGCGGTAAATTTAATTTTAAAAACAACAAAAGATTCCCTCTATATAATGAGCCTGATCCGAGCTATCATGGACTTATCTATGCTGATTTGGACGAAACTGCATTTATAACTCGCCTTAGGACGTTGATTATGCGCGACATTGGCGGCTGTATGTCTGCATTTAACGCATTTGAAATAATGAATGGAATTGAAACTTTGTCAATAAGAATGGAAAGGCACTGCGAGAATGCACTTGAAGTGGCTAAATTCTTGGATAGTTCTGATAAAATATCTGCCGTCCATTTCCCTATGCTTAAAAATAGTCTATATTATGAACTTGCTAAAAAATATCTACCAAATGGCGTAGGTTCGGTGTTCACATTTGATATTAAAGGCAACAAGGCTGCTGCAGCTAAATTTATAGATAACTTAAAGCTCATTATTCATTGTGCTAATGTAGGAGATACAAGGAGCCTAATTAGTCATCCGGCAACAACAACTCACTCACAATTAAACGAAGAGCAGCTTAACAAAGCAGGCATTTCAAGCAGTACAGTTAGAATTTCTGTTGGCATCGAAAACGTCAACGACATAATAGATGACATTAAGCAGGCTCTTGATAAAATCTAATTTTTATTTGATGTGCATCTAAAAAAGAATATGGATATTTCAAAGGTGCTGCTTTGAATAGTTTTGCATTGTTTAGGTTAATTTTAAGTTGATAATTAAAAGCTTTTGAGTTAAACTCATTGCATCTTTCTCATTTGAAAAACGTTGTTTTAGTTATTGATTTTGTTGTTTATTTTTAATTCGGGCGCTTTGCAAATTGTTTTGGTGGTTAATTTAAGATATTATTGTTTTTAGTAGGAGTGTTTTAATGATTTGGATAACAGGTGACAAACACGGACAACTTGAATATTTTTTGGATAATCCAAGTTATAAAAAAGTTAAAAAACATGATACCATAATTGTGTGCGGAGACTTTGGATTTTTGTGGGATAATTCGCTAAAAGAACAAAAAAATCTAAAATGGCTGTCTAAACGCAAATATAATATTGCATTTGTTGACGGATGTCATGACAATCAACAACTTCTTTCAAAATACCCAATAGGTGAATGGAATGGCGGCCAAGCAAGATATATAAGAGACAACATAATCCAGCTATTGCGTGGTGAGACCTATCAAATAGATGGTAAAAATGTCCTTGCATTTGGTGGCGGTTCAAGCGAAAACAAAACCGACCATGCAAAAGGTGTTTCTTGGTGGCCAGAAGAGTCGCCTACACAAAAACAAATTGATAATGTAATCGAAAACATTCGCAAGGCAAACGGCAATTTTGATGTGATAGTAACCCATGAAGCTCCTTTATCAATCAAGTCGTGCATGGAGAATGAACAGAAAAACTACGATCTTATTCATGAAATATTAGAAGAGATAAGAACTCATACAGATTTTAAAAAATGGTATTTTGGCAAATATCATGCAGATAAATTTATACCACCAAAATATCAAGCTGTTTTTGATTATCTAATTCCTGTTGTGGATGAGCATCCAAATTAAAATATAGGCCAGAAATGTTTAGGAAACATACCCTTTTTCGATTAAGTATATGCAATTTAACAGGTTTTTTATAAATAAACACATTTAAAAGCGCCCAATAAGCAGCAAATTGGAAATGTCTATTTTGAGAAGATGATGGAGTATTCGATAGAGAGGATTAAGATAAAAAAGTGAAGAGGACAACATATCTTATTGAATGATGAAGATAGTTAGCAAGAACGAAATTATTAAAAAGCAAGAATAGAAATTTAAGTTTTATAAGCTGTTAATTCTTCGAAAAGATTTGGTTTTTCTGCACCCAAAAGATATATTGTTTTAAATCAGATTTAACACATTCTGCAATTATTTCTTATGGCTTCTATTTTTACATAAAATAGCTCAATATACCATAATATTTGAATAAATTATTTGACGTTAACCTCTACACCGCCTAACATATAAACTCTTGGCACTCGTTTTGAGACAGAACAAGTTACTTCATAACCAATAGTTCCGATTTCGCTTGCAATATCATTTGCTGTATATACGTTTGTTCCATCGTCACCAAACAAGGTTGCAACATCACCAATATTTACATCTATTCCCGTAACATCAATCATAGTTTGATCCATGCAAACATTGCCGATTACTCGTGCGACCTTGCCGCCAATTAAGACTTTTCCCTTGTTTGATAAAGAACGAGAATATCCATCAGCATAACCAACTGATAGCGTTGCTACTTTTGTTTTTTTGTTAGCGCAAAATGTTCTGCCATAACCGACTGTTTGACCTTTTTTTATCGTTTTGACCATGCTAACCACTGTTTTAAATGACATCACCGGCTTTAATTCACTGCAAGTAACATCCGAGCTTGGTTGGAGTCCATATAAAATGATGCCTGGTCTAGCATATGAAAAGCCACCACCAACTCCGCTTAAAATAGCAGCACTGTTTCGGCAATGTGGGTTTGGCAAGCCTTTGGTGATCTTTTTAAAAATTTCTATTTGGTCTTTCGTAAACTGCACAGAATCTTTGTCATATGAATCGGCACAGCACAAATGTGTAAAGACACCTTTCATATCAAAACACAGAAGCTTAGAATAATATAAAAAGTCCTCATCCGGCAAAAAGCCAACTCTGCTCATTCCAGTGTCAATGGCAATATGTATAGGAATATTTATTTTTGCTTTTTGTGCATGCTCACTTAAAAGCAGAGCGTAATCTTTACAATAAATAGATTGGATTAAATTATATTTTTTTAACAGCTCAACATTATCATATGGCGTATAACCAAATATTACTATTTCACCTTTAATTCCAACTCTGCGCAATCTAATAGCTTCGTCTATGTTAGCAACCGCCCAGTGATCTATAAAAAATTTATGCTGCAAAAAATTCGCAACAACACTTGCACCGCATCCATAAGCATCGGCTTTTACCACAAGCATTGGTTTTTCACCTTTTGATAGCTTGTGCATTATTAGCTCCATATTACAAGTCAATGCGTCCAAATCTATTTCTGCCCAGCACCTTTGATTATATTTTGACACCAAATTTCACCTCAGATAATCCTATTAAATACAAATATATATGTTACATCATTTTATAGAATTTGGCAATAATTTATTCAAAAAATAGAAAGAGTTCCATAAAAAGAAGTTTAAAGAAAAAATGCAGATGCAGATTTGAGTCAGGGATACAAGAACTTAGCTAGGGCAAATTTATTAAAAGCATGAACAAATATTTTAAAGACAGCTTTTGGCAACATCTATATATCTAAAAAATATTTTGATTTTCTATATAGAGGTGCTTATAGTTCTTTAAATCAGAATGTACAACCTTCTAATGTGTTTTAATTCTGACTTTTATTTTTCAATGACTTGTGTATATCTCGGAATATGCAGAATAAGCATCAGAATAATAATGCTCTGCCTTTGGTGATCTGTCTACAAGTTTTTGTATTTTTTCACTACTTTTGTCATATGGATATATCCTACTATTTTTCTTTTTTCTCTAATTACTAGTGTTATAACATATATTCTGTTTCCCCTTCTACATAACTGTTAACACATCCATTTCTATTAATTCATTTATGA
>CAJTNJ010000022.1 GCA_910577565.1 uncultured Oscillospiraceae bacterium | reverse complement strand
CCATAATAGCATAGAGTATGCAGAATATGCATAAAAATAATAATGTTCTGCCTTTAGTGATTTGTCTAACAGCCTTTGTATCCTTTCACTACTTTTGTAATAGCTACATCATATCCTACTATTTGTCTTTTTTCTCTGGTTACTAGTGTTATCACATATATTGTGTTTTTTCTCTCTACATAACTGTAGAGTTCTATTAATTTTTCTCTATCATTGCTGCATTTTTAGGCACTATTTTCTTAGCATTTTTCTTTATCCAGCGCATACATATATTTTACACTATTCCCAACATCCTCCATACTGCTATTGTACTGTTCCTTTCTATATACAAATTTTATTGCCTATTTTTTTATTTCTTTGCTATAGCTCATTTCTTTTGGATTTAGCGTATATTTCTTACAACAGCGCTTACATTCTTTGTTTTTCCTGATTTTATTTGTTTATCTTCTTTTTTAAATCTTTCACATCTCATTTCTCTATTATATTATTTTATCCTCTTTTAGGGCACTTCCTTTTTATAAGGAAGGATGTGTCCTGTAGATTAAATAAAAAAAGTATATTTGTTTACTGTAATAGCAAGTTTCAGATTATGAGTTATAAGAACAAAAATAATAATCTCATACTTTGAGTAAATTACTTGTTTTTTCTTCTTTTATTTTGCAATTTATATATGATTTTTAAATGCAAAACAAATTATCAGCTTTACAGTGTAATTTTGTTTTAATTAACTTTTTTTATTATTTTCCAATTTTTGAAGTTCGTTCATAAACTCTTCTA
This sequence comes from uncultured Oscillospiraceae bacterium, assembly GCA_910577565.1. Lineage (GTDB taxonomy): Bacteria > Bacillota > Clostridia > Oscillospirales > Ruminococcaceae > RUG12519. The sequence continues at coordinate 11,063 of CAJTNJ010000022.1, read as the reverse complement.
CAGATGAGAATTCGTGATAAACGGACACAAATCTTATGTAAGCAACTACATCAATATCTTTTAATTTTTTCATTGTAAGCTCTGCAATTTGCGTTGAAGACACTTCATTTGTGAATGAATTCAAAAGTTCATTCTCAACCTCAATGACAACATTTTGCAACACTTCAAAAGGAACCGGCCTTTTACCACAGGCGCGAAGAAGCCTTGTTATTAATTTTTCACGATCAAATCGTTGATGAGATTTATCTTTTTTTATTACTATAAGAGGTGTAGTTTCTATTGATTCATATGTAGTAAACCTGCCTGAACACTTTAAACATTCTCTTCTTCTGCGAATTGATCTGTCATCAGCAGTTGAGCGTGAATCTACAACTTTACTGTCCTTGTTGTGACAATATGGACAAACCATTAAGATATTCCTCCTTTTATAATATTTGTATTAGCGTTTGTGTTTAAACATTATTAAAAAAGCTTATACCTCATTTTGCCATATTGCCGACGAACAATCACTTGGCATTTTCCAATCTGTTCTTGGAGACAGAGAAACAGAACCTATTTTTGGACCATCAGGAAGACAAGAACGTTTAAACTGTTGAGAGAAAAACCTTTTTACAAATACATTAAGAGTATTTAAAATATAGTCTTTTTTATATTTATGTTTGAAAGCATAAAACGAAAGAAATTTTATCTTATTAATTGAAAACCCAAATCGTACGAAATAGTATAAAAAGAAATCGTGTAGCAGATAGTCGCCCAATACTTTTTCGGTTTGTTGCACAATATTTCCGTCATCGTCAGGCGGAATGAGTTCAGGAGATATAGGCGTATCTAAAATATCCAGTAAAATTTCACATGAATTTGAATCAAGTTGTTTTGCTTGCCAATTGACCAAGTGACGTATAAGTGTTTTTGGCACTCCTGAATTTACACCATACATTGAAATATGATCTCCCGCAAACGTTGCAAAACCAAGTGCAAGTTCAGAAAGATCTCCTGTTCCAACAACAATACCGCGATGTTTATTGGCCAAATCAAGCAATATCTGCGTTCTTATTCTTGCTTGTGCATTTTCATATGTTATGTCATGCTCATTTTCGTCATGACCTATATTTTTAAAGTGTTGTCTGCAAGCTAAGGTAATGTCAATTTCTTTAGTGGTAATTTTAAGAGATGCCATAAGTCTTTTTGCATTATTTAAAGTGCGATTCGTAGTTCCAAACCCTGGCATTGTAACACCCATTACCGAATCGTTTTTTAGCCCCAGTATATCACATGCTTTTACAGCAACTAACAACGCAAGAGTAGAATCAAGCCCACCAGATACACCAATAATGAGTTTGGATGATTTTGTATGTTTAATTCTTCTTGAAAGAGAAAGAGCTTGTATATTGAAAATTTCTGAAAGCCTTTCGTCTTTATTATCTCTAGCACTTGGTATGAAAGGTGTTGGATCAACTTTTCTTTTAAGCTTAAAATCATTTATGCTGTTATTTGTATTTATTATTTTTAGCTTTTCACAATAGTTTTTGTTATAAAAAGTTGTAATTTTTTTTCTATCGGAAGATATTCTTTCAAGATCTATATCTGCAAATATAAGCAAAGGAGAAAAGTCACTTTGAATTTCATTTGCAAGCAAAGTACCGTTTTCTGCTATAATGCAGTGCCCAAGGTAAAGAGTATCTGTTGTGCTTTCAGTAATTCCCGCTGAGCAGTATACATAAGCACAATGTGATGTAAGGGATATGCTTTTAGTTAGCATTTCACGGTATGATTTTTTACCTACTATGCTATTGCTTGCAGAAAGATTGCATATTATGTTTGCACCCGCTGCGGTTAAATTTTGTGAAGGAGAAGAATTTGCCCACAAATCTTCGCAAATTTCTACACCAATAATTGCATCATCTATTTTAAACACTAAATTTGTTCCTATAGGGATAATTTTTTCACCATAATAAATTTCTGAAACATCAAGACTTGTCGATGGCGAAAACCACCTATATTCATAAAATTCAGAATAATTAGGCAAAAACGTCTTTGGTACAAAACCTTTAATCTCACCATCAGCAAGAAATGCAGCGCAATTATAAAGTTTATCATTAACTTTTACAGGCAGACCTATGACGCAACAAATATTATAGTCTGATGTTAATTTTGCAAGTTCAATTGCTTGTTCTTTTATTGTTTCAAGAAGTGTGTTGTTAAAAAACAGATCTTCGCAAGAATAAGAAGAGAGACACAGTTCAGGAAATACAATCAAAGAAGCCCCTTCATTATATGCTTTTATTGTAGCATTATAAATTTGTTCCGAATTTTTAATAGGGTTCCCTATTTCTCCTGCAATTACTCCTGTCGCCACACGGATAAATCCAAACTGTTTCATAACTTCCTCCATATTTTTACATACTACTTTTTAGTATACCCCTTTTTGCCTTATATTTCAATTTGAACCATATAAAAATGAAGTGATTATTAAAACAAAATAAAATTAATAAAAAATCAGAGCTTTTAAGTGATGAAAATATAATTTAAATTTAAAATGTTTCTTTCTTTCAAAATATAAGATTATGAAATTTTATCAAAGTTATAAAGATACTAAATCTTGTAAAAATAAATCCAATATCATCAATGTGATATCGGATTTATTTTTTATATTTTTTACTGAAACTTAAACAACATAGCAGCACCGATTAAACCAGCATCATTGCCAAGCTTTGCAGTAACGACTTTACAACGATTTTTGGAATTTCTTGCATAATCTTCTTTATCTATAATTTTCTGTAGAGGATCTGTAATGGTTTTTCCTTCTTTACTTATTCCACCACCTATACAAATCATTTGAGGCTGGAATATATTTATAATATTTACTATCCCGGCAGCAAGATCAGAAATAAAAATATCTATAACTTCTTTTGCGCTTTTATCGCCCGCTTCAGCAGCTTCAAATGCTGTCCTGCCATTTATTTCGTATGATTTTTTGTATATATCCCACATTTTACTGTTAGAATCTTTTTTCATAATTTCTTCCGTTGTTTTAATAAGCCCAGTGGCTGAAGCATAAGCTTCAAAACAACCGTTACGGCCGCAATTGCAAGGTCTACCATTTTTTTGTATTACAATATGTCCTAACTCGCCGCCATTGTAATTAAACCCATGATAGAGCTTATTGTCAATAATGATACCTCCACCGATACCGGTACCGATTGTTATAGCAACCATAGAATTAAGACCACGTCCAGACCCAGCAATAAATTCGCCAAGAGCAGCTGCGTTTGCATCATTATCTACACAAACCGGTCTATTTAGGTGTCCTTTTAACATTTTGGCAATTGGTACATTATGATAATCAAAGTTGCAAGAATATTCGATATTGCCTGTTTTTGGGTTAATGCTGCCCGGACAACCTATACCTATTTCTTGAATTAATTCAAGACTAAGATTTGCTTTTTTTAATACATAATTTACAAGATTTTCTATATCTAAAACAACTAATTCTGGCTTTCTTGGCAAATTAGTCTTAACACTACCTTTTTCGATTATTTCATAATTTTCATTCACAACAGCAACAACAATATTTGTTCCACCCAAATCGATTCCCACATAATATTTCATAACAACCTCCAAAAATGAAACTGACAATATCAATTTAACCTTAATTATATAATATTAAAATTAAAATGTCATCAACTTTTTAGATACATTTATATTAACCAATTTAGAAAATTAATTTGTTTCATAAATTTGGAAAATAATTTATCATATTTTTGAATTTGTTTTAATAATTTGCCCAAACTGTTTAAGTAAAGACTTGTATGTAATAAACGAAAGGGCGATATTGCGAATGCACTATAACAAAGTTCAAATTAGTGGTGTTAATACAACGAATCTTAAAGTTTTGACAGAAAATGAAAAAAGAATTTTGTTAAAACGTATAAGAGATAATGATAAACCAAAAAAAGCAAGAGAAGAGTTAATAAGTGGTAATTTAAAGCTTGTTCTTAGTGTAATACAGCGCTTTTCAACAAGAGGAGAGAACATGGATGATCTTTTCCAGGTTGGTTGCATAGGTCTCATTAAAGCAATAGATCGTTTTGATATAAATCAAAATGTTAGATTTTCAACATATGCCGTTCCTATGATACAAGGTGAACTTAGACGCTATTTAAGAGACTATTGCAGCGTCAGGGTTTCTAGATCATTAAAAGATACTGCCTATAAAGCTATGAAAGTTAAAGAGTCGCTAATGAATAAAAACAACCGAGAACCTACAATTGATGAAATTACCAAAGAAATGAACGAACCTACTAAAAATATTTTTATGGCTCTTGAAGCAATAATTGACCCTGTTTCTTTATATGAACCGGTATATTCAGATTCAAATGACAATATTTATGTTATGGATCAAATTGGTGATAATTCTACCGACGAAAATTGGCTAAATGAAATGTCAATTAAAGAAGCGATTACAGATTTAAGTGATCGCGAAAAGAGAATTTTATCTCTTAGATTTATGTCTGGAAAAACTCAAGTTGAAGTAGCAAATGAAATAGGTATTTCACAAGCTCAAGTGAGCAGACTTGAAAAGAGTGCTCTTAATTCTATAAAATCTCAACTTAGTTAATTTTATCCATTTTAATAATAAACAAAATCAATAAAAAACAAAGGTTTCAAATTATGAAATCGTAATTTAATTTGCAAGCAAAAATTGATAAAACTATATAATAAAAAATAAACCAGCAATTTAGTTATATTTTGCCGGTTTTACTATTATGAAATTATTATTTTAAGCCTTTTTTTAGATGATTAAGTAATCCCCCTGCAAGGATAATATTTTTATTTCTGCCTTTGATATTGCAATTAACTGGTATTTTAATATTTTTAGTTCTGTTTATAAGTACAATTGGGAGATCATTTTCTATGCAATTTCTAATATCAAAAAGCTCAAGCTCGTCACCTTGATCAATATCATCATAATCATTTGGGTTAGAAAAGGTTATGGGAAGTATGCCAGTATTAATTAAATTGGCTTCATGTATTCTTGCAAAACTTTTAGCTATAACGGCTTTTATTCCAAGATATAATGGAACCAAAGCAGCATGTTCACGAGATGAACCTTGGCCATAGTTAACACCACCAATAATTATGCCTTTGCCTGCTGCTTTTGCGCGCCCTGCAAAAGCAGGATCTATTACCTCAAAACAAAATTGAGACAGATAAGGTATATTTGAACGATAAGGAAGTATTTTAGAACCAGCAGGCATTATATGATCAGTAGTGATATTATCTCCTACTTTAAGAATTACTTGAGCTTCGATGTTTTTTGGAAGTTCATTAGCAACAGGAAAAGGTTTAATATTAGGACCTTTTATAATTTTGACATTAGAAGACTCCTCAGGTTCTGCAGGAGGTTCTATCATGTTATCGTTAACTACGAACATATCTGGTATTTCAAATTTGGGCATTTCGCCTAAATTGGTTGGATTTGAAAGAATTCCTTCAATTGCAGAATAAGCAGCTACTTCTGGCGAAACTAAGTAAATTTTAGCGTCTTTTGTTCCGCTGCGTCCAATAAAGTTTCGGTTGAAAGTTCTGAGGGAAATTCCACCAGAATTTGGAGATTGCCCCATACCTATGCACGGTCCGCATGCGCTTTCTAAAACTCTAGCTCCTGCATCAATTATATCAGCCAGCAATCCGTTCTTTGCAAGCATGGTTAAAACTTGTTTTGATCCCGGAGCAATAGACAGTGAAACATTCGGATGAACTTTTTTACCTTTAAGTATGTATGCCACTTTCATCATGTCAGTAATAGAAGAATTAGTGCATGATCCAATACATACTTGATCGATTTTAAGATTGCCGACTTCATCTACAGATTTTACATTATCAGGAGAGTGAGGACAGGCTATCATTGGTGTGAGTGAATCTAAATCAATATTTATAATTTCATCATAAACAGCATCTTCATCAGCGAATAAAGCGGTCCAATCTGATTCTCTTCCCTGAGCTTTTAAGAATTTGCGAGTTATTTCATCTGATGGGAATATTGAAGTTGTTGCACCGAGTTCAGCGCCCATATTAGTTATTGTAGCACGATCTGGAACAGATAAGGACAAAATGCCATTTCCGCCATATTCAATAATCTTTCCAACACCGCCTTTTACAGTTAAAATTTGCAAAACTTTTAAAATTATATCTTTAGCGCTAACCCATAGGTTTAAAGAACCGGTAAGGTTAATTTTAACAATTTTAGGCATAGTGATATGATAAGGATAGCCGGCCATTGCAACAGCAACATCAAAGCCTCCTGCTCCGCAAGCAAGCATACCAATGCCGCCGGCAGTAGGGGTGTGGCTGTCAGAACCAATTAATGTTTTACTGGGGCATGCAAATCTTTCCAGATGAACTTGATGACAGATGCCATTTCCGGGTCTTGAAAAATATATGCCATGTTTTTTTGCAACACTTCCAATATATTTATGATCATCAGCGTTCATGAAACCAGATTGCAAAGTATTATGATCAATATATGCAACGCTTTTTTCCGTTTTTACTTGGTCGATTCCTAAGGCTTCTAGTTGTAAATATGCCATAGTACCTGTTGCATCTTGAGTTAACGTTTGATCTATTTTTATTGAAATTTGAGACCCTCGCATCATTTTACCGGATACGATATGCTCTTTTATTATTTTTTCAGCTATTGTATAGCCCATTTTAAATCTCTCCCATTAAGAAATATCTTTCATTTTACATTATTATGCATATTGTGTCAAGAAAATGGAGTGAGGAAAGTGACCTAAAAGTGAAAAAGAAAAAATGCCCAGATTTCCCTTGGCGTTTCTCTGCAATTATGTCATAATGGCAAATTTAATTAAGCCAACTTAGTTTTTTGTTAGCTATATAAAGGTTTGCCAACGCGAACATCATATTCATTTTTTGTGTCTGTTTTCAATCCATCGGTATTGCGTTTTTCGATATTTGAAAAGCTTTTTGACTACCCCGAATATGTGTTCTACCTTTGCTCGTGCTTATGATTTTTGGTGTTTTATTTTTTTCGCCTGATATTTTACATTTTTTGACAGTTTCTTCATCTATGATGGACGTTTGTTGATTTTGTATTGAATTTTCTTCCCACAGGTATTTTTTTAATCGCATTTCCTCGCTTATCCATCAAACAAACAACTATCTCTGTATACAAATTTTCCTATCTGTTAACAAATGCGGCACTATGGAAGTGCCTAAAAAGAGTATATAATATGCAAAAAATACAAAAATATAGAGTTTCCTGTTCCATTTCTGACAAAGAAGATAAGGCAGCTACAAGATTGGGATTATTTAACATAACTGTCTGACCGTAAACCGTAAACGTATATTCCTTGCTTGATGTTGGCTGCACAAAGTATTCATCTGTGTTTGAAAACAACACAAATTTTTCCACTGATAAATATTCAAGAGAAATCTCCCTATTCCACTTTGAATAAAACGTACGTGCTGCGTCAATGGACGCGTGTCGAATAACAATCTTGCAAAAAGCATTATAGGTATATTCAATATGTTGCTTATATGTGTTCATATTCTGTTGTAAAATCCTTTACAAATAATTGTAAGGGGATTGTAGACTTCCTCACTACAACCCCTTGATTGCCTTAAAACATAAAATAGACAAAATTATCAATAAAGAACAATAAAGTGATTTTTATGCTGTTTGGTAGTTCAAATTATTCCGTAAAAAAATAGAAAATCTGTTTTAAGTAAGCATTTTTTTTATTTGCATTGTTACTTTATCTAAATCCGGGTCGCATAATAATGGTAAGACCTCAACAAGACTATCTGAATCAAAATCCCACCATTTTAAACGAAGTAATAATTGTATAAGCTCATCATTAAAACGCTTTTTTATAAAACGAGCCGGATTTCCACCAACAACACTATACGGTTCTACATCTTTCGTAACAATAGAATAAGCGGCAATAATAGCACCATCACCGATTTTAATTCCCGGCATAATTACACATTCACGTCCAAACCATACATCATTTCCAACAACTATATCTCCCTTAAATGGAAGTTGTAAAAAATGCTCTGGGGTTCTTTCGCTCCATAACCCACCAAATACATTAAACGGATAAGTGGTTATGCTGTTAATACGGTGATTTGCAGGACACATTATAAATTTTGTGCCAAAAGCAATCGAACAAAATTTGCCTATAATCAATTTATCTCCAAATTCAGGATAATTGAATAGAACATTGTTCTTTTCAAATCCTGTCGGATTTATCGGGTCATCATAGTATGTATAATCGCCAATATGGATATTAGGGGCAGTTATAACATTCTTTACAAAACAAGAAGTTTTATATTCGTTTGGGAAAATAGTATTTGAGTTTGGTGTATTATTCATATTTTATTCCTCCATGTTCTAAAAAATTATCACTTCTTTTCCATTGTTATAATTAACGGCTATCGCCTTTATTTTTCGTAACTCTTTCATTTTGATTCTCCTTTATGAAAATTATTTTACATTTTTATTATATCATATTGCCAATGAACTTTCTACATAAATTGGCACTTCTGCTTTTAATCCGTTGAAATAGTGGTTGACTATCTATAAATTTTCATAAATTGCTTTATGACATATGAGCAATGTTTTTAATGATATAAGAATGAAATTTCGTGGTTATCGACATTATGGGAACGTTTATAACTGGCTATCTCTTGTTTTTGGTTTCTTGCTTCTTTACCGTATATGAACATTAGATCTAGTGTTGCATCTGCACATTCTGCAAAACCTCTATGATTTTGTAGGATGTAAATACGAAGCATCAGTTCAAGATCGTAAGGCTTGTTGTCGCACTCACCTTTATAATAACACCGTTTGATTATCTCTATCCTCTCGTCCTATGGTATTATCTGGTCCCATTTGCTTTAAAAAATTTTTTTACTTGTTTTCATTTGTGCTAATTCATCATAGAAATATGATAGTATAATTTGCTTATTCATAGTTTTATTATACAATATTCCTTTTATTTTGCTTACTGTGAGGTGTTGCCTTAGAAATATACTATACATTTGGTAGTTTAATGGCCATTTAACCGCTGCAAATAAGAACGTGACATATTATAGAATATATCCACGCTGCCGCAGCTTTACCTAGAAGACAATTAGACCAGTATAGTGGTTTCTTAGTCGCATATTACGGATCAATTTTAATTTTTTTCATTATTTTTATTGGGATGATGTGTAGTCTATGAGACTTACCAGCTAGAAAATGTAATATCACATCATATTTTTTAACCAGTTAGCTAGTGATAAATATAATGTAGGTTGGTACGATAGTTAATAACTGTTTTAGTAATACTATGCTTTTTAGCATACAAAATCAAATATTGACAGTATAGTGTAGTTTGTGTTATTTTGTTCATAGTGAATAGGGCACCTGCTTTTCGTTTTTTATTTGTAACTCAACCTTATCACAGATTGTTCCTATTTTTTGCCTTTTTGTCTCACATCATTGTAGCACCTAAAAACCAGTGCACTCTCCTAATAGAATTTATCTTGACAACTAGTTTTGGATTTGATATCATTATTTAGTAAGTTTATATATTGATATAATTTAATCCTTACTCCATATTAATTTTATGGGGTCGAAGTCCAAAAGGAGGTGCGAATATGGCCAAATTAAAACAAAGTTATGAAAGCATGATTATAATTAGCACTAAGCTTGGAGAGGAAGAAATTAAGTCTTTAATTGAAAAATTTAAAGATTTAATATCTAAAAATTCAAAGCTAGAGAGTGTTGAAGAGTGGGGCAAACGTAAACTTGCGTATCCTATTAATTATGAGACAGAAGGCTATTATGTGTTATTCAACTTTGAAAGTGAACCATCTTTTCCAGCAGAACTTGATCGTGTTTATCACATAACAGACGGCATAATTAGAACATTAATTGTTGCAAAGGAAGTTTAAATAGGAGGATTTTATGTTAAATATAGCAGTTATTATGGGACGTCTAACAGCAAACCCTGAACTTCGTCAAACTCAAGGTGGAATTTCAGTATTATCTTTTACAGTTGCTGTTGATCGTAGATTTGTAGGATTAAACAATGAGCGTCAAGCAGATTTCATATATTGTGTAGCGTGGCGTCAAACTGCAGAATTTATTAGTAAATATTTTGTTAAAGGTCAGATGATTGCTGTTGAAGGTAGTCTTCAATCTAGAAATTATACAGACAAAAATGGAAATAATCGAAGTGTAATTGAAGTTGTTGTTGATAATGCAAGTTTTTGTGGTAGTAAAGCAGAAACAGGCGGAGCTAGAAATCAAGATAATTCTCAAGCAAAGTTTGATCAACCTGCTCATAACGGGGATAGCTTCTCTGTTGGTGATATTGAAAACATTGATGGATTCGAAGAAATTGGCACTGATGATTCAGAACTGCCATTTTAGATTTCATTAAGAATCTATTTTTTAAAATTTATATTAAAAAGGAGGTTTTACTGTGGACAGACCTAGAAAAGGCCGTAAAAAAGTTTGTGCTTTTTGTTTGGATAAGGTTGATTATATAGATTATAAAGATATTTCTAAACTGCGCAAGTATATAACTGAACGCGCAAAGATAGTTCCTAGAAGGGTTACAGGAACTTGTGCATCACATCAGCGTAAACTTACAATTGCAATTAAACGCGCAAGGCATATGGCTCTAATTCCTTATATTAGTGATTAGTTTTTAATTTTTTAAACACGGTACTTATAATAGTGTCGTGTTTTTTGAAATTTCAGTAAAAATAAATTTCTAATTAAATCGAAAATGCAAATTAAATATTGCTTTTATAATATAATTTTAATTGGCCAAAAATTGATTATTTTAGGTTTGATAAATAATGTGTTACGCATTAGTTGTTTTGTTTTCGTAAAGTATTTAATGAAAGTATTGTGAAAGTTAACAATATCTTCATTAATTGTTTACATAAAAAGTATTAAACCAAAAATAAATCTTTGATAATATGATTGTATTAAGATATTTACATATTAAAGTTGAGTGATAGAAATGAAAGTGAAAAGAATA
>CAJTNJ010000021.1 GCA_910577565.1 uncultured Oscillospiraceae bacterium | reverse complement strand
ATCTTTCACATTTCATTTCCTTTCTGCATCTTATATACTCTTTTTGGGCACTCCCTAAAGCAAGCCTATCTTGACCTGATTATATTTTGGAGGTATAATTGAGCTATAATTTATTTTGCGAGGTGTGGCTCAGTTTGGTAGAGCGCTGCGTTCGGGACGCAGAGGCCGCAGGTTCAACTCCTGTCACCTCGACCATGCAATGGCATCTTGAGGCAGTTTTCGTATAAAGATGATAAGTAAGTTATTTTCTTTTATTTATATACTTCAAGCTCCCAAACATTTATAATTAATCTTATCATGTGAAAACTTAATTGATTTTCTCTAGTATATTTTTTAAGCAAATATTTTTCATTATATATGTACTTTTAAATTTTAAATTCTTTTTAATCTATTCAAGGAAAATTGTGGTGATATAAAATGTTTTATTTTGCGAAAGCATTTTAATTAACAACATTTCTACATTAAAAATAATTTTGTATCGAATTTGCTAGTTGAGATATAGTGTTAATAGGAAGGATGATTTAGTAATGTTATAATATTTAAGTAAAGATAGGTGTATAAGGTGTTGGCTTTTTTTTAAATAAAATGCCTTGTACATTTACATATGAATTATAAAAATAAAGCATGGACAAAATAAAATAAAATAAAACGCACACAAATTGTAATGCTAAGTAACAAATGATTAATGTATATTCGATAAAATTAATGAGGAAGGAAGAGAAATTTATGAAAAAGCATATTAAAAATAATGTAAACTGGATTGGATATATCGACTGGGAGCTTGAAAGTTTCCATGGAGATGATTATTCAATAATGAATGGCTCGAGCCAAAATGCATATTTAATTCAGGAAGAAAAAACAGTGCTTATTGACACTGTGTGGACACCACATAGGTTTGATTTTGTTGATAATTTAAAAAAGGAGATAGATCTTAATAAGATTGATTTTATCATAGCAAATCATGGTGAGAGTGATCATTCAGGTTCACTTACAGCTTTGATGGCCGAGATTCCAAATATCCCAATCTATTGTACAGAGAATGCTGTTAAAAGCATTGAAGGACAATATGGAAAACGCGGTTGGAATTTTCATGTGGTTAAAACAGGAGACTCGGTTGATATAGGAAATAATAAAAAGCTCGTTTTTTTGGAAATGAGGATGCTCCATTGGCCTGATTCAATGGCAACATATATGACCCAAGACAATATTTTATTTTCTAATGATGCTTTTGGCCAACATTATGCAGTAGAAGAACTTTTTAATGACAAAGCAAATCAATGTTTGTTGTACAAAGAAGCTATAAAATATTTTACCAACATTTTAAATCCATTTGCACCAATTCTTACCAAGAAGCTTGCAGAAATTGAAAATCTAAATTTACCAATTGACATCATAGCTCCTTCACATGGTGCAATTTGGAGAGACAATCCAATGCAAATTGTGGAGAAATATGGCATATGGGCAGATGCATATAAAGAAGATCAAGTAACAGTCGCATATGATACTATGTGGGAAGGAACAAAAAAGATAGCCCATGAAATTGCTGAAGAAATTAGCAATCAAAGTCCGGATACTGTTGTGAAAGTGTTTAATATTGCTACGGCAGATAAAAACGAAATAATGACCGAAATATTTAAATCTAAGGCTATTGCGGTAGGTTCGCCTACAGTTTCTAATAGCATACTTTCGAGCGTTGCTGGATGGATTGAGTTTTTAAAACAACTTAAATTTAAAAATAAAAAAGCAGCTGCATTTGGATGCTATGGCTGGAGCGGCGAGTCTGTGAAAATTTTACAGGAAAAGCTAAGTGATGCAGGGTTTGATGTTATCTCTGAAAATGTGCGTTCAATGTGGAATCCAAACGATGATGATTTTCAAAATATTCCAAAGCTTGTTGAGAATTTGCTGCTTGATTAATAGAGTGCTTCTTTTTAACTTTTCTTATACACTTGATATATAATCAATTTATGGTCATAAAAACGAATAAACAAGAAATTTAGTTGTAAAATTAACTTACACACAATGCGTTTACATTTCATAATAGAGATGTAAACGCTGTAATAAATATATCAAAAATGATTATATGCGATTAATTTTAGTATTAAATTAAATATAGAACCATAGGTCACATGGTTTAACTTGTTTATGCTTCACATATTAGTGTTGTTGAAATAAAGTTGACTGTGTGTATTGAGATTAGGGATAGTATATATAAAAAATAAAATGTCAATTTTTGATAAAAGTAATAATTCCTAGCAACTAAATTTATAAAACCAGAGTATAATTAAAATAATTATGGGGAAGGAAATGTTATATAGTATATGTAAAATTTAATTACACAGTTGTGTTTTACGAGACATTTATTAATTATTTATATTTTCCATATAACTCCTTTATATTTATCGTTTCAAATTATTTATAACTTGTTAGAAAGACAAAAAAGTGTATCATTATAAGTAAAATTTTCAAAATATTTTTAAAGGGGAATAAAATAATATGAAGGAATTATTTTTGATTAAAGAAGGTGAGATAGCGCTCAAAGGATTGAACCGTTCAAACTTTGAAGACCGTCTTATAAAAAATATAAAGCAAAAGCTTAAGGGAATAGTTAATTTTACATATAGTTGTGTACAATCCACTATTACAGTCGAGCCAATTGGAAATTGCGATTTGGATGAGGTAGAAAAAAAGATTGCTACCGTTTTTGGTATAGCAACTTATTCAAGAGTTGCTGTTTGTGAAAAGGACTTTAATGAGATAAAAAAAGTAAGTGCGCAATATTTAAAATATGATTTACTTAAAGCCAAAACCTTTAAAGTAGATGCGAAACGTTCTGACAAAAAATTTCCTATGAAAACTCCTCAAATATGCATTGATATGGGTGAGTTTTTACTTTCTTCATTTAGCAATTTAAAAGTTGATTTACATAATCCTGACGTTATAGTTAGAATAGAGGTAAGAGATACACATGCATATGTTTATGCTAAAAAGTTGCCGGGAGCTTGTGGAATACCAGTTGGATCTGGTGGTAACGGAATGTTGCTTATTTCCGGAGGAATAGATAGCCCAGTTGCTGGATGGATGATGGCAAAAAGAGGGCTTAAACTTCAAGCAATCCATTTTATAAGTCCGCCATATACAAGCGAAAGAGCATTGCAAAAGGTTGAAAAATTGGTTTCAATAATGGCGAAATGGTGCGGATGCATACCATTTCACTGTGTGCACTTTACAAATATCCAAGAAGAAATCAAAAAAAATTGCCCAAATGATTTGTTTACTGTTATAATGCGACGAATGATGATGAGAATAGCACAAATGATTAGTTTAAAGCAAAATGAAACAGGTTATTGTAATATCCAAGCACTGGTAACAGGAGAAAGCCTTGGGCAAGTGGCAAGTCAAACTATAGGTGCCTTGGTTTGCACAGATGATGTTTGCGATATGCCAATTTTAAGACCACTTATCGGTATGGATAAATTAGAAATTATAGATATATCAAAAAAAATAGACACTTTTGAAACTTCGATTTTGCCTTATGAAGACTGCTGCACTGTTTTTACGCCTAAGCATCCAAAAACAAAACCACAGCTGAAGTTTATAGAACAAGCTGAATCTAATTTGGATATTGATAGTTTGATTCAAAAAGCAATTTGTGATACTAAATTTTGCTTAATAAAAGAACAACAAGTTTAAAAATATTTCAATAATACTATTTGTACTATAAAAATATGTCAATATTATATGATTAGCTTAAAGTAAAACGAAGCAGGTTATTGCACTATACAAGCGCATTTAACAGGAGAAAGCCTGTGCCACGAGCGGTAAGTCAACGTTTAGATGCTTTGGTTTGTAGAGATAAAATTTGACATATGCTGGTTTTAAAACCATTTATTTATATAAATAAATCATAATATATCAAAAAAATAGATACCTTTGAAATTTCGATTTTGCCTTATGAAAACAGCTTTACTGTTTTTAATTTGAGCATCCAAAAACAAAATCTCAGCTGAAGTTTATCAAGCAATATATAATAAATATTCAAATATAAACAAAGTCCACATTAAATAAAATTACCATTCTTTAAAATATGGATTTGTCAATCTTTCCTCATTTAAAGTCGTCTCTTCGCCGTGTCCGGGATAGATTAGATAGTCACCTTCAAGATTTGATAATTT
Source organism: uncultured Oscillospiraceae bacterium (assembly GCA_910577565.1). Classification (GTDB taxonomy): domain Bacteria; phylum Bacillota; class Clostridia; order Oscillospirales; family Ruminococcaceae; genus RUG12519. Next base: position 8,137 of record CAJTNJ010000021.1, on the reverse strand, counting down.
TTTTATGGTTTGTTTTGTTGCGATCTCGCTTGCCCCAAAGCCATCATATCTGCCAACACTGCCTTTAAAGACAGCATCTCCGACAAAAAGGACTCTGCAATAGAACAAAAACATGCTGCTGCCTTTAGAGTGTCCGGGTGTGTGTATTACTTTAAATACGTCATCTTTAAATTTAATTTCAAAAGAGTCCTCAAAAGTAATTATATTTTTCGGTTCATATTCTACACTTGAAAAAAACATAGAGGATAAATTTTTTTGGCTGTTTGCTAACATCTCTTTGTCAAGACTGTGTATATAAACCGGTAAATCTGGGAAGCACTTAAGTCCTCCAATATGGTCAAAATGCCCATGAGTTAACAATATCATTTTAGGCTTTATGTTTTGCTCTTTAAGTGTTTTTATAAAATTTACATCATTATAACCTGGATCTATAATGACGGCACTGCCATCTTGTTTATCAACTATAACATAACAGTTTGTTCCAAGCGGTCCAAGCTGGAACTTTTCTAATCTATACCCTTTTTTTATGCCTATATTTGACATTATTTCCTCCTTTTTCTAATGTATAAATAGCTGTCGCAATTTAACTTAAAAATGAGTTTGTTAAAAATAAATTTAACGTTTCATAGTGTTAATATTAGTCACAATTTGTAAAGCACAATATAAATTTACAAAATTTATTGCATAAATCATCAAAAATATTGATAACGGATTAAACTTGTATTAGGTAATTTTGTAGAATAAATCAATATAGTTTGCTTGCTGTTTGATATTATCATATTATATTTTTTTAGACATTCCCGATCGATCAACAGATATTATACCCTCTATCTTGGTGAGCTTGTGCATAGTATTTTGGAGCTGTTCCACACTTGCAATTTCGATTGATGTCGTTATAATTCCATTACCATTTTTTAAGATTCTTGCATTGAATTCGTGTATTGGAACTTTAAGAACAGATAAAGCCACTGTAATGTCGGCAATAATTCCGGGGCGATTATTTGTGATTATATCAATAGATGAACGGTAATTTTTGGTTGATGAATTTTCCCAGCGTACCGCAATCAAACGATCTAGATTCTCAGTATCGTTTTTTGCTATAATAACATTATTGCAGCTTGATTTGTGAACGGATACACCACGTCCTCTTGTTATAAACCCTATGATGCTGTCTCCCGGAAGCGGGTTGCAGCATTTTGCAAATTTCACCAAACATTGGTCTATCCCCTCAACGACAATACCGCACGATGGAACAATTTTTTTCTCGTTTTTAGGTTCTTTTTGCAGCGTTGTGTTATTTTTAAAAAGCTTGGAATAATCATCTTTAATTCCAGGCATTATTTTCGATAGAGTTATGCCACCATAACCAATAGCAGCATAGAAGTCATCAACGCTATTGAAATGATGACGTTTTACAATCTTTTCGATAAACTCCTTCATTTCATCTTCGGATAGCTTTATATTATTTCTGCTAAATTCCCGTTCTATTTCCGCAAGGCCTTCTTGAATGTTTTCGTCTCTTTTTTCCTTTTTAAACCAAGACCTAATCTTGTTTCTAGCTTCGCTAGTTTTTACTGCTTTAATCCAGTGTCTCGATGGACCATGATTTTCGGATTTGGTTCTTATAATTTCTATAACCTGACCGGTTTCAATTTTTGTTTCAATTGGGGCGATTCTGCCGTCTATCTTTGCACCTATCATTCGATTGCCAACCTCAGAGTGAATTGCATATGCAAAGTCGATTACCGTACTGCCAAGTGGCAAAGTTTTTACATCTCCATTTGGTGTAAAAACAAATACTTCTTCAGAACCAATGTCTGTTTTTATAGACTGCATCAAATCCTCAGCCGATTCAGACTCCTGCTGGGCTTCAATAATGCGGCGAATCCAAGCAAGTCTTTCTTCTAAACTATCTTTGCCTTTTACTCCTTCCTTATATTTCCAGTGAGCTGCTATTCCATATTCAGCTGTGTAGTGCATATCCCACGTTCTTATTTGAATTTCAAACGGAATGCCCTCAGAACCAATAACCGTTGTATGTAAGCTTTGATACATATTAGGTTTTGGCATTGAAATATAGTCTTTGAATCTGTTTGGGATAGGTGTGAAAAGATCGTGCATAGCACCGAGAATATTATAGCATTCAATGATGCTATCCACTATGATTCTTATAGCATAAATGTCAAAGACTTCTTCCCAGTCCTTTCCGTTCATATATACTTTGCGGTATATTCCATAATGACTTTTAATGCGCCCGTCTATTTTAAAGTTTAATCCCAGTTCTTTGATTCTAAAGTATATTTTTTCTTTAATATATTCAATATAATTAGCGTCATTAAGCTCTCTTTTTTTTACAACTTGAGTTATTTCATTATATGCTATAGGATCGAGGTATCTAAGCGCAATATCTTCAAGTTCTTCTTTTACGGCACGGATACCAAGTCGATGAGCAAGAGGCGCATAAATTTCCATTGTCTCGAGCGATTTATCGCGTATCTTCTGTTCTGGCCAAGATTCAGCTGTGCGCATATTGTGCAGTCTGTCTGCTAATTTTATAATTATAACTCTAATATCTTTAGACATAGCAAGTAACATTTTCCTTATGTTCTCAGCCTGTTGTTCTTCGCGGCTATAAAGAGGCACTTGACCAAGTTTTGTTACCCCGTCAACAAGCAGCCCGACATCTTCACCAAAAGTTGAAACTATGTCTTCCTTTGAAACCTCGGTATCTTCCACAACATCATGAAGCAACCCCGCAACTATTGAGTCGGTATCCATGCCAAGATCGATAAGTATAAGGGCGACGTTTATTGGGTGGGTAAAATATGGTTCGCCTGAAAGGCGCAGCTGTCCGTTGTGCGACTCTTTTGCAAATGTATATGCTTTTTTTATGAGCTCTATGTCATATTTGTGGTCTGCGTTTTTTACAGCCCTCTCTAAATCTTCTACTCCAACTGACATAACTTACCCTCGCTTTTTAGAAAGTGAACAAATTATAGGAAAATGTAGTTCAAATTAAGCAAATTATTTTTTAGACTGTTAAAGAATTTTTCATAGCATATTAAAAGGAGTTAAATAGCAAAAAACATTTAAATTTAAACTGAAATCAAGCTATTTCCCGCTTGATTTTTCTAGTTTTTATATTTTTATTTGTAAAGGTAAGAAAATTTATAAATATGCTGCCATAAATGAATATAAAAGTCATTTTTTGCTATCTGGAAGTTTTGATGAGTATAAGCACCTATTCTTCCATGTTCTTATAACATTTAGTTGACACTTTCCTTTATGCTGTGGAAAAACCAAACTTGAATAAAAGAATAAATATGATTAACAAGAGCAAAAATGTTAAAGACAACTTTTTCAATGTTAATATTTCTAAAAAACATTTAGTTTTTTGCAATGGTTAGATATACATTGTCTCAAACCAGAGTTAGCACTTTCTGCAATTCATGCTTTTATTTCTTTTTTATATTATATCTTCTGTTAATGCTTCGTTGTTTATGTGTTTAATTTTTCTAGCTTATTTTAAAGCTATATTTTCTTCAAGCCTTTTTATAAGTGGGTTTGATTTTAAGTCTACTTTAGGAGGATTATTTATATATGATATCCCTTTTGGTGTAAATTTTATTAAACCTTCAGTTGATAAAACGTCTAATATTACACATAGTTTACAATAATTTATTGAGCTTTTATATATTAATGTATATAATTTATAGCTATCTCCATAAAAGGTTTTTAATTGTTTTATAAGTTTATATACAGCTAAAAATTCATTTCGAGAAGGGGATATGAGTTTTTTGACAGCTGAGGAAATTTTGTTTTGTTGAACAAGCCTGTCAAATTCAAAAGATGATGCAAGCATATTGGATTGTTTCATTTTAGCGGGTCTTATGTCAACAATTTTATAGTTTATATTTTCTCTGTCTCTATATATGTTAACGTCTATATTAACTAAAACATTAAATAGATTGCCGATTTTGTAATAAAAATGAGAAGGTGGCATTTGAAAATAGATGGCATAAATTGTACCTGATTTGGTCATAAATTTTAAGCGAATGTGTTTATTTTCAGAAAGCGGGATAATTTCCAAAAGTTTCAAATTTGGAATCATAAACAAAGGTTGCCTGTTTGAGTTGCCAAATGGAGCTAGTTTTTCAAGATCTTTCACCAAATCTATGCTTAATTCGTTAGGGTCCACTACTAAATCAATTTCTTTTTCGCGATAGCTTGGTCTGTTTTTTAAAGCATATTCATTAATCTTTTTTTTGAAATCTTCTATTTTGTTTTTATTTAACGTTACACCACCTGCGAGTTCGTGGCCACCCCATTTTATAAAGCAGTCACAACAATATTTTAACGCATTGTACATAGAAAATCCCTTAAAAGAGCGCGCAGAACCAACTGCTACGTCACCATCAATTGAAATTACCACAACGGGCTTGTTATAGTATTCCATAAGGCGTCCGGCAATTATTCCAATAACCCCATGCATCCAGTTTTCGTTAAACACAACCAGCACAGGGTTGTAAAGTTCTTTTGGGTTAGCTGCAAGATAAGCTTGCACATCATCTGTAATAGCAGCTTCAACCTCTTTGCGCTTTATGTTATATTCGCATAATTTTTCAGCAAGCTCTTGTGCTTTTTCCTCATCTTCGCATATTAAAAGTTCAAAAGCGGTCTTTGCATCATTAAATCGGCCAGCAGCGTTAATTCGCGGACATATTCCAAAACTAACTGACAAAGACGATATATTATGGTCGGAGGAAATCATATTAATTAAAGAGTGAAGACCATAGTTTTCAGTGAAATTAAGAAGTCTAAGACCTCTTGCTACGATAGTGCGGTTTTCGCTCACAATCGGCATAAGATCACCTATTGTTGCAATAGCAGCAAGGTCACCTGCATAGTCAAAAACAGTGTCATAATCGCCATCTTCAAGCGCAGCAATTAGTTTTAATACAACCACAGCACCGCAAATATCTTTAAATTGGCTTTCATCGTCAAATCTCTTAGGATTTACAACAGCAACCGCTTTTGGAAGTAGATCTGAAACTTTATGGTGGTCGGTTACTATAAGATCTATGTTGCAATTTGAAATATAAAGAGCCTCATCGATTGCAACTATACCGTTGTCAACAGTTATGATTAAATCAACATTTTGTTCTCTTAGCGAGTCAATTCCTTTTAAGGAAAGCCCATAGCCTTCATTTCGTTCAGGGATATAGCATATAACATCAGCGCCTATTGAAATCAGATATGTATATAACATAGCACAAGAGCAAACACCATCGCAATCATAATCGCCATATATGGCAATTTTTTGTTGATTTTCTATTGCAGTTTTAATACGATCTACTGCCTTTTGCATATCTTTTAGTTTAAACGGATCTTCTATAACGTTGCCTGAAAACATATTATCAAGTTGTGAATCGGTAAAGCCACGTGCAGATAAAATTCTTGCAAGCAAATCGCTCATATTGTGTTCTTCTTTTAGTTGTTTTGTTCTTTCTAAATTTTCTTTTTTTAGAACCCAGCGGGTTAAACTCATTTATACATCCCCTAAATTAAAATCTTTTATCGTCAAAATTATACAATTTAAATTATACTTTAATGCAACCAGATTTGCAAGTTCTCTAAAATTGATGGGATTGTCCAACAGAGAAAATTAAATAAAATAATAAATAAAAATCAGATTTAAGTGAGGTTTTTAAGAACTTAGCTAAAGTAAATTTATTAAGAGCATGAACAAATATTTTTGCTATTATATTTTAAATTCTCATTATTTAGCACTTCCTATAATTCTTTCTTTTTACTTGACTTAAACACAAAAATTAGCTACAATAAACAAAACTTTTATTGTAAAATGCATCCAATGACAAAGGAGCGTATAATATGCAAAATTGCGAAAAAAATATGGAGCAAATTGTTTCCTTGTGCAAAGGCAGGGGATTTATATATCCCGGAAGCGAAATATATGGAGGTCTTGCAAATACTTGGGACTATGGCCCACTTGGTGTGGAATTTAAAAATAATGTTAAGAGAGCTTGGTGGAAAAAATTCATACAACAATCAAAATATAATGTCGGCATAGACTCAGCACTTTTGATGAACCCTAGTGTTTGGGTAGCTTCAGGTCATGTTGGTGGCTTTTCTGACCCGCTTATGGACTGCAAAAACTGCAAAACAAGACACCGTGCTGATCAGCTCATTGAAGACCAAACTGGCGAAAATCCTACCGGTTGGAGCAACGATAAAATGCTCGAATTTATTAGGCAAAATGGTGTTAAATGTCCAAATTGCGGCAGCACAAACTTTACTGATATACGTTCTTTTAACCTTATGTTTAAAACGTTCCAAGGTGTAACCGAGGACTCAAAGAGCGAACTATATCTTCGCCCTGAAACCGCTCAGGGAATTTTTGTTAATTTTGCAAATGTTCAGCGCACAACAAGAAAAAAAATTCCGTTTGGCATTGGTCAAATCGGTAAGTCTTTTAGAAACGAGATAACTCCTGGAAATTTCACATTTAGAATGAGAGAGTTTGAACAGATGGAACTTGAATTTTTCTGCAAGCCAGGATCTGATCTTGAGTGGTTTGAATATTGGAAAAATGCGTGTAAAAGCTTTCTGTTGTCTCTTGGAATTAAAGAAACCTCAATTAAACTGCGTGATCACTCAAAAGAAGAGTTGTCTCACTACTCAAACGCCACCACCGATATAGAGTTTTTGTTTCCATTTGGTTGGGGTGAGCTGTGGGGAATTGCTGACAGAACAGATTTTGATTTAAAAAAACATCAGCAACACAGCACAAAATCGCTTGAATATTTCGATCAGCAAACAGGAGAAAAATATATTCCCTATTGTATTGAACCTTCCCTTGGCGCTGACCGCGTTACTTTGGCTTTTTTGTGTGAAGCTTATGATGAAGAAGTAGTTGATGAAACAAAGAATGATAGTCGTGTTGTTCTTAGGCTGCACCCAGCACTTGCTCCGTTTAAAGCTTGTGTCCTACCGCTTTCTAAGAAACTGAGTGAGAATGCATCGAAAATTTACATTGAGCTTTCAAAATCATTCATGGTCGATTTTGATGACACTGGCTCTATTGGTAAACGTTATCGCCGTCAAGATGAAATAGGAACTCCTTTTTGCATAACATACGACTTCGATTCGATAAATGATGGTTGCGTTACAATCAGAGATAGAGATACCATGAACCAAGAGCGAGTAGCTATAAATAACCTTAAAACATACATAGAAAATAAAATAATGTTTTAAAGCTTATGAATTTTGATTTTCATACAAATTGCAAAATATATAGACAGTGTTTTAGCGCTTTAGCAGTTATTGCATGTGCACCCCCCGTTTTCAAAATCGGCTTCAATTACATTAAGTGACTGTTCGAAAGCACAAATAGCTTCGTTCACATCTACAACGCCCAGCTCTATATTGTTTCTTGCTATCTCACAGCGGCCAAAACTTATATTGGACAATTCTTGGCAGCATCTTCTAAGTGCTCTAGATATTATACTGTTTCGTCTGTTAGACCGACTAGTTACTCTCCTGATCCTCCTGATTCCTCGCAAACATAAACATATTCCATTGCTTATTTCATCTATACCATTTCTCACGTTGTTGTTTCGTACCGAATTAAGCCCTTGACAACAAATATTAATCCCCTCTCTGCAAAGGTCTATCCCTGCAAAAATCGTAGCATCAACACCATTTCCGTTACATCCACAACTCATATTATCCCACCTCGATATATTAATGTATTATATTATATGTTTATAATTATATTGTGTGAAATAAAACTAAATTGCTTCGAGATGCTAAAAATGTAAAATGAATCATTAAACAAAAAAATATCTGATATTAACCGCATCAGCTTTTTATGCAATGTAAAATCAGATTTAACAAAATTTGTTTGTAACATTTATAAATCTTAAGTGCTTATGAAAACCGTATATAATGTTTCATGCTAGGCCATTATGGATTTGATCAGTATATTATATTTATCAACCTTTTCGAAATCTATGACTTAACTATCCAGGCAATATGATCTATAAAGACTTTGCGCACTACTGCACAAGACCAGTAAAAACGAACAATAGAAAAAAGAGACCTCCTATGGTAGAGT
>CAJTNJ010000020.1 GCA_910577565.1 uncultured Oscillospiraceae bacterium | reverse complement strand
AATTGTCATGAATATTTTTGTGTATGCTTATAAAAGATTTGGAGAGTTTAAGCTTCGTTTTCATCTTCTTAAAAATTCTGCCTCTCTTATTGACTTTCTTCCCTATCTTTAATTTGGGCATCCTTCTCTTTTTTGATATTTGACAAAATTTGAAATATGTGATATTTTAAAATGATAAAATTTGTAATAAATATCAAATAAATTTTTTATAATGTAAAATATATATTAAGTTTAAACCAGGTTGTTTTTGATATTAGTTTTGAATATGAATGTCGGGAATATCTTGAAATATTTAATTAGAGAGATGGTGTTAATTGATGAATAGAGTTTGTAATTTTAGTGCAGGTCCATCGGTTCTCCCGGAATGGGTCTTAAAAAAAGCTGCAAGCGAAATGATTAATTATAACGGCAGTGGTGAATCTGTTATGGAAATGTCTCACAGATCACCTGAGTTTATGGTTATAATTCAAGACACCGAAAAGCGTCTTAGAGATGTGCTTAATATTCCAAGCAACTACAAAGTTTTATTTTTGCAAGGTGGTGCTTCCACCCAATTTGCTATGATTCCTCTTAACCTCATGATCAAAAACGAAAAGGCTGATTATATAACTACCGGTCAGTGGAGCAAAAAAGCATTTGCTGAGGCCAAAAAATATGGAAACGTAAGAGAAGTTGCATCGTCAGCTGATAAGGTTTTTTCATATATTCCGGATGTTGACCAGATAAAATTTGACCCTAGTGCTGATTATGTTCACATAACTTACAATAACACAATTTATGGAACTAAATATAATAAATTACCAAACACAGGCAATGTCCCTTTGGTTTCTGATGTTTCGTCATTTATATTGTCAGAGCCGATTGATATTTCAAAATTTGGCTTGCTTTATGCTGGAGCTCAAAAAAACATGGGCCCCGCCGGACTTACAGTTGTAATAATTCGTGAAGATTTGGTTTTGACTCCACAAGAAGCTACCCCTACAATGCTTACTTATAAAACTCATGTTGATAATGGCTCGATGTACAATACACCACCTTGTTATGCAATTTACATTTGTGGTCTTGTTTTGCGGTGGATTCAAGAAGAAGTGGGCGGCCTTGAAAAAATGAAAGAGATTAATGAAAAAAAAGCTGCTATACTTTATGATTTTCTTGATAGTTCTTCTCTATTCAAAGCTACTGCTGAGCCTTCCTCACGTTCTTTAATGAACATCCCATTTGTTACAAAAAGCGCAGATCTTGATAAAAAATTTATTGAACAATCTAAAATTTCTGGTTTTATAAACCTAAAAGGCCATCGCAGTGTTGGCGGTATGCGTGCTTCAATTTATAATGCTATGCCAATTGAATGCGTTAAGAAACTTGTGAATTTTATGGAAAAATTTGAAAAAGAAAACGCTTAATTATAATTTTTTATATTCAAAAAGATTAAATTTGCAGAGCTTTTATTTTTTCCAAGGCTCTGCAAATTTAAATTAATAAGATAAAGGTGGTTAATCTAATGTATAACATTAAAACACTTAACAACATCTCAAAAGTGGGACTAAACAACTTCCCAAAAGATAAATATAAAATATCAAATGATACAAAATCTCCCGATGCAATATTGGTTCGTTCCGCAAAAATGCATGAATATGATTTTGAAACTTCTCTTCTCGCCATTGGCAGAGCTGGTGCCGGCGTTAACAATATTCCTGTTTCTAAATGTGCTGAAAACGGTATAGTAGTCTTTAACACACCCGGTGCAAATGCTAATGCAGTTAAAGAACTTGTGTTGGCTTCGCTTTTTCTTTCGTCACGACGCATATGTGAAGCTATTGGTTGGGTTAAAACTTTAAAAGGCAATGAAAATGTTGCTACTCTTTGTGAAAAGGGTAAAGCCCAGTTTGCAGGACCTGAAATTTTAGGTAAGACTCTGGGTGTAATTGGTCTTGGCGCTATTGGTGTCAAGGTCTGTAACTCGGTCGACAGCCTTGGAATGAATGTTATAGGATTTGATCCTTTCTTGTCTCTTGAAAACGCCTTCCATCTTTCACAAAACATAAAGCTAGCAGACGATTTAGATGAATTAATCAAAAACTCCGATTATATCTCGCTCCACCTTCCTTGCACCGATGATACCAAGAACATGATAGATAAAGAGTGTATCGGAAAAATGAAAGATGGTGTTAGAATTATAAATTTAGCAAGAAACGAGCTTGTAAACAACGCCGATCTTTTAAAAGCTTTAGATTGTAAAAAAGTTGCAAAATATATAACCGACTTTGCTTCAGAAGATTTGATAGATAAAGAAAACGTAATTGTATTTCCTCATATTGGCGCCTCAACTCCCGAATCAGAAGACAATTGCGCTATAAATGTCAGCATAGAAATTATGGACTATCTTGAAAACGGCAACATTATAAATTCAGTCAATTTACCAAGTGCAATCCTACCACGTTCAGGCAAACCGCGCATTTGCGTTATACACAAAAATATCTCAAATATGATTTCTAGCATTACATCTGTTATGTCACAGTCGGGATGCAATATTGATAATATGATAAACAAATCAAGAGGTGATTTTGCTTATAGCATTTTTGACATTGACTGCGAACCACCAAAAAATTTGCAAACTGACATTAGTTCAATAGAAGGCGTTATAAGAGTTCGAATTATATAGTTTAAACCTAATCTAAAATTAACTATTTCCCTTTTTGCTATTAAGCACTTAACAAGTCATTATAAAAAATAAAAATAATGAAATAAACGTTATTATTAAATGCGGTTAATAAGTTTTAGCATAAAAATATATCAAAATGCCCTTTTTCTAGTAATGTTTTCGATTTTTATATGCTTTTAAGTTTTATCTTCCATAATTTAAAAACTTTTCTTTTCTTAATTAAGCTTTCTTGACTTTAATTGTCCGTTATTTTAAGCTGTGGGTGTTTTGTCTTTTTGTGAAACAACTCTTTTAATCCTAGTATAAGTAAAATGATTGCAAATAGTTTTGAAATCCACTGGACTGGAAACAAAAATGCAATTAAAGCACCTATGCATGCTCCCAAAAGCCCAAATCCTATAACAGGGAACAACGGCTTTTTATCGATTAACTTATTTTTAATGTGCATTATAGTTGAAACAAGTGCTATAGGCAGAAAAAATATGAGATTTATTCCTTGAGCGTCTATTTGATTTACCCCTGCAATGGTGGAGAGATAGATCATTAATACAAATCCGCCACCAAGGCCCATTGATGCAGTAACTCCTGCTAAAAGGCCAATTATAAGTTCTATTATCATTTAAAAAACAACCTTACACCGGAAATTATCATTATTATTCCAAATATTCTCCTAAGTATATCTTTTTTTATGTTTTTAAGTAAAAATCCACCAATAAAGACGCCTAAAATTCCTGTAGGTATATAAAACAATGAATCTTTTAAGTTTATATGGCCGCAAGCAAAATATATAACAGCACTAAGCACCGATATCGCAGCTATTATTGCAATTGATGTTGCGTGGGCATTTTTTGGTTTTATACCAACTTTTTCAAGCAGCAAAACCAATATCATGCCACCTCCAGCGCCAAACATGCCATTAAACAGTCCAGAAACAAGCCCTATAAGCCGAAACTTAGTTTTTTCTTTCAAAACTGCCTCCATAAAAACAAGATACTGTTTTTAATATCCCCACAGTATCTTGTTTTATGTTTATTAACATTTAAATTTGTAAGCGTACCAAATAATTAATAATTAAATAAAAGGAAAGACAGATTCCCAATAAGTTATAAATTTTCATTAGCAAAAGCATAAAAAGCAAAAAAAATTGCAGTTCTGACCAAAAATTTAAGTAATTAAAGATTCCAGGTTTTTTAGAAAATATCTGCCGGAATATATTTTCTTGCTTTTTAGTTATAAATTATGATTAAATTAAATTTTCCATAACCATTCGGGTAGCGTAGGCTGCAAGCATATAACCTGCAACAGGTGGACAAAACGGACTGCTTGAAGGAATATGTTGACCATTTGCAGATTCTACAGTAATTTTTAATGGAGTCTCCGTTGAATATAGCACTGTTTGTTTTTTTACACCAATTTTTTTAAGCTCTTTTCTGATAACTCTAGCAAGCGGGCAACCACACCCGGCAGTTTGTGATATATCACCTATGTGGAACTCTTCCGGATTAAGCCTATTTCCTGTTCCAAGACACATTAAAAGAGGAATCTTGTGTTCGTTGCAATATTTTGCTAGGTGAAGCTTTGATGTTATCATATCTATAGCGTCTATTATTATATCTGGGTTTTGTTTAAATAGAGTTTGTGATGTTTTTTCATTGTAACACATATTCAATGATTTTATTTTGCAGTTTGGATTTATCTCTAAAAGCCTATCTTTTGCAGCATCACACTTATTTTTCCCCATTGTTTTCGTAGTTGCAAACAGTTGGCGGTTAATATTAGTGCTAGAAAATTTATCTTTGTCTACAATTATAATCTCGCCTATTCCTGCTCTGCAGAGTGATTCTGCCGCCGCTCCTCCTACTCCTCCAAGCCCAATGATAGCAATAGATGTGTTGTTTAGTTTTTTTATATTTTTCTCGCCTATTAAACAACGAGTTCTTTCTTTCCAATCTGGCGGTGTCATAAATATAGATCTCCTAAAGCAATAGTATGAAAATTACATATGATAACAAAACAAAAAAACAATCAATTTGATTGTGCATTGTTTGCTATGATTGCAGTTTATAAAAATAGTAAACTCAATATCAACACACAGAATAAAATCTATGATCTACCGTATAAAATATTTCCGGTTAACCGAAGATTGATCTGATTATATGTTATATAGTGGTATTTTGCCTATGTTTAAAATATAATGATGATTTACTGTTTTTATAATGAGATTTGTAATTAGGTAATATGTTTTTTATAGTAAAAAAATAAAAAAACCGCTTTGTCGTCATACAGAAATAATTAAACCCGTGTTACCACAGGTGGGTGCTTTCCTGATTGGTTCGCGCTCCCTTCGTCTACAGATGTAGGAGGTCTGCAGTCCGCAATCAGAGTTCAAGCTCCCTTTAAAAAAGTGTTGGATTTATAAATTCCGCACAAACGAATCAAAGCAGTTTCTTTAATAATATTATACAACTTATATTGATATTATTCAATTGTTTAGTTAACCAAATTATGTTATTTATTTTTTCAAAATAGATTAATATTGATCATCGAACATATTTTCAAGTTTTTCAATAAATATATTTCCGATTTTATTGTATTCATCATCATCGTTTATTGTAGAAAAAAATTCTTGATCATCACAGAAAATGCGTTTTAACACTATAAGTTCGCCAGAATTTTTTACAATATCATCTGCGTCTTCATAGTAAGGCGTCATAGCATAGTAAAGTTCATCATCTAGTTCCATAAAATCTAAGACTTCAAATTTTTGCTCATTTTCTTCCTCATCAACAAGTGTATAAATCATTGGTCCATTTTCAATGCCCATTACAATATCTCCATAAAAATAAATTAGTTATAATTTTGCATATATTAATTTTACAATATGCCTTGCTTAATGTCAATTTAATTTTCTATTGGGGAGTTTCCTCAAAAAATATTATGATATAATTAAAGAAATAAGATGTGAAAGATATAAAAAAGAAGACAAATAAAAGATGTAAAAACAAAAGCAGTAAGCTAAATATATAAATGTAAACATTTTGTAAAGAAATATACGCCAATCCAAAAGAAAGGAGCTATAACAAAGAAATAAAGAAATAGGCAATAAGATTGCACATGGAAGGGAACAGTGCAACAGTATTAGGAAGATATTAGAAATAGAAAGAAAAATGTGCCTATATTGGGTAAAGGAATATGCTGAGGAAATAGTACTTAAAAATGCAAAAAATAAGCGAGAAAAATTAATAGAAATAGATGAACCCTACAATGTAGTTTTGTTAATGATTTGTTACAAATTAGGAAGAGCAAAAAGAACATGTTTAAGAGAGTACCAATTTAGAGGACGCATTGGAAATTTATTGTATTAACGCCTTCTAACCACCAGTTGCTTTTGAAATCATAGAAGGAATAGAATGTATGCAAGGCATAAAATTTTTCGCTGTTCTTACGATGATGAAAATCTTCCACTTTCCCATTATGTCTTGGTGTGTATGGTCTTATTAATTTGTGCTTTATTCCTAACTTTGCAAGAATAACTTCAAATAAAGTTTTTTAGATATTCATGAGTTTAAGTAATTAGTAAATTCAGAACTGTTGTTTGTTTGAACACACTCAATAGCATATGGAAATACTCCGACTAAATGTTCTAAGAACATCGTAGAAGAATAGGTAATATGTTCTTAGAAAGCTTCTAGATAGTCATATTTTTGTTATATTCATTTATTGCCATATATTGAATTTCTCGCTTTTCGCATCACCTAAAATACAGATTGATGGAACAAATTTCATATATATTTGTACACGCTGGCCATGATATTGCATTTGCTAATACGGCTTAGGAATATACTTTGGATTTTGTAGTTTTACAGCCATTTGACTGCTTTGAATAGAACACAATACAACACAGAGATGGAGCGAATATATCCACACTACTGCAATTTTACCTAGAAGGCAATTAGACCAGTATTGGGATTTGATCGTCGCATATTATAAATCAATGTGAGTCCTTGCTTAGTATGTTGATTAGGATGATGAGGTTTATGAGACTTGTCAGCAAGAGAATATAATGAACCGTCATATCTTTTTAACCAGCTATAAACATAATGTCGGTTAGTACGACAGTGAATAACCGCTTTAGTAACGCCATGCTTTTTAGCATACAAAATCAAAGATTGACGATAAAGCATAGTTTGTGTTATCTTATTCATAGTGAATAGGACACTTGCCTTTCATTTTTATTAGTAACTCAACCTTAACATAGGTTGCTCCTATTTGCTATCTTTTTTCTCTTTTTGTCATACATCATTGTAACACCTACATTTTTGGCGCTCCCCCTTTTTTGTTTTTGTTGCCATATAATTTTAAATGTGATATAATTTGTAAGAATAACTTATTGTTTAGTTTTTAATTTATATCAATTTATTGTTAACAAATACTATATCATTAGGAAGGTTAATATGACTGAATTAAATCAAAAATCAAATGAAAGCGAACCGACAGATACATTTGAAGATAATATCATTTTAAGTAAAAGCTATAAAAAAAAATTATTATTAACATCATTAATAGCAGTAATGATGATAATGTCACTTACAGGGTTGGACAGCATCCCAGCAAACGCATCTCCTTTATATATTACAATAGCTTTTCTTCAAATACCAATCATAATTGGCGCATGTTTATTAGGCCCCACCACAGGTATAATCTTGGGATTTATATGTGCCACTGTTAAACTTATGACAGCTTCCTTTTCTATGTTGCCGACATCTTTTTTGTTTTCTCCATTTGCTCGATGTGAAATTTATGGTTATTTTTTTGAAGGTAATGCATTTTCCCTCATTATATGTTTTGTACCAAGGATCTTGCTAGGTTTTGTTGTTGGTTTTTTATTTAAGTTTTTAAACAAAGATGGCAGTTCTTTAAAATATTTATTATCATGTGCCATCAGTTCATTTATTGCTACAACACTTTATGCTCTTTTAATGCTTTTCTTTTCTAATATCTTCTTTTATATTAAATTATGGGTATTGCCCAATAAATATGATATTATATATAGATTGAATTCTACGCTAACCAATTCATATTGGACACAAATTGTAATTACTACTGTTTTTTGCCCATTTATTGTATTTATAATAAAAAAAATAGTGAAATTAAAATGAGTTATAGTTATGTATATCCGAATGATTGCCTGCTAAAAGATTTAATTTTTAGAGTGTAAGCATCCGGATATTTTGTATATACTCAATATTTGAATGGCAAAATACATGCTTTATATATTTATAATTATGAAAAACAGCAGTCCTGTGTTAGTGTGTAACTATAGTCAGCGAAATTTTATTTAAAACATCTGTTGTAACATGATAACGAAATAATATAATGATACAAATTTATTCATATCGTTTTTATATATTTATTATAATTCAAATATCTATCTTGGCATAATTTCATAGATTTATCATAAAAAGTCATAATAAACAGCATGCATCTAATTTATGGGGCTTAATGGTTAATATCTTAATTTATTAGTTAGAATATGAATGTGTAGCATAGTTGGTTTTGTTAGTATTTGTGAATGCAATATTTTCTAAAAATAAAATGGTAAAAGTTATTACAAATACAATTTCTGTCTTTATAAATATGCAATTTATTAAAAACTCCTTTTTATATTTGAAAGATTAAAGCCGTTATAGCAATAATTTTTAAAAAAGTTCTATTTTTAATTTCGCGGTTTATGGCTGCATTATCTTTGTTTTGAATGATAGACTAATTTTATATATCATAATATTCTATGGGGTAAAATTGAAATGTTTATTGAATTTAAAAAGCAAAGCTGGGACAAAAATGATTACATACAGTTGCAAAATTTTCTTTATCAAAATGTTGATGCAACTTACAGAGAATTTAACAAAAAAATAGTAAAAACGAAATTGCCACTTCTTGGTGTAAGAGTTCCAATAATTAGAAAGCTTGCAAGCAATATAGCAAAAGGTAACATAAGAGATTATTTAAAAATTTGCAAGGATGAAACTTTTGAAGAGGCTTTGCTTCACGGTTTTGTTCTTGCAAAACTAAAATGCGACTTTAAAGAACTTATTTTTTTGTTTGATGATTATATAACTGTCTTTGAAAATTGGGCTATATGCGATATGACAGTTTCATCGTTAAAACAATTCACTAAAAACCAAAAAGCAGGCTATGATTATTTAATTGAATGCATAAACTCTGAAAACCCATGGAAAGTTCGAGTTGGCCTTTTGCTAATGCTTTCTTTTTATATAAACGAATTTTATATTGATGACATAATAAAAAACTGCAAATTTGTTTCTTCCAGGTCTTTTCCAAGTATATCTTTAACTTATGATTATAGGAAACCGGATTATTATGTAAAAATGGGCAATGCGTGGCTTTTGTCAGTTTGCTTTATAAAATTTCCTGCAAAAACCAAGACTTTTCTTGAAAAATATGAAATTGACGAGAAAACTTACAAAATGACTGTCTGCAAAATAACAGATTCTAAAAGGGTGCCTAATGAACGAAAATTATATCTTAAAAAACTTGCAAAAAACTATCCAAGTCAAAAAGCTTAGGTCATTATATAAAACAATGCAAGCATGAGTTCGTTATCGGTTTTTTGTCCTTTAAGCATAAGCATTAATATGAGCAAAAATATACGATCGCTGTCCATGTTTGGGATTATTTTTTTGATTAGAGACGAAAACATATCTTCTTTAAAAGGGCCGTTTAGTGTGTGTGGCACTTTTTTGTCCTCATATTTTTTATTTTTTTCTTTTGATAGTGCATTGTCAAAACTCATAGTTGATTTTTTATATTTTTCGGCATTTTTTGTAACTATCGGAGGCTCGTTTGAATTGAACTGATCTTGCTCGATCTTTTGTCTGGCTCGTCTTTGCATCTCACGTACTCTGTTTAAGGCGTCTTCCTGCATTGCCGCGAGATTTTCTTGTGAGTAGTTAGCCATTCTTTCCCTCCTTTATTAAAATTGATTGCGATTTTGTCATATATATTGCTTATACTTAAATATATATAATATGGTAACAATACTCAGTTTGACATAATATCTTATTTTGATAGCTTTAAAAATGTTTTAAATATGATTTCTACCTCATTATATGCAATCTTAAATTAGGTATGTGAATAAAAATAGGTGTGTGAATAAAAATTGTACAAGAATTTGCTTGACTATATTCTTTCTATTTGTGCATGTATACAAATTAACAAATTTTTAAAATAAATGCTTGATTTTTTTAACATAACAAAGTAAAATTAATAATAGATTAGCACTCAAATAAGCAGAGTGCTAAAATATAACAAAATAATTGAATGGAGGAGCTCTATATGAATATCAAACCTTTAGCAGATAGAGTAGTAATTAAGATGCAAGAGGCCGAGGAAAAAACCAAAGGCGGAATCATTCTTGCCGGAAGTGCAAAGGAAAAGCCAGAGATTGCAGAAGTTGTTGCAGTCGGCCCAGGCGGAGTGGTAGATGGAAATGAGATAAAGATGGAACTTAGCGTTGGAGATAAAGTTCTTATTTCAAAATACTCCGGAACAGAAGTTAAAATTGATGGTAAAGAATATACCATTCTTCGCCAATCTGACGTTTTGGCAAAAGTTGTATAAAAAATTAAGCAATAAAGTTTAATAAATATAAATTTGGAGGTTTTATTATTATGGCTAAAAAAATAATTTATGGCGAAGAAGCTAGAAAATCGCTTCAGTCCGGAATAGACCAGCTTGCAGATACTGTTAAAATTACATTAGGCCCTAAAGGCAGAAATGTTGTTCTTGACAAAAAGTTCGGTTCTCCGCTTATCACAAACGATGGTGTAACTATCGCAAAAGAGGTTGAATTGGAAGATGGATTTGAAAATATGGGTGCTCAGCTTGTAAAAGAAGTTGCAGTTAAAACCAATGATGCTGCCGGTGATGGTACAACAACTGCTACACTTTTAGCACAAGCTTTAGTTCGTGAGGGTATGAAAAATGTTGCTGCTGGTGCTAACCCAATGGCAATCAAAAGAGGAATGCAAAAGGCTGTAGATACTGCAGTTGAGACTATTAAATCAAACGCTAAGGTTGTGTCAGGAACTGCTGACATTGCTCGTGTTGCTACCGTATCTTCTGATAACGAAGAAGTTGGTAAACTAATAGCTGAGGCTATGGAAAAAGTTACTGCAGATGGCGTTATAACAATTGAAGAATCAAAAACAGCTGAGACATATAGTGAAGTGGTTGAAGGTATGCAATTCGATCGTGGATATATCACTCCTTATTTCTGCACTGATTCTGATAAAATGGAAGCTGTGCTTGATGATGCTTATGTTCTTGTTACCGACAAGAAGATTTCTGTAATTCAAGATTTATTGCCACTTCTTGAGCAAATAGTTCAATCAGGTAAGAAATTACTTATAATTGCTGAAGATATTGAAGGCGAGGCGCTTACTACTTTAATTCTTAATCGTTTAAGAGGTACATTCACCGTTGTTGGTGTTAAAGCACCAGGCTTTGGCGATCGTCGTAAAGAGATGCTTGAAGATATAGCTATTCTTACTGGCGGTACTGTTGTTTCAAGCGAAGTTGGAATTGAGCTTAAAGATGCTACAATCGACATGCTTGGCACTGCACATCAAATAAAAGTTAACAAAGAAAACACAACTATTGTTGATGGTGGCGGAACATCTGAGAACATTAAGTCAAGAATTAAACAAATTCGTTCACAAATTGAAGAAACAACATCCGATTTTGACCGTGAAAAGTTGCAAGAGCGTCTTGCAAAGCTATCTGGCGGTGTTGCAGTAATTAAAGTTGGTGCAGCAACAGAGGTTGAGATGAAAGAGAAAAAACTCCGCATAGAGGATGCTTTGTCAGCTACTAAGGCTGCTGTTGAAGAGGGAATTGTTGCTGGTGGTGGAACGGCTCTTGTTGCAGCTATTCCTGCAGTAAAGAAACTTTTAAATGAAACCACTGACGATGATGAAAGCACCGGCATTTCAATAATTTTGAAAGCTCTTGAAGAGCCTGTAAGACAAATTGCAGCTAATGCAGGGCTTGAAGGTTCAGTTATAATCAATGAACTGATTTCAAAAGAAAATGCAAACTATGGATTCGATGTTACTTCTCAAAAATATGTTGACATGATCTCAGAAGGTATTGTTGACCCAGCTAAGGTTACACGCAGTGCACTTCAAAATGCTTCTTCGGTAGCTTCTATGGTTCTAACAACCGAAAGTCTTGTTACTGATATTCCAGAAGAAAATGCTCCTGCGGCTCCTGTTGCTCCTGCCGGAATGTATTAATAAACTTAAAATTGAATAATTCCCTGGGCGTGTTCTATTGCCCGGGGTTTTTTATTGGATTCAGAAAAAAATAACCTTAAGAAAATTTTCATAGAAAAATATTTTTGAACGTTAAAAATGTTGGCTTTTATAAAGCAAAGATGGTTTAATCAAGATTTAAAAAGATTTATCTAATTAAAAACTATAAATAGTCTTTAATATATGTAAAACAAATGCACCAATTATATGTTAGTGCATTTGTTTATGTTAAGTATGATTTTTACACAATTTATGGAATGATATACCTATGGGAAAGGCAGTTTAGATGGCTTTTGTCGAATATGTAAACTTTAAAGTGACAAATAATAGTAAGTAAAATTGATAGAAACAAAAATTCAAGTTTAAAAATATTAAATGATTTAACATCTGACGAATGATTTATTACTTATGGATAGTAATATTAAAAAATCCATTTAAGTAAAGTGGTTTATCAAAAATAAAGTGTATATCTTTTTTAAAAAGATTTAATTCACCAACTTTTTTATATAAATTTTATTAAAAAACAAACTATATTTATTTAAAAAACTGTTCGTACCAAATTAAAAAAGTATAAATTGTCCAAATTTTACGAGAGTTATCTTTCTTTTTATTTTTGTGGTTATTTAAAAGAGCCATGATTTCTTTTGTAACAAAAAACTCTTCGGCAATTTTTGATGTGAATTTTTCTTTTACAATATTATAATATTTATCATCTTTTAGCCAAACTCTAATTGGGACCGGAAAGCCTAATTTTTTCTTGTCAGCAACCTGTTTTGGCATGCGCCTAAGAGCTGCTTGTCTCATCGCAAACTTGGTATTTTGCTTATTTACTCTAAACTTAAGCGGAATTTTCCTTGCAAGTTCCATTACCTTTTTGTCAAGAAAAGGTACCCTAAGCTCGAGCGAGTTTGCCATGCTCATTCTATCGGCTTTTAACAAAATATCGCCAACCATCCACAAATTGAGATCAATAAACTGCATCTTTGTGACGGCATCTTTGTCTTGCACACAGTCATAAAAAGGTTTGCAAATTTTTTCAGGCGGCGGTGCACCAACAGGGTTTTTGATTATTTTATCACGCTCTTTTTTTGTAAATATATATGCATTGCCAATGAATCGATCTTCAATTTTTTTCCCGTGTCTAACAAAATAATTAAGTCCGCGTTTTGCAGGAAATAGCGAAATAAATTTTGCGACCAAATTCCTTATTACATAAGGTATTTTTTCGTAAGTTTTATTTTCAATAGGGTCTTTATAGACGTTGTAGCCACCAAATATCTCGTCTGCGCCCTCGCCAGAAAGCACAACCTTCACATATTTTGAAGCTTTGTTGCAGACAAAGTACAATGCAACAGCGGAAGGATCTGCCAAAGGTTCGTCCATGTGATATTGAATTTTAGGGAAGTTTTCCCAAAATTCTTTTGGGGTGATAACCTTGCTTATGTTTTTAACATCAATATATCCTGAGAGCTCTTTTGCATAATCAATTTCGTTATAATTATGTTGTGAAAACCCTACAGTGAAAGTTTTGTCAACATTGGCTGAACAGGCAACATAGCTCGAGTCCACCCCAGATGACAAAAAAGATCCAACTTCAACATCTGCAATTTTATGAGCAGCAATTGAGTCATCGAATGTACGCTCTATGTCATCCACCCATTCACTAAGCTCTTTGCCATCTTCGGCTTCAAAGTCAGCAATCCAATAACGCACAATATCCATATTTCCGTTTTCATAAACAAAGTAGTGTGCTGGCGGAAGCTTATATACATTTTTAAAGAAAGT
Source organism: uncultured Oscillospiraceae bacterium (assembly GCA_910577565.1). Taxonomy (GTDB): domain Bacteria; phylum Bacillota; class Clostridia; order Oscillospirales; family Ruminococcaceae; genus RUG12519. Next base: position 3,754 of record CAJTNJ010000020.1, on the reverse strand, counting down.
TTCGGTGCACGGGGAATATTGAAACGAAAGATATGTTTCAAGAGCTTCTCTGTTTAATTCTTTTACAAAAGATGGATGTTTTAAAAAGCTTTTAATTTCAGAGCCAAATATAAAACAATTGCCCATTTTTGCGTAATTAAGCGGTTTAATACCGAACATATCTCTTGCGCCAAAAATGCGCTTTTTATTTTTATCCCAAATGATGAAAGCGAACATCCCCCGCAAGTTTTTAACAAAATCATATCCAAATTCTTCGTAAGAATGTAACAATACTTCGCTGTCAGAGTGGTTTGCAAAAACATGTCCTTTTTTTATGAGATCTTTTCGAATGAGGTCTGCGTTGTAAATTTCTCCATTAAAAACCAATGCTAAAGATCCATCCTCATTAAACATAGGTTGATCTCCAAACTCAAGATCCACAATTGAAAGCCGTCTAAATCCAAGAGCAATATCATCGTCAATATATTCTCCAAATGAATCTGGGCCTCTATGCACAATTTTATCCATCATATCGTTTAAGACTTGTTTATCGTTTTCAATGTTATTGGTAAAACCAACAAAACCACACATGATAGAACCTCTTTCCGATTTCCTTAATAATTTACTCGATATAGTATACCACAAAAGCATTTGGTATTCAAGAAAAGTTGCTATGTACAGTGCGGATTTGAAAGCTTTGTGCAAAAAATTAAAATCATACAACAAAAATCATCCAAACTTAATAAACCTGGATGATTTTTGTAAATTATACTTTTATTTTGTTTTAGAAATACGTTTGATTTCTAAGTGAGCACTTTTTAAGTTTTGAATGCTTTTTAAAAGGGCATCTTCAGCATTTGTTAAGAGATTTTCTACATATTCATTTGTTGTTTTTCGCAGTTCTTTAGATTGAGAATGTGCTTTTGCTATCATTTGATTAGCTTTTTTTTGTGCCTGTTTTACAACGCTGTCTTCTAAAAGCAACCTTTTAGCTTGTTTTTCCGCATCTGAGATTATCTTTTTGGCTTCTTTTTTTGCATCTGATATAATATCATTTCTGTCTGCAACAATCATCTTTGACTGTTTTATTTCAGTTGGAAGAGCAAGGCGTATATCGTTAATTAAATCTTGCACCTCAGTTGTAGAAACTGCGCACTTTCCGCCGGTCATTGGAATATTCCACGCACATGCAATTAGGTTGTCAAGTGTGTCTAATATCTCGTTTATTGTCATTTTTTACCTCCCATTAACACTTTTTTTACGTCCGTTAAAATTTCTTTTGGCACAAAAGAGTCAATTTTGCCTCCAAAAGAGCCTATTTGCTTCACAAGACTCGAACTTAGATACATATTTTCGGTTTTTGACGCAATAAAAATTGTTTCAGCTTTTGGGTTTAGCGCTTTGTTTGCAAGAGCCATTTGGAATTCATATTCAAAATCAGACACAGCGCGAAGACCTTTAATTATAGCGCATGTACCGGATTTGTCTATATAGTCAGCAAGAAGTTTGTCCCAGCAGTCGGTTTTTACATTTTTAAGGCGAGCAACAGAGCGATTAATTAGCTCTAAACGTTTTTCAATTGAAAAGGTTGGTTTTTTTTCCGGATTAGTAAGAACAACCACAATTACTTCATCGAAAAGATATGATGCACGTTCTATTATATCAATATGGCCATTGGTTATTGGATCAAAGCTTCCGGGACAAATAGCAGTTTTTATGGTTAACCCTCCTTGACTTTGCGGTAAGTTGTTAATTTAATTTTACCATATTTATATTGCTTTTGTAAAGTTATGTCGTCTAAGTTTTCCGGCATATCAAGGGCAAGCTCATGCTCACATATAACTATCCCGTTATCGCTTAACTTATTAGACGTTAACTTTAATGCATCTAACAACAAATTGGTACGATAAGGCGGATCCATAATTATTATGTCATATCTATCGGTTGTGTTTTTTATAAATGACAGGCTATCTGACAAAACTACCCTTGATGCTTTATTAAGACCGGTTAATTTTAAATTTTCTATCTCCGTTTGATGAGCCTCTCTTAAATTATCCACAAAAGTGCACAAGCTAGCTCCTCTTGAGAGAGCCTCAATTCCAAGTTGTCCCGAACCCGCAAACAGATCCAACACTTTAGCACCAATCAAATCAAATTGAATTATTGAAAACATGGCCTCTTTTACACGATCAGTTGTTGGTCTAACATCATTGCCTTTTATTGTGACTAACTTTCTGCCCCTTGCGGTTCCCGTAATAACTCTCATTATTAAATATATCTTCCTTTCGTTTTAATTAAAACAGAGTTGCTTTATAAGTGTGGTTGTGAACGCTGATTGCAAGGCCTAAAAGAAGGTAGGTAGAAATAACCGATGATCCACCTGCGCTTATGAAAGGTAATGTTACACCTATGATTGGAAGCAAGCAAAGCACCATGCCTATATTAATCACTGATTGGAAGAATATGACGGCAAAGCAGCCCACACATAAAAAATATCCAAGTTCATCTTGAGCTTTTATGCCGTTTTGCAACAAGCGCAAGCAATATAAAACAACCCAAAGCAAAACACATGCACAGCCAACAAAACCGACAATTTGTCCAACATGAGAAAAAACCATGTCATTATAAAGCTCGGGGGTATTTGTAAGCAGATCGTTAGAGTGAAAACCTTTGCCAAACATTTTCCCTGTTGCCAGAGTGATTCGCCCTGTATATTGTTGCAAACCGAGCCCACGCTTGGCTGAATCTAAGTCCTCAAGTATTTTAATGCGCTGCAAAAGATATGAGGGTATAGTATTTGTGAGGATCAACATAACAATAAAAACGCCAACTCCGATTCCGCCTAAAATTACTTTCCAATTTATTCCCGCAATAAACAAAATGCAAATAAATATAAACACAAAGACAGACATTGTTCCGTAGTCGTTTTGTAGATATATGATGCCAATTGGTATTAGAGCATGTGCAAAAAGCAAAAACAGCATGCTCGGCTCGTTTATTCTGTTTGAAACTTTATAGCAGTGATAAGAAAAAGTAATTACAAATGCCACCTTTAGAAATTCTGATGGTTGCAAAGTAACAAAGCCCAAATTTAACCAATTGAGATCTTCTGATCCAGAACCAGGGCCGCTCATATCGTTTCCTCCACGAAGAGTCCCAAGCGGAGTAAACACAAGCAAACTTAACACCAAAGCGGATATGCCGATAATTTTCCATAGATTTGCAATTTGATGATAATCAAAGTGTGAGACAAATATGGCAAGAACTAATCCTGCGAAACTAGCACCCATTTGAATGTAAACAGGCTTTAATGTGGATATGGATTCCGGATATAGTGAAGCAATCAAAAAACAGCTTAGAATTGAAGCTCCTACTGACATCAATATTAAAAAATTGTCGGTTATTTTAATGTAGTCTATAACCAAAAGGCCAAAATTTTTTAATCTGTGTTTCATAATTAAAAATTCCAATCTAAACAAGTTGTTTAGTTAAGACACTTATATTATTGCCTTTAATCTTGTTATATTATACTTCAATCAAAGAAAGTTTTCAACTAAAAGCTGATGACTAAAACAACCACGGCAGAATAGTTAAAGATATACAGATTCTAAATTAGATGTAAATATATTAAACAAGCTTTAGTATTTTCAACTTGTAGGTTTGTCAATTATGTGTTACAAATTAGTTGATCGATATAAATAGAAGTGTATAATGAAGATATTGTGAAAGTTAACAATATCTTCATTAATTGTTTACATAATAAATTAAAAAAATA
>CAJTNJ010000019.1 GCA_910577565.1 uncultured Oscillospiraceae bacterium | reverse complement strand
CATTCTACCATAGGAGGTCTCTTTTTTTCTATTGTTCGTTTTTAATGGTCTTGTGCACATTAAAGGAGACTTTTATTATGTCAAATAAAACAAATGTAAACATGTGAAACTGAGAGCAATAACGGAAGAAAAAAATCTCATTCAGAGACTTCTTTATGAGTATGGATTAAAATCTGGCAGAATGCATATAGAATATCCCTCAAAGATTATTATTATAGCACCATTAAGAGAATGCTTGAATCTGTGTCAATTAGCATCTTAGTTACAACAAAATGTGAACGTTAATAAGGACTAAATTACTTTAATGGCATAAAAACAAAATCTGTCAGGAACAAATATGGAAAGTTTAAAGTAGAAATTTTATAAAACATTTAGAGTGCATTTGAACCGGATATTACTTTAAAGCGTAAATAGACATTTTTGGAGAGGAATTACAACCAAACAAATATAGGAAATAGTATATGATGATTTATGGTTTTGAAAATCATAGTATTGGATATTGTAGACAAGCTACTTCTAAAAATTGAGGAGTGGTAAAACTGTCCTTTTTCTGATGTGTACCCTATAATGTAATTCATTTTTTTATCCACAATAATTCCATCATTTGCAAATTGGTTGTTTATATTATACTCGAAATCAATGATAATGGACATAAGGAACTTTTAAACATTGAGATGGGGAAAATAAAGATAATAAGTAATTGGTATTGTCTTAAATAGTTCGAAAAACTAGTGTAGTCGTCTATTTTTATCATAATTATAATGAGATATTTAATTTTACAGAAAAAATTTCAAATTTTCATATTTTTAATATTATTATAATTTTCAATTGCAATTTTTTAAAAAGTATTATTTTTATAATTTATAGTACTTAAAAAATTTTAAAGTCATCAATTGATTTTTTATTTACTGGAAAACAAGATGTTAAAGTATCCTATAGCGTAAAATTTATTAGCAAAAAATTAAATTTATATGAGTCAGTGCATAAAAATAAAATACCTAAATTAATTGCACATTAAACAAAAGTGCTTTTAAAATTATTAAATGACATTTAATGAGTGATACATGAATTCATATACTATATATTTATACAATGCAATGTGGTTAATCGTTTAAAGATATGATAGTGAAATTTCATTTATCTTTAAAAAACATACGATGAACAAAGATTTATAATACTCTTCGCGCGAATATGATAAAAATAATATATAGATTTTATATAATAAAATATAAATTAGCCAGCTTCAATTTTTAAAAATTTATCTGACATTTTATTGCATTTTGTTATATTCAAAGGTATTTTTAATTTTTAAGCAATAGATACTATATATTATTTTTTATTAAGATAAATACATTGATTCATTAACAAATATAATGAAGGCAATTTATTAAATATATGTTTTTTATTCATAAACAGTAAATATTTTCATTTTTCTTTAACAATGAAATATGAGAAATCTATAAATGTCATCTTTGAATCACTTGATAATTATGTTGAAAGGTTAGGCACTAAAAAGTTTATTAAAAATTCATTAGATAAAAATCTAAAAATTATATCTAATTGCTAAATTCTTTGAAACAAATGTTGGATTCTATTTCACAAGTGAAAATAATAGTTATTGGATCTGGTTAATAGGCATGATACCGATATTATTAAGTGCTATTATTATAGATAGGAGATTTAAGGTTATTTGCTATATACATTATTTTTATGAGACTTATAAGAATAATTTTTTACTAATAAATTTGAAACAATTCAATACAAATATGAATTATTACACTATCGTCAGTTTCTAATTTTGGATAAGTTTAAAGTAACAGAAATAATAAAGTAAAAGCGTATCTTATTCAGAATTACACACACGAAATAATTTTTTGTTGTTTAGAAGATATTATAAATTTTTATAAATTTAAAACATTGAATATGTTACTATCCAACATATATTTTCCCTTCAGGTAGCGATACATGGTTTTTAGAATCTAACTTTGACCCAAACATCAAAGCAAATGATAGTGGACCGACTCTGCCTATATACATAAGTATAATTAGAATGATTTTACTAACACATGATAAAGGCGCAATTTCTGTCGTATAGAGTCCTGTGTTTGAAAATGCAGATATGGTTGTAAACAATAAGTCTATCAGATTAATACAAGACTCAAAAAACCACATAACAGTAGTTGAAAATATAATTAAAGTTGAAGCTATAAAGATTAGTGATATAGATTTATAAACAGTATTCTTTGCAACTCTTCTTCCAAAAATTATAGTGTCTTCACGCCTTTTTACCACACATATAATAGTCATAAATAAGACTATAGCGGTAGTTATTTTTATACCGCCTCCCGTTCCTCCTGGACATGCGCCTATAAACATAAGCAAACATGTAAATAACTTTGTAAATATTGATGTTTGACCATGATCTATTACATTAAACCCAGCAGTTCGGGTGGTTATCGAACTGAAAGCAGATATACCAAGCTTTTCAAAAAAAGACATCCCCTCAAGTGTGTTTGACCATTCAGTAATAAGTATGGTTATTGTTCCGATCAATATAAGTGCTATTGATGAAACCAGCACAAGTTTTGAGTGAAATGACAACAACCTAATTTTTTTGTTCATTTTGCGCATTTTAAATAATTCATTCACCACTGCAAACCCTAAGCCTCCCAATATTATAAGTAGGCCTACAACAATGATAATTATCGGATCATCCCTAAACGGAACCATACTGCAGTATGGATATAAAAAACCGTTGATATCAAAACCGGCGTTGCAATAAGCACATATTGAAGTAAAAACAGACATTGCTATGCCATAAAAACCAAACTTTGTACAAAAAGGTACACACAATATTAAAGCACCTATGCTTTCACATATAAAAGTAACTTTAATTATGTTTACAAATAAAGATTGTATTTCGGAAAAGTCATTTATGTTTATTTGAGCAGTTGCAAGTTTCATATTTTTTAATCCGAGTTTTTTATTTATTGAAAGTGCAAATACTGAAGAAAATGTTACAAGTCCAAGCCCACCTACTTGGACTAAACATAATATTACGCATTTGCCAAATGTTGACCAATATCCATAGGTATCTGCAATAGTCAAACCAGTTATGCATGTTGTTGATGTCGCGGTAAAAAGGCAATCAAGATAGGATGGCATTTCACCGGTGCTCGTAGATATTGGCAAAAACAAAAGCATAGATCCAAAAATTATGATAGCGAAAAAACTTAAGCATATTGTTTGAACAGGATTATTAAAAAATCTGTGCTTGCGATTAGAAATGTTAAGCATATTATTTTTAGTCCCCTATAGTTATTTTATTATGATAATTGATATTTGTTAACTTAATTTTATCACATTTAAACTTAAATACAACATTTTTTACTAAGTATTGTAATCAAATTAAGTGCTTTTATATAAAATTTGCGTATTTTTAATTTATTAATTTAAAATTAGTACATTTTTCTTTAACTATAGTTTTTGAATATATTAATATAACCAATTTTTCTATCTAGAAACTTTCGAATAGAACAGCTCTATTTAAAACATTTAATCAATGCTTTTCCTTATAATATTGAGTTATTCAAACATACAATTATTTAAATTCAACAATCGTTTAAACTCTAAAATATCTAAAAACCTTATTTGAAGTTACTCTTTTAAAGTTAAGAATAAAGCACAAACTGATAAGGCCATGCACACCAAGACATAATGGGAAAGTGGAACATTCATATCGTAAGGACAACGAAGAATTTTATGCTTTGTATAGATTCTATTCCTTCGATGATTTCAAAAAGCAACTAGTGGTTAGAGTGCGTAAATATAATAATTTTCCAATGCGTCCTTTGAATTGGTACTATGTTAAACATACTCTTTTTTCTTTTTCTAATGTATAACACCTAAAACACCTACATCATTTTCTTCAAAAAATCCTTGACACAGCTTGACAATTATATTATAATAATACACTGTATCAAATTATGGGCTATTGGGCTAATTTGTTAATTTTTGCCCATATTGTTCACAAAAAGTTAATATTTAGTTTACAAAAAGTTTACTAAAATCCATTTGAATAGAGTTGAATTTTAAAATTTATAAAAAATTTTTTTAAGGAGGCCATGCAAAGAAAACTGGTTATTTTAAAACCACTAATTAAAAGATCCAGGTTATACGTCTAAATAAGAAACGGAGGAATTAAAGTATATGGTGAACGTAAAACCCGTTGAGATGGGAAAAACCACACGAATGAGTTTTGCAAGAATTAATGAAGTTTTGGATATGCCAAATTTAATTGAGGTGCAAAAAAATTCATATGAATGGTTTATTAAAGAAGGCATAAAAGAGGTTTTTAAAGATGCGTCATACATATCTGACCATTCCGGCAATTTAATTCTTGAGTTTGTCGATTATCGTTTCGATGATGAACCCAAATATGATGTTGCTGAGTGTAAAGAGCGTGATGCCAACTATGCAGTTCCATTTCGTGTTAAAGCTCGTCTCAAAAATATGGAAACGGGAGAGATTAAAGAACAGGAAATTTTCATGGGTGACTTTCCGCTCATGACTTCCAGTGGCACCTTTATAATTAATGGTGCTGAGCGTGTAATAGTCTCTCAATTGGTTCGTTCACCAGGTGTATATTATGGTAGTGAATATGATAAAACGGGAAAGAAAAAGTTCTCGACTACAATAATTCCTAACAGAGGCGCATGGCTTGAGTTTGAAACAGACTCAAATGATATTTTTTACGTCCGTATAGATAAAAACAGAAAAATTCCTATTACTGTTTTCATACGTGCACTGCTTTGCACTCAGGACATCAGCGAAAATGGTGAAGATGTGTTCACGGGTGCATATGGAACAGATCAGGAAATTTACGATATCTTCGGTGAAGACAAGCGCATATTCCAAACAATAACTGATAAAGACAATACTAAAAATGGTGAGGAAGCTTTAATTGAAGTTTACAGAAAGTTAAGGCCAGGCGAACCTCCAACGATCGATTCCGCTGTCACTCATATTAGAAACCTTTTCTTTGATGATAGACGCTACGATCTATCGCGCGTTGGAAGATATAAATATAATAAAAAACTCGCTATATCTAACAGAATTATAGGCTACAAATTAGCTGAGCCTGTAATTAATGAGTTAACTGGTGAAATTCTAGCAAATGCTTCTGATATCATTAATAAAGAAAAAGCTATTGAAATTGAAAAAGCCGGTGTTGATACGGTTTATCTTGATGTTGAAGGAACAGTTGTTAAAGTTATATCAAACGGAATGGTTGAAATAACCGACTATGTTGATATTGATCCTGAAAAGTATGGTATTAATGAAAAAGTAAGATTTAAAGTTTTGCGCGCTCTTATGGAACAATATCCCGATGAAAATGATTTGAAAACTGCAATAAAAGACAATGCCGACAAGCTTGTTCCAAAATATATAATAAAAGATGATATTTTTGCATCTATAAACTATGTTAATTGTCTTGCTGAGGGAATCGGAACAACAGATGATATCGACCATTTGGGCAATAGGCGCATAAGAAGTGTTGGTGAGCTTTTGCAAAACCAATTTCGCATAGGCTTTTCCAGAATGGAGCGTGTCATTCGTGAACGTATGACACTCCAAGCCCAAGATTCTGATGTTATAACACCGCAAGCGCTAATAAACATTCGCCCGGTAGTTGCAGCAATTAAAGAATTTTTTGGCTCGTCCCCGCTCTCTCAGTTTATGGATCAGACAAATCCTTTAGCAGAACTTACTCATAAGCGTCGTCTCTCTGCTTTGGGACCGGGTGGTCTTTCGCGTGACCGCGCAGGATTTGAAGTTCGTGACGTTCACTACTCACACTATGGAAGAATGTGTCCGATAGAAACTCCTGAAGGCCCGAACATTGGACTTATCTCATATCTTGCTTCTTTTGCCCGTCTTAACAAATATGGTTTCATTGAGGCACCTTATAGGCGTGTCGACAAAGAAACAGGAAGAGTAACCGATGAAGTTGTCTACATGACAGCTGATGTTGAAGATAATTATGTTGTCGCTCAGGCTAATGAGCCGCTTACTGAAGATAATAAATTTAAAAGATCGCGTGTTAACGCAAGATATCTTGACCAGATTTTGGAGGTTGAAAGAGAGTCGGTTGACTTTATGGACGTGTCTCCTAAAATGGTTGTATCTGTTGCTACCGCTATGATTCCGTTTTTGGAAAACGACGATGCAAACCGTGCACTTATGGGTGCAAACATGCAACGCCAAGCGGTTCCGCTCTTAAAAACAGAGGCTCCTGTGGTTGGTACGGGCATAGAGTATAAAGCTGCTGTCGATTCGGGCGTTGTTGTACGTTCTAAAGTTGATGGCGTCGTATCAAGTCTTTCCGGCGAAAAGATTGTTATAACAGACGACAAAAAAGTAGATCACGAGTATAAACTAATTAAGTTTATGCGATCAAACCAAAGCACCTGCGTTAACCAAAGACCGATTGTAAACAAAGGCGAAAAGGTATATAAAGGCCAAGTAATAGCTGACGGACCTGCTACCGATCAGGGTGAAATAAGTCTTGGTAAAAATGTTTTGATCGGCTTTATGACTTGGGAAGGTTATAATTACGAAGATGCTGTGCTCATTAATGAAAGAATAGTCCGTGATGACGTTTATACTTCTATTCATATTGAAGAATATGAGTGTGAAGCAAGAGATACAAAGCTTGGGGCCGAAGAAATAACCAGAGAGATTCCAAATGTTGGTGAGGATGCTCTTAGAAACCTTGACGAAAACGGAATTATCCGCATAGGCGCTGAGGTTAGAGCAGGCGACATATTGGTTGGTAAGGTTACGCCAAAAGGAGAGACAGAATTAACTGCTGAGGAGCGTTTGCTTAGAGCCATATTCGGCGAAAAAGCAAGAGAAGTTCGCGATACCTCACTTCGTGTGCCTCATGGTGAATATGGAATAATTAAAGACATCAAAGTGTTTACAAGAGAGAATTCTGATGAATTGTCTCCGGGCGTAAATATGGTTGTGCGTTGTTATATAATCCAAAAGCGAAAGATAAGTGTCGGCGACAAAGTTGCAGGTAGGCATGGAAACAAAGGCGTTGTTTCACGCATATTGCCGCAGGAAGATATGCCATTTTTGCCTGATGGCAGGCCGCTTGATATTGTTCTTAATCCGCTTGGAGTTCCATCGCGTATGAACATCGGACAGGTGCTTGAAGTTCATCTTGGAATGGCTGCTAAAACGCTTGGTTGGAAGGTTGCAACGCCAGTCTTTGACGGAGCGCATGAATCAGATGTTCGGCAGCTTTTAAAAGAGGCGGGCCTCAGCGAAGATGGAAAGACTGTACTTTATGATGGAAGAACCGGTGAACCGTTTGATAACCCCGTAACGGTTGGATATATGTACTTTTTAAAACTTCATCACCTGGTTGATGATAAAATACATGCTCGTTCAACAGGCCCTTACTCGCTTGTTACTCAGCAACCGCTTGGTGGTAAGGCACAGTTTGGAGGACAAAGGTTCGGAGAGATGGAAGTTTGGGCACTTGAGGCTTATGGCGCTGCCTATACGCTGCAGGAGATTTTGACAATTAAATCTGACGATACTAATGGTAGGGTCAAAACATATGAGGCAATAGTTAAGGGCAAAAATGTTGCAAGACCCGGTGCGCCAGAAGCATTCCGCGTTCTTATTAAAGAGTTGCAATCACTCGCTCTTGATATTAAGGTTTTAGATGGAGATAAAAATGAGATAGACCTTAAAACTTCTTTTGAATATGATGACGATATAGGACTTGCAACTCCGATTGATGAAGATGCTTTTTCAGAGGTTGAAGTTGAGAGCGATTTTGAAGGGTTCGATATTAACAATCCTGATGATGACGAGGATATGTAATAAGCATAATATTTTTATCTGACACGCAATCTATAATAAAAAATAATGTTTAATCGATCGTGATTTTTAAATGAATGTTCAGATTGAGCTTAAATGATATTAATTGTATGATCTTTAATAGGAGGACGCTTTATGGAGTTTAATGTTTTTGATTCTATAAAAATCGGTTTGTCTTCACCGGATCAGATACGTGAATGGTCTTTTGGTGAAGTTAAAAAGCCTGAAACTATAAATTACCGTACCTTAAAACCGGAAAAGGACGGTCTTTTCTGTGAACGTATATTTGGGCCCACAAAGGACTGGGAATGTCACTGCGGCAAATATAAACGCTTGCGTTATAAGGGCAAGGTTTGTGAAAAGTGCGGTGTTGAAGTTACTCGCGCAAAAGTAAGACGTGAGCGCATGGGCCACATTGAACTTGCAGCTCCCGTGTCCCACATATGGTACTTTAAAGGTATCCCTTCACGCATGGGGTTGTTGCTTGACATATCTCCTCGCATACTTGAGGAAGTGCTTTATTTCGTTAAGTATATTGTTATTGATCCCGGTGAGACGGTTCTTGAGCGCGGACAGGTTCTTAGTGAAAAAGAATATGACGATATGTATGAGCGCTATGAAAATGATTTTCGCGCCGAAATGGGAGCAGAGGCTATAAAAGAGCTTTTGTCCGATATTGATTTTGAGGCTTTGGTTAAGAATTTAAAAAAAGAAATAGAGAATTCTACAGGTCAAAAAAGAGTTAAAGCGATCCGTCGTTTAGAGATTGCAGAAGCTTTCATAAATAGCGGCAATAAACCCGAATGGATGATTTTGGATGTAATTCCTGTAATTCCACCGGATATAAGACCAATGGTTCAGTTAGATGGTGGTAGGTTTGCAACATCTGACCTTAACGATCTTTACCGTCGGGTTATTAACCGAAATAACAGGCTAAAAAGATTGCTTGAGCTAAATGCACCTGACATTATAGTAAGAAACGAAAAGCGCATGCTTCAGGAAGCAGTTGATGCATTGATAGATAATGGAAGAAGAGGAAGACCTGTTACAGGGCCAAACAACCGTCCGCTTAAGTCTTTGTCTGACATGTTAAAGGGTAAGCAAGGACGTTTTCGTCAGAATTTGCTTGGTAAACGTGTTGACTATTCCGGTCGTTCAGTTATTGTTGTTGGACCAGAACTGAAGATGTATCAGTGCGGACTTCCAAAGGAAATGGCGCTTGAGCTGTTTAAACCTTTTGTCATGAAACGCCTGGTTGAAACAGGTTCTGCTTCTAATATAAAGAGTGCAAGAAAGATGGTTGAAAGAGCAAGGCCTGAGGTTTGGGATGCTTTAGAGACTGTCATTAAAGGACATCCGGTTTTGCTTAATCGTGCGCCTACACTTCACCGCTTGGGAATTCAGGCGTTTGAACCTGTGCTTGTTGAAGGAAAAGCATTAAAGCTGCATCCGCTTTCTTGTACTGCATACAACGCTGACTTTGATGGAGACCAAATGGCTGTTCACGTACCTCTTTCAGCTGAGGCTCAAGCAGAAGCTAGGTTTTTGATGCTTGCTGCGAATAATTTGTTAAAACCTTCTGATGGCAAGCCCGTTACTGTCCCTACTCAAGATATGGTGCTTGGCTCATATTACCTAACTCTTTTAAAAGAGGGAGACAAAGGTGAAGGCAAGACTTTCCGTGACTTTAACGAAGCAATTATGGCTTATCATGAAGGTGATGTAACGCTACATGCCCCTATTAACGTTAGAGTTACGAAAGATATTAACGATGAAAAAGCAAGCAAAATTATAAAAACTACTGTGGGAAGGATTATATTCAATCAGCCGATACCTCAAGATCTTGGTTTTGTTGATAGATCTAATCCAGATGAGCAATTTAACCTTGAGATAGACTTTAAAGTAGACAAAAAGCAACTTGGCGACATAGTTTCAAGATGCATCGATTGCCATGGCGTTGCCGTAACATCGGAAGTTTTAGATAAAATTAAAGCTCAAGGTTTTAAATATTCAACAAAAGGAGCTATAACAGTTGCCATAAGTGATGCTGTCATTCCTCCACAAAAGGAGCAGTATCTAAACGAAGCTGACGAGAAAATATCCGATATCATAAAGCAATACCGCAGAGGTCTTATTTCAAATGAGGAAAGATATAACCTTGTTATTGACACATGGGACAAAACCACAAAGAAAGTGTCTGATGCTTTGACAGAAAATTTGGATGATTACAACCCAATATACATGATGGCCGATTCAGGAGCTCGTGGTTCTATAAATCAGATAAGGCAGTTAGCCGGAATGCGTGGACTTATAGCAAACACATCTGGTGCTACAATTGAGATACCCATTAAAGCTAACTATCGTGAAGGCTTAAACATTCTTGAGTATTTTATATCTTCACGTGGAGCAAGAAAGGGTCTTGCCGATACTGCTCTTCGTACGGCTGACTCAGGATATTTGACAAGACGTTTGGTTGATGTTGCGCAAGAAGTTATTGTCTGCGAGCACGATTGTGGGACAGATCACGGTATAGAGGTTTATGAAATCAAAGACGGCAACGAAATTATAGAACCTTTAGAGGAAAGACTAGTTGGTAGATATTTATGTGAAGATCTTATGCACCCAGAAACTGGTGAATTGCTTATGTCCAGAAAAGATCTTATCACAAACAGCGATGCCAAGAGAATAGTTGAAGCTGGCGTTAAGAGAACTAAAATAAGATCAATTCTTACCTGCGAGACTGGTCTTGGAATATGCGCTAAGTGTTATGGCTCAAACCTTGCACGGAATGACACTGTTGCAATTGGTGAGGCAGTTGGCACAATTGCAGCTCAATCTATAGGCGAACCTGGTACACAGCTTACAATGCGTACATTCCACACAGGAGGTATCGCATCGGCTGAAGATATTACGCAAGGTCTTCCAAGGGTTGAGGAGTTGTTTGAAGGAAGAAGGCCTAAATATTCTTCAATTATTTCTGAGATTGCTGGTAAGGTCAGAATTGAGGAGATAAAACGCACACGTCATATATTTGTTACTAGCGAAGACGGAGATGAAAAAGACTATACAATACCGTTTGGATTTAGAATAAAAGTTGAAGATGGCCAAGAGATTCCCGCAGGTGAACCTTTAACGGAAGGACCTATTAATCCGCACGATGTGCTGGCAGTAAAAGGAGAGCAGGCTGTTCAGAACTATCTTATTTCTGAGGTGCAGAAAACTTATAGGATGCAGGGTGTTGACATAAACGACAAACATATCGAAGTTATAGTGCGTCAGATGATGAGAAAAGTAAGAATATTAGATCCGGGTGACAGTGAATTTGTTAGTGGGACGGTTGTTGAAAAGAGTGACGTGCTTCGTACTGTTCAAAAGCTTAAGGCAAATGCTAAAGATCCAAGCAAAGTGAATTTGCCTACTTGGGAAATTGTGCTTCTTGGTATAACGAAAGCATCTCTTGCTACAGATAGCTTTTTGTCAGCTGCATCGTTCCAAGAAACTACACGTGTTCTTACAGATGCTGCTATTAAGGGAAAAGTTGATCCGCTTAATGGCCTAAAAGAGAATGTTATTATTGGTAAGCTTATTCCTGCTGGAACTGGCATGCCGTGTTATCAGCATGTTGAGATAGAAAAGAGCAATGCCGACTCTTGAGATAAAAATGAAATAATATACAAAATAGCGCACTAGGGTTAATGAAAAAACGTCTAAGCTTATTGGTGTTATATATTTTAGGTGTTGTAAAATTCGTTTCACAAGACACTGAAATTTTGGGGGTGCTTAAAAGGAGTAGTATATAAAATGTAAAAAGGAAATAAAATTGATAAAATAAAGAAATGAAATTTGAAAGATGTAAAAAAGAAAACCAACAAGTAAAATCCCGAAAAACAAAGGCAGAAAGCCAAAGGTATAAATGTAAATACTGTGGAAAAGTATATAAGCCAAAACAAAAAGGAATGAGATATATCAAAGAGATAAAGAAAAAATTTTATATGTAAGGAAACAGTGGAAAGCAGTAGGTAGGATATTGGGGATAGGAAAGAATATTTGGCCTAATATGCGAACGAAATAGAAGAGAAAATGCCGCAAATGAGGGAGAAAAATTAATATAGATGGACGCGAAATATATAGTTATGTAGAGAGAAAAAACAAAATATATGTGATAACACTAGTAAGTAGAGAAAAAAGACAAATAGTATGATATAGCATATGACAAGAGTCGTGAAAGGATACATGATACAAAGGCTTTTTAGACAAATCACCAAAGATAGAGCATTATTATTCTGATGCTTATTATGCATATTTAGAAGTTTATTATTATATAAATTACAAGTTATTAAAAAATAAAAGTGAGACTTACAATCATATAAGGTGTAAATTCAGATTTAGGGAATTATATAAGGAAATCCGTGCTTTTTTAGATCTATAGATACTGCCAAAGCTGTCTTAAAAATATTTTGTTCATGCTTTTAATAAATTTGCCATAGCTAAGTTTTTGTATCCTTTACTTAAATCTAATTTTTCTTTCTTCTTTTATATAAACTTGTTTAGGGCACTTCCAAATTTTAATTGAGCTTTTTTGCTTTAGAAATTTAATCGTTTTTGATTTGTATGAATTTCGTAGTTTTGTAAGTTGTTTTTTGCTAGAAACATCGTTTTATCTTTATTTGCTCCAAATTTGGTGTTTTTTGTGGCGATTTTAGGTTTATTTGAAATTTTTTACTTAAGAAAATATAATTGATTTTAGTTTTGTTATATGTTTATGGTGAATAGGATACCTGTTTTTTGGGTTTTATATTAACAATTCAATTAATACAGGTTGCTCATATTCGCTATATTTTTTTATTTTTTTGTCATATATCATTGTATGATCTACAATTTCAAAACTCTTTGCCATAAAAATTTGTAAATATTATAAATATAAAATGCCTATAAACAACACTCTTAATTTTACACGAACTCTAACCCAAAACAGGTTTGCATATAATCTTCTAAAAAACAACGTACACGTTATATTTCTAATATATTTAAAAGTCAATATTTTACGCAGCTAGTCATATCTCAAGCCGTAAATTTATTTTTACACAAAGAATCTCAAAATAGCTATATTAATTTAACCACACCCAAAAGAACAATAAACTATAAAATGTCATGATATAGTCATTGCCTAAAAGCACATAATAAAAAAGAGCTGACAACATAAGTTATCAGCCTTTAAAATATCATATTAAATTAGATAATTAGTTCTTGATTTCGGTAACAACACCAGAACCTACTGTACGGCCACCTTCACGGATAGCAAAACGAAGACCGTTTTCAATAGCGATTGGAGTAATTAGTTCAACATCCATCTCTACGTTATCACCAGGCATACACATTTCTGTGCCTTCAGGAAGCGTTACAATTCCCGTAACGTCTGTTGTTCTGAAATAGAACTGTGGACGGTAGTTGTTAAAGAAAGGAGTATGACGGCCACCTTCGTCTTTCTTTAGTACGTAAACTGAAGCATGAAATTTTGTATGCGGATTTACAGAACCTGGTTTGCATAAAACCTGACCACGTTGAATCTCTTCACGCGAAGTACCACGAAGAAGTGCACCTATATTATCTCCGGCCTCTGCATAATCCAATGTTTTACGGAACATCTCAATTCCTGTAATAACAGTTTTAGCACGCTCATCTGAAAGACCAATTATTTCAACTTCGTCAGAAACATTTAGTTTTCCTCTTTCAACACGGCCTGTAGCAACTGTACCACGTCCTGAAATTGTCATAACATCTTCAACAGGCATCAAGAAAGGAAGATCTGACTTTCTTTCAGGTGTTGGAATGTAGCTGTCAATAGCGTCCATTAGCTCAATAATTGGAGCATATGCAGGATCATTGATGTCATCAGGAGCTTCAAGTGCTTTAAGAGCCGATCCTTTGATGATAGGAATATCGTCTCCCGGGAAATCATACTCTGAAAGCAAGTCGCGGATTTCCATTTCAACTAAGTCCAAAAACTCTTCGTCGTCAACTTGGTCAACTTTGTTCATGAATACTACGATATATGGAACGCCAACCTGACGTGCAAGCAATATGTGCTCACGAGTCTGAGGCATTGGGCCATCAGCAGCTGAAACAACTAATATAGCACCATCCATCTGTGCAGCACCTGTGATCATGTTTTTAACATAGTCAGCATGTCCCGGACAGTCAACGTGTGCATAATGGCGTTTATCTGTTTCATACTCAACGTGTGCAGTGTTGATTGTAATTCCACGCTCACGCTCTTCCGGAGCTTTATCGATGTTTGCATAATCAACATAGTCAGCTTGACCTTTCATGCCAAGTGTCTTTGTGATTGCAGCCGTAAGAGTTGTTTTGCCGTGGTCAACGTGACCGATTGTACCAATGTTAATATGCGGCTTATTTCTTTCAAATTTTGCTTTTGCCATGGTTTTTCCTCCTCAAGTATAATAAAAATTCTGTTAAATTTTATTCTAACATATAATAAAAATTATGCAAGCTTTTTTAACTAATTTTTAATTTAATCAACACAAGTGCAAATATAAAAGTATTATTTTTCCTTATTGCGCGAAGACATTATCTTCTCTGATATAGACTTTGGAACTTCGATGTAATGGCTTGGCTCCATTGAATATTGTCCTCTTCCCTGAGTTTTTGACCTTAGATCGTTCGAATATCCAAACATTTCTGAAAGCGGAACACTTGCTCTAATTTCCTGCAAACCATTTCTTGCATCCATTCCTTCAACTTGACCACGTCTTGCATTCAGATCTCCTATAACATCACCCATATATTCCTCAGGAACAACTACAACAACTTTCATTATAGGCTCCAAAATTATAGGATCTGCTTTCCTCATAGCCTCTTTGAAAGCTTGAGAACCTGCTATTTTAAATGCCATTTCCGACGAGTCAACATCGTGATATGAACCATCATACAACGTAACTTTAACATCAACCACTTGATATCCAGCAAGAACACCTGCTTGCATAGCACCCCTGATACCGGCATCAACTGCTGGAATGTATTCTTTTGGAATAGCCCCTCCAACGATTTTGTTAATAAATTCATATCCTTTACCGGACTCATTTGGTTCAACAATAATTTTAACATGTCCATATTGACCTTTACCGCCTGACTGACGAGCATATTTGTGATCAACATCAACTTTTTTGCAAATAGTCTCTTTGTAAGAAACCTGTGGAGCACCAACATTTGCTTCTACCTTAAACTCTCGCAGCAAACGATCAACTATAATCTCAAGGTGAAGCTCACCCATTCCGGCTATGATTGTTTGACCTGTTTCTTCGTTTGTATAGGTTCTAAAAGTTGGATCTTCCTCAGCAAGTTTGCCAAGTGCAATTCCCATTTTTTCTGAACCTGCCTTGGTTTTAGGCTCAATTGCAAGACTTATAACAGGTTCTGGGAATTCCATAGACTCTAAAATTATTGGATGTTGCACATCACAAAGTGTGTCACCAGTAACAGTATTTTTAAGACCAACTACCGCTGCAATATCACCGGCATAAACAATATCTATATCTGTTCTGTTATTAGAATGCATCTGCAAAATACGCCCAACACGCTCATTGTTGCCTTTAACCGAGTTATAAACATTGGTTCCAGCCTTTAATGTGCCTGAATAAACACGGAAGAAACAAAGCTTACCAACAAATGGGTCTGTAGCAATTTTAAATGCAAGAGCTGAAAAAGGCTCATCGTCTGAAGATATGCGTTCTTCTTCTTTTTCTGTTTTTGGATTTATACCTTTAATTGGTGGCACATCAACCGGAGACGGCATATAATCAACAACTGCGTCCAACAGCGGTTGAACACCCTTGTTTCTATATGATGTTCCACATGTTACAGGAACTATTTGGTTTGATATTGTACCTTTTCTTAAAGCTTTTTTGATTTCATCAACAGTTATTTCTTCACCTTCAAGATATTTCATCATAATATCTTCATCAACTTCAGCAACAGCTTCAAGCAGCTTATTTCTATATTGCTCTGCTTTATCTTTCAGATCATCAGGAATGTCGGTTGAATCCATTACCTTCCCAAGATCATCTTCATATATAATGGCTTCCATCTTAACAAGATCAACAATGCCACAAAATGTGTCCTCAGAACCAATTGGCAGCTGGATGGGAATAGCGTTACAATTCAAACGATCTTCCATCATTTTAACAACATTATAAAAATCGGCTCCCATAATGTCCATTTTATTTACATAAGCCATTCTTGGGACACCATAAGTATCTGCCTGATGCCAAACTGTCTCGGACTGTGGCTCAACACCACCTTTAGCGCAAAACACCGTAACTGAACCATCCAAAACTCTAAGCGAACGCTCAACTTCTACTGTAAAGTCAACGTGACCAGGTGTATCAATTATGTTGATGCGGTGTCTGTGTTTTTTCATCAGTTCAGGATTATTCAAAAATTCAGTATGACTCCAATAGCAAGTGGTAGCAGCAGATGTTATTGTAATTCCACGTTCTTGCTCCTGCTCCATCCAGTCCATCGTTGCCGCACCATCATGAGTTTCTCCAAGTTTACGATTTATACCAGTGTAATAAAGGATACGCTCTGTTGTGGTTGTTTTTCCTGCATCGATATGAGCCATTATACCAATGTTACGAGTCATTTTAAGAGATACGTCTCTTGGCATAATTTCCTCCTCAAAATAAATAATTTAATTATCCTTATTATAAATTAGCTTCAAACATACTTTAAAACATAAAAGTTGTTCGATAAATATTATTGCCTATAAACATACAATAAATAACTATATATTAAAATTAGGCCGCAAACTTGCAATATTACCAGCGATAATGTGCAAAAGCCTTGTTTGCTTCGGCCATTTTATGGGTATCTTCACGCTTTTTGCAAGCGCCTCCAGTATTGTTTACGGCATCTAGTATTTCTGATGCTAAGCGCTCTTTCATTGTCTTTTCATTACGATCACGTGAATATAATGTAAGCCAACGAAGACCTAATGTTTGACGACGTTCAGGACGAACTTCAATCGGGACCTGATAAGTTGCACCACCAACGCGGCGCGCTTTAACTTCGAGCAGCGGCATTATATTTTCCATAGCTTCCTCAAAGACCTCAAGCGGTTCTCTGTCTAGTTTTTCTTTAACAATGTCAAATGCACCATAAACAATTTTTTGCGCGACACCCTTTTTGCCATCAAGCATAACGTTGTTGATCAAGCGTGTCACAAGCTTTGATTTATAAAGCGGATCAGGCAAAACATCACGCTTTGCGATTTTCCCTCTTCTTGGCACTTTTCTTCCCTCCTTCATAAATTATGAAATCACCGGTACTCGAAAGTAAGTAACTCCCGTTATGCCAATTAAGAAAATTTATAAATATATCGTCTAAAAACAATAAACTGCTTTGCTAACAATATATCTATATAATATGCCTTAACTGGCCACATGCTCGGATCTTTAATTTAAATATGCTTAGATTTAAACATATTCATTAAAACTTACTTTCCAGCCTTCGGACGCTTCGAACCGTATTTGGAACGAGCTTGTTTTCTTTCTGCAACACCTTGCGAGTCTAACGTTCCACGAATTATGTGATAACGTGTACCTGGCAAGTCCTTAACACGACCTCCACGAATTAAAACCACACTATGTTCTTGCAGATTGTGTCCTTCACCGGGAATATAAGATGTTACTTCGATTCCGTTAGACAGACGTACTCTGGCAACCTTTCTAAGAGCCGAATTTGGTTTTTTTGGAGTCATTGTTCTAACTGCTGTACATACTCCTCGCTTTTGGGGTGAGTTATGGTTAGTTGAAATCTTTTTCATAGAGTTATAACGTTTTCCAAGAGCAGGCGCATTAGACTTCGAAGTTTTTTCTTGTCTCCCTTTGCGTACAAGCTGGTTAAAAGTTGGCATATGGCACCTCCTTACTTAATTTTTATTTTTAGGTAAACGCAAATTTATATGTTAACACATGGTTTGTGATAACATTAAACAATAAAAACGCATTTTCTATTATATCATCTCAAATTACCATATGTCAATAGTTTGGGGAGTGTCCAAATAAAAGATAAGGAAGAAAGTCAATAAGAGAGGCAGAATTTTT
>CAJTNJ010000018.1 GCA_910577565.1 uncultured Oscillospiraceae bacterium | reverse complement strand
AAAGCAGTAATTGCAAATTAGTTGATTGATATAAATAGAAGTGGATAATGAAGGTATTGTGAAAGTTAACAATATCTTCATTATTTGTTTACATAATAAATATTGAATAAAAATAGAACGTTTAATAATATGAGTGTGTTAAGATATTTATATATAGAAGTAGGTATGAAAATCAAAAATCAGTATGAAAAGTTAATAGCGCTTGTTTTAACAGTAAGTATATTTGTCACAAGCTTTTCATCAATGGTTCAAATAAGTGCGCAAACCGATGGAGCATTACCTAGTCAAGCTGCTAAAGTCACTATATCAAAAGATGATATAATGCAAACAGCATCAAAACCAATTGAACCAACTGTGGAATATGAAATAATCACGTGAACCTGACTTTTCATTGTTTATGACTAATCCTGTACTTTGGAGAAATAATTACAAAGTGACTTTAACATGTGACATAGATATGAAAGGCAAAGCGTTTAATCCAACAAAAGAGTTTAATAGAGTTTTTGAAGGATGTGGGCATACTGTAAACAATTTGAAAATTCAAAATGAGTCAGGTAAAGGTAAAAATGTGGAGCTTGTATTAATAAGCATATTAAATGAATATGCAGAGATAAAGAATGTTACGTTTGATAACTACGCTATAGAAGGTAACTCAGGAATAAAAGAAGCAGCGGGGTTGATTGTGACTAATCATGGAACTATGTCAAGTATTGATATTATAAATAGTAGTATAAATAACATTGGTAAAAAGGTAAAAACAGCAGGATATGTGCTTAACAATGAAGAAGATGGATTAATAGAAAATTGTAATATAGAAAATATGAGTATTAAAGATGCAAATATTAAGTCTTGATTTGTATTAACAAATTTAGGTAAAATAACAACTTATAGTACAACACTATCAGTGAATAATAAAGATATAGCAAGTGGATTTGTTAGTGAGAATTTTGGCACTATAGAAAAATGTAATTTTAAAGGGAAAGTAAGTAGTAAAAAATGTGCAGGAGGCTTTTGTGGAAGCAATTCAGGAGAGATTATCTCTTGCAAGACAGAGGGGACAGTAAAAGCTGAATGCGAAAAAGGTAATAACAATATGTGGAGGATTTGTAGGGGAGAATAGCGGAATAATAAAGAATTGTAGTTCAAAAGGAGAAGTAGAAGGCCAAGAATTTGCAGGAGGACTTGTAGGAATAAATAAGGCGGCAAGCATAATGAAGATCAAAATAAAGTGGCAAGGTATATCTAAGTGCAGGGACTTTTTATAAAGACGATGGTTGTGGGGGATTCGTAGGTAAAAATGACCAAGGCGGAAGCATAGATGGATGTTATGCAGAGTCAACGGTAGAGACAACAAACAAGAAAAAATGAGGCGGATTTGTAGGAGAGGCAAAAAGCAAGTCGACGATAAAGAACTCGCAGAGCAAAACGAAAATAATAACGAAGTCAAGAACAAAAAGTAACACGAAATTTTATCAGGACAGAGACAAAAAAACGGTAATTCAAGTTAATCTGCAAATTAGTTGTTTGACATAAATAGAAGTGTCTAATTAAGTTATTGTGAAAGTCAACAAAATGTTAGTTATTGTTTACACAGTTGGTATAAGAAAAGTGTATATAAGAAGCAATAAGAAAATAAAAATTATATAATATATATATTATTATATTGTGAATAATGTAAATAAAAGAAGATAAACAAGTAAAAGCAGGAAAATGAGAACAGTAAGCAAAAAATACTGTGAAAAAATATACTCCAAATTTCAAAGTAACAAGTTATAGCAAATATATAAAGAAATATGTTAAGAAAATATAATCTAGAAAAATTAGTAAAAGTTTGAAATTTTTTGTAAAATTAAATCCTCTATGATAATTATGTTAAAAGATAAACGGCTACACTGTTTTTTGTTTCTTCTTTGTTATAATTTTTATATTAAATATCGTCAAATGCGTAAGTTTTAATTCATCTTAATCTGTTGGCATATCTGGAAACATAATGGACAGTTTACCAGTAAATTTTTTATAGTTAAACAGTTGCATCATTTACTTTTTTGTAGCTTAAAAAGTTTCAGATAAACTGACTTGGGGATTGCCTATGGAGACGGAACATATAATCCTCTGGCAGTTCAGCCAGTGGTAGGAGAAATTTAAACTCTAAATAGAAAATGTCGTTTGTATTTCTTTTTAAAATTTAAAGTTATGATAGTATTTAATCGCATTGGTATACTGGGGTTTCTACTTACTTTTAACATATTCAAAACGTTCTCTGTTGCTTATTCATTTCAAACAGTATATACGATCTTCAACTCTTTTTCAAGTGTCTTCATATCCATGTTGTCTAAATATTTCAGTGTTTTTTAACCATATGTTTATATAACACCTTCGTGCTAATTATCAGATGATGTGTTTGAACTATTTTATTTTGCGCTCTGCATTAAAGCATACTTTGGTGTTTTGATAAGCGCGATGTTTAAATGTCTTTTATTCTTATTTAAATTTAATTTTACACCTGCTATTTTTTATAATTTAAAATTTTTTAATACTTTTAATCGTTGTTGACAGTTAATAACTATATTATTATAATTTATAACAATGGATTCAACAAATTAAAGCCGTTCTATACTTGTTTTTGTTTTTTATATTCTTTATCACTTCTTTTAAGATTCTTTATAGGATTATATTATGATTGATGCTTGGTTTAATTAATTTGTATTACATTTATATTTTTCATTTTGTTTTAGTCATCTCTTTATTATAAAACACCTTTTATAAAAAAATACACCCTTTTTTATAAGGATGTATTTTTATTTTAATATAACATCTACAATATAAAAATTTATGTCTAATTTATTAACAACATTTTAAAAACGCATAAATAAGTGATTTATTTTTTATAATTTGTAGTATTTATATGGCGGAGAAAGAGGGATTCGAACCCTCGCGCCGGTTACCCGACCTACACCCTTAGCAGGGGCGCCTCTTCACCAACTTGAGTATTTCTCCATAGACGACACAAATTTGGCGGAAAGGGTGGGATTCGAACCCACGGTCCCTTACAGGATCACCGGTTTTCAAGACCGGCTCCTTAAACCACTCGGACACCTTTCCATAATGATAGATTACATTATATTATATAAATCAGTATTTGTCAATATTTTTAAGAAATGGGGAGTGTCCAAATTAAAGATAGGGAAGAAAGTCAATAAGAGAAGTAGAATTTTTAAGAATATGAAAACGAAGCTTAAACTCTCAAAATTTCTTATAAGCGCACACAAAAATATGCATGACAATTTTAAAAGTTATCTATTGAACGAAAAAAGCATTTTATATTGCCTCTGTAAATCATCTATGTATTTACGAATATCAGAATTAATTCCTTAAATATTTGTATTGTCTTCTTTTTAAACTCCTAATCATAATTTAGTTCTGTTATGAATTTTCTTTTGCACTTTTTACACTAATACTGCTGTTTATCTTTCGGTTTTCCTGCTTTCCATACTTTTTCGTCCCCGAAATCCGGGGATTTTATCTTTTCCATATATATATATTATATTTTATTTGGACACTCCCCACTATAAAAATATATTGACTAGTGAATTATAACATGATATAATATATATTCTAGCGAGTGTGCTGGAATCGGCAGACAGGCACGTTTGAGGGGCGTGTGTCAATTGACGTATGGGTTCAAGTCCCATCACTCGTACCATAGTGGAGTACCATTAGGGACATAGTTTCTTTTAATGATACTTCCCGCAGGAATTTAAAAACTTTTAGGTTTTGAAGAGTTAGATTGATTTATGTAATCTGCTCTTTTTTTGTGTACCCAAAAAATTTTATGCAACCTTTCTTTTTCCCGCTGAGTCATCTTCGGTATCTCTATGTGTCCTATCATTTTGTAATAAATCTCTACTTTTTGTACCGTTTCTCCGAATACTTTTTCTCTATGATGTACTATTTATCTTATCAATAAATTTATGCAAAATATCGAGTATTAGTTCTTCTATTTGGGAATATTTTCTGACCATTTTTAAAAATCCATCTGCATTAAGTTCATGCTTCTTTTCTTCGGCGACTATCTTTTTCATGTTTTTTATTTGTGCTTTAAGCTCAAATTGTTCTTCTTCATATTTTTGTGATAGTTTTAAGAACCTTTCCTCTGTTAAATTCCCTAAGATTTTTTCTTCAAAAACCTTCTCACATAGAGTGTCTAGTTCTTTGTCGCGAGCAAGCATTTTGTTTAATGTTTCAAAATTTTTCTTTTGTGTCGCTTGTATTCGCTTGTATTCTTCATCTACTACTATCTTTACAAACTCGTCTTCAAATTTGGTTGCAAACTTCACAATATTATCGATATCGTTTCTAACTATGTTTGTAAGTACATCTACTCTTATGTGATGTGTTTTTTTGCATAATCCGTTTTGCGCTCGATTATTTTTACAAGAGAAGTAATGATTATTAGGGTTATCGTGTGTATATTTGTAATTTAGATTAACTCCACAATCTGAGCATTTCAAGAATCCAGCAAACATATTCTTTGTAGTATGCTTAGGCTTTTGATATTTAGTATTTCCAAAAGTATTTTGTATCATTTCAAACATTTCTCGACTTATTATAGGTTCATGAACATTCTTATGTATCTGCCAGTTTTCTCTATCATTCGCAATGCGCTTTTTAAGTTTAAACGATTTGCTGTATGTCTTAAAATTCACAACGTCTCCAACATACGATTGATTTGATAGAATGTTTTGTATCATTCCATGATTCCACAAATACTTATCCAGTGGTGGTTTTGATATAGGCTTTTTGAAACCTTTTTTAGCTGCATAAACTGATGGAATATACACCTTTTCGTTTTTAAGAATTTTTGCAATCTTATTCATACTTTCTCCATATTTTCGGAGATTGAATATATAACGAACTATGTCTGCTGCTTCTTTATCAACAACCCAACGCTTTTTATCAACTTCATCATACATATATCCATATGGAGGACGCCCTATTGCATATCTTTGACTATTCTTGATTTTAAGTGTTGACCTCATTTTCCGGCTCATGTCTTTTGCATACCATTCATTCATAATATTTCTAAATGGTGTAAAGTCATCTTCACCTTTTTCACTGTCAACCCCATCATTCACAGCTATTAGTCTAACGTTGTGCATTGGCAATATGGTTTCTGTGAGTTGTCCAACTTCAATGTAGTTTCTTCCAAGTCTCGACATGTCTTTTATTATTAAAGTCTGTACTTGCTCAGCTTCTATAAGCTTGTACATTTCTTTAAAACCTTGACGATTGAATGTAACTCCTGATATTCCATCATCAATAAAAACTTTTATGTTTCTAAAACCATTTTCCTTTGCATACTTTGTGAGCAATGTTCTTTGGTTTGAAATGCTGTTGCTTTCACCCTCTAAATCATCATCTCGCGATAATCTCAAATATAAAGCTGTTATTTTATCGCTTTGTAATATATTGTCTGTTTTATTTGACTGTTTCAAAATATCATTTCTCCTTTCACATTAAACAGCCAAAAACAATGTTTACTAGTGTATTATATCATATTTTTTGGCTTTTTGGGTCTACTATTTATGTTTTTTTAATTTCTAAAACAAGTAAATTTTTAATTTTATCAATTAAAGTCTCACTGTTTTCATCAAAATAAGAGTTAACTATGTAATTTATATTTCCTATCTTTACTTTCTTTTCTTTTTTAAAGTAAATTGCGTCAAAATATTTAGTCATAGAAATTTCTCGCTTTCTAAATTTATAATTAAGAAAACATCTCAGTCCATAAACGGCACATGAATTCCACATCCTTGAAGTTATCACAAGGCTACCCTCATTGCCTGCGACGGCTCACAAAACAATATTGTTTTGCTTCAACGCTCGGACTGTGACTGGGCAGGAGTATCTTTAAATGTTACTGAGATATTTATATTCACTTTTCAAAGGCCACGGGAAAAATTATCCCCTCATATATATAAAGAGTCTTTTTGAGGTGTTTTTGAGGCGTATTTTTAAAAAAATTTTTAATTTTTTATTTTATTAACAAAAATTTTCTTATAATATTTAATATTTTGTCAAATCTGCGTCCCACAGTTCGCTGGTTAATTTGATAAATGCAAGCAAGTTCCCGCTGAGTTTTACACTCTTTAACTATGTAACTAATAAATATCTGGTCTTCAATTGATAAACTTTTAACTGCTTTATGTAAATTCTCATTCTCAATTAAATCTATCCAACCAAGTAAATTTTGTTCGGCAATCTGCTTGTCCATATCACAATCGTCCAAAAAATTGTCATATATAATTTCATTAAGTGGTAGTTCGTGTTCCTTTATCTTTAACTCTTTTATATTGTCTTTTGTATTCATATTTTTTATTACAGTATAGAAATATGCTATTTCATTTTTAATATCGTCACCATGATTTCTCATAATTTTACCTCCAAATTATTTGAATTTTTTCAAACAATTTGGGGCTTAAGGATACCTAATGTAGTAGAGAAACCAATGTTTCATAGCTTGTCCTTTTTTTAATAAAAAAAGCGGGGTTTTATACACATTAGTACAAATCCCGCTTTAAAAATAGATATTATGAACATGTTCTGTATTAAATTACATATTTACTTATAAAAAAATAAAGTACGACTACCAATTAGATTTTATCTTAGATATTTTGAGAAATTTGTCACACAAGGAAAGCATTGCAATCAAAAAACAACATAAAAAACGACCGATTTCTCGGTCGCTTAGTTTAAGCTATATTGATTTTTTATTTCAAAATTATTTTTATCAATATATATTTAGTTACTTTCCTCTTTATTGAAATGAATTGGAATGTCGCTTATACATCTTTCTAGGTTTATGCCGTATTGAACACCATACATAAACATTAATCTGCTGACTTTCATTATAGCATCATCGTATAAATTCCTTATTTGAACAGATATTCCTTTATCAACATCAAAATTTTTATCATCTTTTTTTGATTCAACTTCTAAAAAATATATTTCATCTTCTAATTTCCATATTTTTTCAAACAAACTATTAAATTTACCACCTTTATCATATACTTCATTTTTTACTACTTTGCTTAAATTTTTAATCTTTGTTTCTTGTGGTTGATTAAGGTCATAATATCCAAAAATCAAGTTGTAATATGCCTCAAAAGCAGCTTTTAAATCTTCTTTTACATCATTAAAGAAATAATTGTTATTTTCCATATTTTAAAACCTTTTTCTAATTAATGTTAAGCGATATTTATTGCTCAAATGTGTTTCCCTCCTTTTGCATATTAAAGAGTGTTTGCAACATCACCTCCATACTATGTTAAATACATGTAATTAAAAAATCAGAGTTACCAACCATTCACTCATTAAAAGTTCACCATACTCTTGTAATATTAAATTTTACTATCAAACAATAGTATAGTCAACACTATTAAATGATAGTAACTTAAAATTTATGTTAAGGGGGTGGTGTAAAATGTACTATTTTTATAGATTAAAAGACTGTAGAGAAGATAAAGATATGTCACAAACTGATATTGCAGAGATTTTAAAAATTGACCAAAGAATTTATAGTAATTACGAAATTGGTAAACGTCAAATACCGGTAAATCATTTAATTACTTTAGCAATATTTTATAATACCAGTTTAGATTATCTTGTGGGTTTAACAAATGAATTTACACCACCCAAGAGAAATAGTGAATATGAAATGAACCAATTTAAACCTAAATAACCTATATAGAATAGTAAATGTAATAGGAATTTTATCAAAATTAGATGAGCACAATAAAGAATCTATAGAGAAAATTATTATAGAAATATATAAAATGTTATCTAAAAGTGATTAATTACAAAAGTTTTAGATACAAAAACTACTAATAAAAGTTAAACAATTGGTTTAAGTATGATTATTTGGTTTTTGAAATAAATTTTTAATATTTATAATAGTTTAAATTTCATATATGATATTTATAGTATATATGAATAATATTAATAGTCTGTTTAACACTTTAATAACTACTTGTAGTATTTATTAAGGGGTGGTTAAATGGCAGATATTGCTAAAATAATAGGAAAAAGAATTAAAATTTACAGAAATAAAGCGGGCTATAGTCAAGAAGAACTTGCTGAAAAAGCTGGATTGCATAACACTTATATAGGTCAATTAGAACGAGGTGAAAAAAATGCCACGTTGGAAAGTATAGAAAAAATATCTCGCGCATTAGAAGTCCCACTTGAGATATTAACGGAAAAAATAGTGTTAGTAGATGTTTGTGATAAATTGCCTGCAAAATTTTATGATTTAGTAAATCCTCTGAAAAAATCAGAGCAAAAATTTTTGTATAATTTATTAGAACAAGTAATTAAATACAAAAAACTTTAAAATTACGTTGCTCCCTACAAAAGGGAGTTTTTTAATTGGTAGTTATAAAATGCAAATACGAACAATTCTTAAATGCAGCTTTATGGGTATATTTTAAATATTTCCTGTTTGTTATAACTAAGGCAACACCTCATAATAGCCAAAAACGTATGCTAAAATAATCCAAAAGAAAAAACATCAAGTTTTCCCTCAACGTTTCGTTGTAATTATGTCATAATGGCAAACTTAATTATGCCAACTTAGTTTTTTTATTAGCCATATATAGGTTTGCCAATGCAAACATCATATTCATTTTTTGTGACTTTTGTATTGAATTTTCTTTCCATACTTATTTTTTATAACTAAATTTCCTCTCTTATCTTCCTCAACATATATGAGGTGTTTTTATATTTTCGATATTTCCAATAAATTAATCTCAATAAATTAAATTTGTTAACCAATACATAAAAATATAAACAATTCAACGAATTTGCAATCATAGAAAAAATATTTTTGTAAAATAAGTAGAAATTAAACAAATATTGTTGCTTTTTGGAATAATTTGTTTTACACTGGCCATAGGTATTTTTATGCCTAAATTTTATTGAAAGTGGGGGTTCTTATGTTTAAGAAACAAAAAACCAAAAAGGCCATATCATCTATATTGGTGATATCAATGATGATTAGTTCTTCATTAGGTGTTGATGCGGCAATCTCAGTTCGGGATGTCCAAAATCATGAAAATACTTGTTTACATCTTCAAGCTGGTTTGCGTAACAACTCTAAAGAAGCAATAATCTCAAAAGTTCTTAATACTAACAACTCAAAACTATCTAAAAATTCAAAACAATCTAAAGACTTAAAACTATCTAACAACTCGGGAACTTGTGGAAAAAATTTAAATTGGAATTTAGATGCAACAACAGGTGTTCTAACTATATCTGGTACCGGCGATATGACGAATTACTCAGACGATTCCCCTTCACCTTGGTATGAACAAAGTTCTAACATAAAATCTGTGAAAATAGGAGCAGGAGCTACTAGCATTGGTGACCAGGCATTTGACCTTTGTACAAATTTAACTTCGATTGACATGCCTGATAGCATTACCAGTATTGGTGTTGAGTCGTTTTCTTTTTGTGGATCTTTAGCTTCAATTACCATACCTAATAGTGTTAAAACTATAGGTGATTTCGCATTTTATGACTGTGAAAATTTGAAATCTATTTCTATTCCAGCTAGTCTTATGAATGTTGGGATAGCGCCATTTATTGATTGTTATAACTTAACTGAAATTAAAGTTGATGCTGATAATGCAAAATATCAATCTATAGACGGAGTCCTTTTTTCAAAAAGTGGTAATGAATTAATATGTTATCCTGCAAATAAGACTGGAAATAGTTATAACATACCCAATTCTGTTACTAAAATTGCTGATTCAGCGTTTTTTGGTTGCACTCATTTGACATCAATTGTGATAGATGATAATGTTACAGAAATTCCTGATTTTGCATTCTCACTATGTTCAGGTTTGACTGCGATTACTATACCTGATAAAACAAGTGCTATTGGTTCTTACGCTTTTTCTGAATGTGAAGATCTAAATTCAGTAACTATGAAAAATGTTAAAACTATAGGTAAAGGCGCATTTGAAGGTTGTGTAAAATTGACATCTATAACCATTCCAAGTACTGTCACAAGTATTGGAAAAGGAATTTTTTCTGGTTCTGAAAAATTAAGCTCTATTAGTGCAATAAATAATGCAAATTACAAATCCATAGACGGAGTCCTCTTTTCAAAAAGTGGTAATGAATTAATAAGTTATCCTGCAGGCAAAACTGGAAATAGCTATAATATACCCGATTCTGTTACTAAAATTGCTGATGAAGCGTTTTTTGGTTGTGAGAATTTAACTTCTGTGAAAATTCCAAATAGCGTTACTAATATAGGATCTGATGCTTTTTCAAATTGTACGAAGTTGGCATCCATAGAATTTGGAAAAGGTGTTACTAATATAGGTGATGATGCTTTTTGGGGTTGTGAAAGTTTAACCTCTTTAAAAATTCCAGATCATGTTACTTCGATTGGAGAAGAAGCTTTTGCAGTGTGCACAAGTTTAAAATCTGTAGAGATAGGGAAAGGCATTACTACAATTAGTCCAGGAGCTTTCAGGTGGTGTGACCTATTAAATAACATCAATATACCTTCTAATGTTACTAAAATAGGTGAATATGCTTTTCTGGAATGTCCAAAATTAGAAACTATTGTCATACCCAGTAGCATTGGAAATATTGATTCTTATGCATTTGCAGGTTCTGGTTTAAATAAAGTAAAATATGAAGGTACTAAAAACATTACAAGCAACAATAATGCATTTGAAGGTTGTAAAAATTTAAAATCAGTAGAAGTACCAAAAAAATACGAAGGTGATTCTTTCTTTGGTATTTCGGTTAGCAAACCGCATGGATCTGGATGGTGGCCTTTCTGGTGAGTTCGATTACACTATAAAAATTACAGTTTAAATATGATATTTTAAATAAAAATATAAGTTAAAGCTTTTGTGGTGTAATTTTGTTATGTACATTAGGTTTAATTTTGTTAAACACAATAAAAGAGGTGGTTTCTATGGAAAAAAAATTATTTTCAGGAATATTAATTGGGATAGTAGTGTTATCCTTAACATTTAATTTTGCAATTGCTTTTCAAAAAAGCGACGCTATTAATGATATAAATAGCTATAATAATATAGAGAAATTAGATGATAACAATTGTTTAATTCATTCTGGAAATGCATTTTCGAAAAATGATTTATTGGTAACTAAAGAGACTGATTTAGACAAATTTGATTACAAAATTTTTGATAACAACACGAAAGACGAAATTTACAATTTTTCAAGTACAGAAAGTATAAATTTTGGTAGTGGTAAAATTTATAATAATATTAACTCTTGTACTATGCTTTTTGCCGTAACAAAGGGTCTGCTTAAAGATATACCAGAAGGTACAGAAGATAAAAGTAAAGCAAGAAAACAAAATGTAATGAATGAACTTAAAAAAACTATTACTGATACATCAGTACTTAGTGCGGCAATTACATTGGGGAAGGATTTATTTACTTCAGAAAAATCAGAAAAATCAGAAAAATCAGAAGAATCAAAAGAATCAAAAAAATCAGGAACATGGGAAAAAGTTAAAGCATGGGCTAAAAAAAATAAGTCAAAATTAATTGGAGCCGGAATCACTAGCGTATTGTGAGCAATTACAAATTAAACTAGAGTTAATGGCAGATAGAAATGCGATAAAATGCTGGGTAAAAAAAGGTTTTAGAAGCACTACACTTAATAAAAGGAGTTAATGATGATAGAAAACGTCCTTTATTATTTCAATTATTGTACGCATATGTTCCAGTAGAAAGAAGGATTAAATTTGCAAATGAATATATTGAAAAATAAGCCTAAGTATTTTTACATTATTAATGTGTTACTTATTTTATCGTTAATAACTCCTTTTATAATATCTTTTTTGTCATTCGATTTAAAAAGTGTGGACTCAACTAGTGACACTATTAATATAGAATTTATTGCACCATTTTTAAAATATTTATCTAATAATATGAATGGCAGCATGTTAAATATTGCTATACATAATTTTATTTTAGCAACAATCTCCTATATATTAAGTGTTTTAACATGTGGCATAAGTGGCATATTTTCATTGTTTTTTTCAATTTCTACATTTGCTGTTTGTCTAAAAACGTCTTCTGATATATGGAACGTGTTGTTTATTTTTTTAGAGGCTATAGGTATGATAATTGCTAATTTTTTCGGTGCCTACCTTGGAATTAAACGTAATTATAATTTTTTATCGATTAAAAAAATAGGCATTATGTCTGTTGTATTGTTGCCATTGCTTTTAATTTTGTACTTAATTGCAGCATATATCGAGAGTGGATTGATTTATGAATTATTTTAATATGGATATAAGTAAAATTTGTAAGATATGGAAGCTTATTATTCTTACATTGTTGTATAGTGTTCTTATTGGCATTTTATATTCAATAGAATATTTTGATTTTATTAGTGTCGGTTTAAGTATATTGTTTTTTATGTTGGCATTAATATCCAGTTTATTGTTTAATGAATTTTTCTTATTTGTTTCATGGAGATTTATTGAACCGTCTAAAAAGTTCAAAGAAATATTATTAAAAACAAGTAAGGCATTATTGCTTTCATATATGATTTTACTCCCAATTTCACTTATATTGTTTTTTGTCTATTATCTTAACTTAATAAGCATTATTAATATTGCAAAAGTGATTATGTTTATAATGGATTATATATGCCTTATTTTTTTATTTTTTACCTATAAGTCAATAACGAAATATGATTGGGGAAAATGTGTTTTAATTGTTGCAGCATCAATTATTGTTAAAAATTTAATTATATTTTTATTGAATTTCATTTAAGCATATGTGTATAGCTATTAAGATATAAAAAAGAAGGCAAATAGATAATAAAGGTATTGTAAAATTTAACAATACCTTTATTATTTATTTCTATGAAAATCAAATTTTAATTTTCAGTACAGAAAACTAAAATAAAAATTAATCTTAATAACGACTTAATGATTCTCTCCATTTAAATTTTTTAAAACCATAGGAAAAAATTAATCCATCTGTTTTATATTCAGATGTAATACATTTCATATTTACTGGGTTATAAAACACAACCTGTTTAATATTTGAATATTTGCTATATCCAATGACAGGTACAACATGACCGCTAGTTATTGATTTTAAATTATTACACCCAACTAAAACTGGTTTTTGGTTTAATATATTTTTTTGTATCATTTTAAATTCTATTGGATAAAAACGAAAAATATTGTAATCAGTTATACCATACTCAATTAAAGCTTTTTGTTCATCGTAAATGGAGCCTCCTTCATTATAACCAATTCCAACTTTATCACACACATTTCGCGCTGTCAATTTTTTGAATTTTGAATAATTTAGGTATCTCAATGTTGTTGCTACGGAAGCTGCCCAACAGTTTCCATCGAAATATTGTGAAACAAAACAACATTTTGTGTTTAGACGAACATTGTGTGGAGATAGTTTTGAAAATCCCCTAGCATTACCAAATGGAGAAATATCATTTGCTTCTAATTTATAACTATTTTTTCCATAATTATTGCTTATTTGTTCAACTTTTTTATCAAATAATAAATTTGTAAACGATTTTAGATTTTGTTCGTCACTATTTATGTAATCATTAGTTATGCCTACATTGAGCTTCTTTATTTCGTGTTTACTATTTTCAGCATATATATTCCCTTTATCACGGTAAAAAATATAATTATTATCACAAACATAATTAATATCATTTAATCCAACTGTTATATCTTCACTTAAACTTGCATTATAAGTGTTTCCATCTACAGAAATTGATAAAATACACTTAATTGTATTATCTTCTATCACTGGAAAATAATATATATTATCTTGCTCTTCACAAATTAATGAATCATAAATAACATATGGTTTACCTAATGAAATATTATTAACATTATTAATTGTTATTCTAAAGTCTTCATAATCGTTTTGTATAGTTGTAGCTAATGGTAATAATCTATTTGAAGCATAATCGTACACATCATTAGATATTACATTATCTAACATATTCGAAACATCTATTTGTTTATTTTGAATTGTTACAGCCGACACAGCAAAAGATGCCGTAGAACCAACAATAACTGTTGTGATTAATATTGAAATTATTCTTTTGAATTTCATTTGAATAACCTTCTTCATTTAAATATAACTAATTATACATTAATAATATCAAGTATTTATTAACAAAGCAATAGCTATTTTGTAAATAATTTATGTATTTTATATTTATATAAATTATGAATATGTTATTAAAATTTACAATAAATTTATCCCGCTTATCTTGTAGAAGGATATTTATTGAAAAGAACTTCACAGGAAGCACGGTAGACAGCCGCAGTGCAAAATGTGAAATAGAGACAACGCGTGGAAATAAAGGTGGCGGATTTGTAGGAGAAGCAGAGGACGGTTCAACAATAAAGAATTGTACGTGTGAATCAGTTCGTGTGAAAAAAGGTAAAACAATAAGCAGTTTAAATGAGTTAATAGAGAAAAGTTTTTATTACAAAAAAAGTGATAAAGCAGAAATTTTATAAAAATGTTCATGAATGTAATAAGGGTATTGCTACATCGGCAATGCCTTTATTATTTATGTGCTCTATTCTCAAACTTATAGACTGGCATGTTGTCTTGCTGTTTATTAAACAACACTGTCATACACCAGCTAATTTGCTTATTAAATCGTAAATATAATTTGAACCTCTTGAGATGAGGATTCCTGTTAAAATACACCCTACATATGGGATTTGTGTCTTTATTTCCATAAGATTTGGTAAATCGAGCTTATATGCAATTGCGACAACTATTCCTAAAATTAAGCTCATAATCATTTGCCAAGGAGCCTCTTTTGATACAAAAAATTCATTGAAATATGTTATAGTTCCCTCAACTAACATCGTAGTCATTAATATTTTAGATACATCTTTTATCATCTTTGCACCTCTGTGATAAATGCTTCGGCAAATCCGGCATTTTTGGCTTTTTGAAGACAATTTTCAGCGTTGCTTTTTATCGAAAAAGCTCCCACTTGCACTCTATAAAGTTTGTCAGATGGTACATTTTCATCCAAGTTATAGTTTACACCAAAATAATCGCAAACGCCTTTTGCTATTGCTTCACCGATAGCATTTGTGTTGTTTATAATCTAATTTGCTCCTTCGACGTTGTCATGAAATTCAACTTCTAAATATACAGCAATTGCTTTTGTTCCGTTAAGTTCAGCAAAACTAGGATTTGCCCTTAAACTGTAATCCGGACCTGGAGAAATAGGCGCAACGGCATTTAAAATTGCCTCTCCAGCACGCTTGTTTTTATCTTCCATAGAATAGAGCATCACAAGAGTGCCACCAAGTGTAGAACCGTTAAAAGCGTTCGTGTGGATTGGAATATGTAAATCGGGATTCCAAGCATTGCTTTCACTAATATTTTTTGCTACAGACTGCCCTTGCGGTGCTTTTTTAACCTCAAACCCACATCTTTCTAAAGCAGTTTTGGCTGCCTCTGCAATCTTATTACATTCAACCATTTCATTTGTATTGCCAGTAGCGTAAATATTGTTTACTTGACTGCTTGGTGATAAATATATTTTCTTACTCATTTTAAAGGTCTCCTTTTCTTTATATAAATTTTAAGCTGTTCTTTTCCACATATAACAGGTTATATATGGAGGTAGTGTACTTGCATCTTTTGTATCTCCATTAGAGAATTTCCCATATGGAGCTGCTGTAGTTGTTGAAGAGTTGTTGTAAGCTCCGGCGTTTACCGGAAGAGATATTTCACTTAACTCTTTAGTCCAACCGTCATATTGACCGTCTGAAAAGCGGTATGCTCCGGTGCCGTTTGCCATGTTTTCTCCACAAGTTGCACCAAACCACCAGTGCATTCCTATTCTCCATTCGTGGCGGTGTGATAAACTTCCACCTGTTTTTTCAACTGTGTCAAAGTTAGAATCGAGGTTGTCTACACAAATTGGGACTCTGCCTTGTCCCCAAGCAACCCACTCGCCACCAAAAATAGTTTCTGGATTAGTGCTATTTACAGACATATAAATAGAACCAACAGGATACACCATATCAAAAATTGTTTTGTTGTTTACCGTTAAATTTCCAGTTACTTTCATGTCCATATTAACTTCAAAAGCATTTTGTGTTGATACCTTTCCAATTGCCATACCTTTACCACTCATGTTAAAGTCCATAAGCGTGTATGCAGTTGAAAGATTATGAGAATATTCTGCCAAGCTAAAGTAATCGGTTGCCACAACCTTGAAGTTATATTCCAATTCAGTATCTATATTTTGGATAATTTGTGTTGTATTAAGAAAATAATCGCTGCTATTTAAAACAAATGTGTTCCATGAAGTTTCTGAAATTTTCTTATACATAATCTTAAATGATTTTGTGTTTTTGTTATCCACACTTGAAATAGTTGCAGATACATCACATTTAGCACAATTTCCTTCATCGTTGTCAGTACCATCTGCGTTGCAGCGTGACACAGAAAACGAGTTTATGACGGGGTTTGAATACTCAGTAACGTTAAAAGAAACTGTCTTGGTTGCAGTTCTATTTCGACTGTCTGTTACTTTAACTATGCAAGAGTTAGAACCTTTAGTTGTTAAAAAATCTGTTGTAAAACTATTTGAGGTATAACTCGCACCATTTATTGAAATACTATAACTTTTAATTGTGCTTGAATATGTTCCATCTGCAGAAATGCTTCCGGAAATCTTGGATTTTCCATGTACATATCTACCGAACTGAGCATAAATGCCGGAAACAGCTTCAGACAAACTAACAGAATTTATCGTTGGCACAATGCTTGATGGCACATAAAGAGTAAATGAACTTGATGCAGTTCCTATGTAAGAGTCATCGGAATATGTATTTAATACAATCTTTGCCGAGGCTGATGTAGCATTAGGGACATAATTGCTGTCACTTAAATCAGGTGTAAATGTAAAACTCGTTTTGATGGACATTCCAATTGTAAACTGGTTTCCGTCAGGTCTTTCATAAATTATTGTGTGAGTAAAAGAGCTTGAGGCTCGATTTATATTTACAGTTACGGGACTTCCGAAGGTGTTTCCTTCTATGCTTGAGATGCTACTTGCTCGTGGTATTGTAGAGAGCCACTCTCCAAATCCTTGTTCATTTGAACTAAGAGGTGCATCAATTGAAATCCAAGCAGAGACTTCAAGAAATTTTGAACCGTCTGTATTGTGATAAATATCAAGTGTTTTACTAAATAAGGTTATACCGGAACTGGTAATTTTCTGACTTGACGAAACAGTTGCAGAATAGGTGGTTCCGTTAATTCTACAGTAACAATTCCCTGAACCATAGGTAGTATAGCCAGAATTTGTCCTGAAAAAACATACAGAAACAGTGACGTTTGAATAGTTTCCATCTATACTTTGCCAGTTTTGTGAAATAGAAATTGTATAATTAACATAGGCACTGCTTGTTGACATATTGCCACTAGTTCCCATAAAATCACCATTTACTTAATTTTTTTGAAGCTCAAATTTCCACTTGAACGGGGATAAAAAGCAAAATTACCGAGCTGGAGTGAATTTAAAAATTCTCCGTCGGTAATATAGAGTTTGTTATCTGTCATATAAGCAACTTCAATTCCGTTTTGCAGGAATGAAATTTTATCATTGCTGATTTTAAGCATCAAATTGTTGTTGATTTCACCTAAGATTATGTCACCATCAACAAAACGAATGTACCTGATAATGTTATTAAACTGTGTAGCGGAATCAGCGTCCAAATTATTAATTGTTTCGGTTAAAGTGTTGAATTGATAGTTAAAACTGTCATTGGTTTGTGAAAACTGCGTTGAAATACTACTTTTGTAGGTTTCAAAATCTGTAATTTTAGTATAAAGTTGTGCAACTTGAGCCATAATAGCGGTGCTGTTTTGTTCAAAAGCGCTGCTGTTCTCAATAGTCTCGTTTGCAATGTCGGTTATGCTTCCGTTATTTATGTATCCACGCTCAACTCTGTCAATTCGAGTAATTATATTGTCAGTATTTTTCTTGTTTTCCAGTACTTTATCTGTGAATGAGAGTGAATTTTTGTTAAGTTCAATTGTTGTGTTTTGCGGATTTTTAATATTTATTATAAGTTTTTGAAGTAAATATAAATCATCAATACCATGCGGTTCGCTAAAACATCTGATATATTGTCCTAATGTAAACGCTCCAATTTGCTTATTTGTTAGTTTTAAATCAACAGCTTTAATGGTGATGGAATTTTTAAACTTAATGCTGTCAGCAATGTATGATATAGCCTTGCTTTGCAGATTTTCAGGCTTTGTAACATCATCCCACTTTATAACTTCATAGATGGCACCATAACTTTTAGCAAGAGCCACGTTTAAAATATGGTCTCCTGTTTTTACAATTCCTTCCGAAAGCGTACTATCCGGCAAACTTTCAATTGTTAAATATTCATCTGTTTGATTGCCATCAGAGTCTTTAAGTCTTGCACCAAGAGGAATGATTCCGGTTTTGATGTCACTTCCATCAAGTTCCTGAGTTAAATCTATGAGATTTTCTCCAAATTCAATTGTTTGAGTGCATACCAATTTATTTTCATTATCGAATCCTGTATCAGTAAAATCCTCAAAATAATCAAGAACATTCTCGCCATCAATTTCTTTAATCACCAAATACCCCCCATGAGTGTCTAAAAGTCTAGATTTGATTACTTCCCAAGCACTTAAAAACTCAATGCTTGAGCGTGCAAGATAGTTGTTTTGGTCAGTTACTGTTACTGTTCCAAGCTTTATCTTTTGAAAATCTTTTGCCTGCTCGTTGTGGCACTTTAGCACCCAGTTTAAAAAATATTCAATGACGTTGTCATTGTCATAATCTAAATCTTCAAACTGTTTGTCGTTTGGAAAATCGAATGGTCTAATAACAGTATCAAGCAAGAAAGCAAGAACTCCCTCACAAACTATGTTTTTTTCATTATGAAAACCAATTTTAGAAGTTATGACACGACCTTTAAAAAGCAAGTTATCATCACGATACATTTTAATAATAGAACTTAACTTTGAAATATTGTTATAGTATGGATGGTTTGGATGAATAACAAATGAAAGCTCTGAAACTGCATTTAACTCCTGTTTCAAAGACGGATTTTCAACTTGCAACTCATTAAGCTGTGAATCATAAAGACAGTAATCATCGCAAAAAATTACATATCTCATTAAATTTCACCTTCTTGAAATGTTAATGTTGCATCTCCACTTGATATGAGCTTGTTTGCACCACAAATAAGTTTTATAGTTCTAAGATGTGTCCCTGCGCTGTATGTTTTTGCGTTTATTGTGATTTCAGATTCATTCATTAAGTCAGCAAAAACTGTCATTCTTGAATTGTTTACAATGTTATCTCCAACTACTAAACTAAAAGTTGTGATATTTTGCTTGTACTTAAATGGTTCGCAGTCACAAGAAATCACTATTTTTCCAAGCCTTCCACTTGAGTTATATTCATCAATAGAGCATCTTCCTATATAATAAAAGTCTGGGTCAGACCATATGGATATCTTCATTTTTTGGCCATGCAGAAATGATGATATGTCTTTCATTCGAGCTTGCCAATCGGTGATTTTTTCTATGCTTTCAAATGTGAATTTTAATGTGCGATTGTTGTATTTAACTTCTCCAAAGCTCTCTGATAAATCAAGGTTTCCATCCATTCCTTCAATATCAACTGTATATGTCTTAGGTGGTGGAATCCCAATATTTTGTTCGGTTAGAATCACACCAAAATCTGTATAACTGTGCTTTGTAACGCTAGAATTTATTGATGTAAATTTTACCCCATCTGAAATTTTCATCTTCCACGCTCCCGATTATTTTGAATTCTTGCAAGTTCGTTGTTAATCGGAGGTGTTAATTCTCCGACTAAAACACCAGTATCAAGACAAACCTGACGATTTCTAAGCTCTGGTATATAATCTTGCAAAAAGTACAAAATAGAACTGAGTTTATCTGTAACATTTCTGTTTGTGTTTTCAATTGCAGCATTAAATCTGTCAAATAAAGTTATTGTTGAACTATCTATTTTAGAGTTTTTAATATCAAATAGTGAGTTTGTAGCATTTACTGCCATATTTAGTTCAGTATCAAAATCTGTTGGTATAGCTTTTTGCATTTGTTTTGATACACTTTTCATTGACGACATGAAACCTTCGCCAACTCCAAGTGCCATATTTTTGCCTACTTGTTCTTCAAATACTTTCGATGGCGAGTGTATTCCAAGCGCATCTTTAATGCCTTTTAAAATATTTTGCGCAAATTCTTTTACTTTGCTTGTAATCCAACCAATTGCATTTGAAATACCATTCCAAATACCCTGTACAATATTTTTACCTATGTCAAGCATTTTCCCGGGCAATTCACAAATTGTATTCCAAATTCCATTAACTAGATTTAGTGAAGCTTCTTTTCCTTTTGAGATTAGCTTGCCACCCCAATCTGCAACTGCAGAAATTGCTCCTACAATCCCGTTCCATATCTTGCCTGGTAACTCTTTTATGAAATTAACACTTGAATTCACAAACTCACCTGTTTTGGTAATACCGGTATTTACAAGATCTACAAAAAATGTCCCCACTTTGTTTGCAGTATCACACAACCAAGTCCATATTTTATTCGGCAATTCTGAGAAAAAAGTTACCACTTGTTCTATAAATTCCGGAATTTTAGTAACTGCGAAGTTCCATAAATCAATGCCCCACTTAATTAAATTTCCTATTGCTTGACCAAGTGCATAGCCAATTTTCCCTGGCAGTTCATTAAACCATTGTCCAATATCTGCTATGAGTTGTGGTATTGTCTCTGTAAAAAATGCAACTAATGTATTCCAAGCTTTTGGTATTGTTACTGTAAAGAAATTTAATATAGCCTCCCATGATATAGAAAATGCATTACATAATGTTTCCCAAAGACCAATCCAAAAGTTGCGAAAATCTTCACAGTTATTCCATAAAAGAATAAATCCAGTTACAAGTGCTGCAATTGCTGCTATAATCAAACCAATTGGATTTGCGTTCATTGCTGCATTGAAAAGCCATTGAGCTGCTGTCACTGCATTTTGT
Organism: uncultured Oscillospiraceae bacterium; assembly: GCA_910577565.1. Classification (GTDB taxonomy): domain Bacteria; phylum Bacillota; class Clostridia; order Oscillospirales; family Ruminococcaceae; genus RUG12519. The sequence goes on along the minus strand of CAJTNJ010000018.1, from coordinate 1,021 downwards.
GCAACTGTTAAAGCTATTTCTTTAAGCCTCATAAAGTCTAAATTTGATGCAACGTCCAAAATTTTACCACCAAAGTCTTTCATTTGGCCTATTAAACTACCTATTTCTCCTACAAACTTTACTGCCTTTATTGCAACCATAGTAGCTGCTATGCCGCCAAGCGCAACTGCAACCAGTCCGGAATTATCCATAAGCCATGAAATGAAGTCCATAAGTTGTGGTAATAAATTGACAACCATTTCACCTATTCCATCAATTAGAGTTCCAGCACTTTGTGATAGCTTGTCGAGTGCATCTTTTAAAACTCCTGATTCACTGGCTTTTTGGAAGAATTCAGTTAGCTTTGAAGCAGCATTTTGTAATGGCTCTTGTATTTTATCGTAAAGAGTTAAACCCATCTCTGTGAATGTGTTTTTAAGTATTTGCACTTTGCTTTCAGTTGTCTCATATCTTTGCTGTGCTTCTTTAGTCAGAGCTGAGTTCTCATTCCAAGCCTCGTTTGAGGTATTTATTTCGTCTGAAAAGAGCTCGTTTGCATTTGATGCTCTGAGCAATGCATCTCTTAGCCTTGTTTCACTGATTCCCATATCGTCAAGAAATTTTAAGGCACTTTCGTCTTTTAAATTACCAATTCCTGAAATGAACTTAGTTAATGCACCGGTTGCATCTTCTTCAAAACATTTTTTAAATTCTGATGTTGACATTCCTGCAGCTTTTGCAAAATACTGCAAATCCTCATTGCCAGTTTCGCAAGCATTGGCCATCATTATTATCGCCTTTGAAATAGCTGTACCACCACCTTGCGCTTCAAGGCCTAATGATGATAGTGCTGCAGCAACACCTAAAATATCAGCTTCAGTCATGCCAACCTGTGAACCGGCTGCTGAGATGTTAAGCGCCATTTGTGTAACTTCTGATTCTGTTGTTGCAAAATTGTTGCCCAGTGCTACTATAGATGAGCCAAGCCTATTAAAGTTTTCTTGGTTCATGCCGGTTATATTTGCAAGTCTGGCAAGAGCTG
>CAJTNJ010000017.1 GCA_910577565.1 uncultured Oscillospiraceae bacterium | reverse complement strand
TTGTATTGTCTTCTTTTTTAACTCCTAATCATAATTTAATTCTGTTATGAATTTTGTTCTGCACTTTTTATATTGATGCTGCGGTTTACCTTTCAATTTTCCTGCTTTGCATACTTTTTCGTTCCCGCATCGTGGGCATTTTATATTTTCCATAAATTTTATTATATCATATTATTTCTTTATTTGGACGTTTCCGATATATTAAAAAACAAAAAAACTCAAGTGATTTTAAAATTTTCTAACTTTTTGGGAAATATAATGTTATAAATTTAGATTGAACAACTTTTTAATTTTATTATTTTACTAGATTAAATATTCCTCTATAGTGCTTACATTAAATTAAAAAAATTAAGTAATTCTAAACATTAAAAAATAAATAAATAAACAATAAATTCATATTAAAATTAGCTTTCTGTTTATTTTAAAAATATAAATTTAATTTTGAATAATATTGTTTTAACTGATTAATCAAAATAATTAATTTCGTAATAATTATTACTATATTGTGCTGTAATTATAGCTATCATCAAAAAAAACAAAGGAGTTGTTGAAATCATACTTATATTAAAAAATCCCTGAATTGCATAACAAAATATAGATGATGTACAAGCAAGACTAGAAACATATTTTTTAGACATTTTAATTCCATAATAAATCACCATAACAATAAGCAATATATACAATAAAGCACCTATAACCCCTGTAGTTATAAAATAATGCAGATATTCATTGTGAGCACTATCAAATTTTAAAAATTCTCCAGATTTTATCTGATTTGAATAATATTTTGACAAAATTTGATATATTGTATCTGGTCCGGTTCCAAAAAATATTTGAAAGGCACTTAGCATGGGCACAAGTGAAATCAGATGACTCCAAACCGAACCTCTGAAACTACCCCAATCATCAGAAAATCTAAAATATTTACCAATATCATTTAAATTAGATGTTTTATCAATAATGCTATACCAAACAAACAAAAATAAAACTACTGCAGAAAATGCAATATAAATCATAAAAACAATATACTTTATTTTTTTTATGTTGTTTTCAATAAATCTTTCAGATTTACCTATAAAAGTTAATAACATTATAAACATAATTGATATTAAGATGATATAAGAAATTCCATTATTAATTAGATAGTTTACTATAGGAGAATGCACCAAATCCGATGATGAGGAAATATTTACAATATATCCAAATATGATTCCTGATAAAAACAATAATAATAAACATAAAAGATATCTTCTAAATCCCTTGATATTTTTTATCACAAATAACGAAATAAAAGCAAACATTGCAAATATCCCTATAAATCCACTGTCACTGTTTGCGCAAAATAAAGCAAAAAATCCAAAAATTGTAACAACCATATAAAACAAAAAAGCTACTTTAGATTTTGCTTTACAAAATATAATTGTAAAAATAGGCAGCGATAGACAGATGAAACTAGAAAAGAAATTTCTATTTCCAATTGTAGATATAAACATAGCTTTTTGGGAATCTTTAATATTTACAAATGCAGAAAATACGTCAATAGAAAAACAGTTTAGCGCCCCAAGAAGATAAACAAAAAAAGATGAAACAGCAAATAATATAAATATAGTTTCGCTAAAATTTTTTAAGAATTTATTTAAAATAAAATACATCAAAACGTAAAGTATCATTATAATAATGCCATTATATCTTCCGGTTACACCTGCCAGGGTATATGGAAAAAATTCGGAAAACAAACCTGATATTATGCTCACGGCACATAAACCATATATCAAATAGTCTGTCATGATTATTTTTCGTTTGACCAATAAATTTGTCTTGCTTTTATCATACAAAGCCCCAATAATTACAAATATTACAAGCACTATTTCTGCGGATATTAAAAAACATAGCTTTGCTTGGTTTAATGAAAAATAAAAATTACTCAAAAAAATAATAGGAAAAATTGTAAACATAAGTGCAGAAAAGATAATACAACCTAGTTTAGCAGAAGAATAACCTTTTAATATATTCTTCAATTTCAATTTAAAATTCATAGCGCATTTCTCACATTCTTTTAATAATTATTAATTAATATTAAGTTTAAATGAAAAAACAAATATTCAGAAGAAAATAACAACCGAATATTTGCATATTTAAATTTTATTTAACTTATTTAATAAGATAATTCATCCGCTATATTGTAAAGATCTTCTGGAAATTTTTTAGTCATATTTAAAGCTTCTTGTATATCATAATCAACAATAACATCTCTATTAAGCCCAACCACACGATTGCCAATACCTTCTGACAAAAGCTTTATTGCATAATATCCCATGCGAGTGCCAACTACTCTATCTCTAACTGTTGGACTGCCTCCACGCTGAACATGCCCCAAAATTGTAGCACGACTTTCAATGCCGGTAACATCTTCAATTTCCTCAGCAAGTTCTGTTACATTACCTATTCCTTCAGCAACCATAATAATAAAATGGTTTTTACCAAGCTCGGTTGCTTTTCTTATTCTATTAAACAAATCTTCTTTTTCAAACTTATGTTCAGGAAGAATTATATAGCTTGCTCCACAAGAAATACCAGCATTAAGTGCAATATAACCAGCATGTCTTCCCATTACCTCAACAACGCTGCAACGATCGTGAGAAGTTGTTGTATCACAAAGCTTATCAACCATTCCCACAGCGGTATTAAGGGCAGTATCATATCCAATAGTATAATCGGTACAAGAAATATCATTATCAATTGTACCAGGTAGTCCTATGCAAGGAACACCTATTGCAGAAAGATCAGCTGCGCCACGAAAAGATCCATCACCACCTATTACTACCAATCCATCTATATTATGTTTATCGCACATTTGTTTAGCTTTTTTTAGCCCATCTTCAGTCTTAAATTCCGGACAACGTGCTGAGTAAAGCATAGTTCCACCACGTTGAACTATATTTGTAGTGTCTCTCATTCCCAAGGGTCTGATATCACCTTTAATAAGTCCATTATATCCTCTATAAATACCAACGGTATCCATTCCTTTAGCAATTGCAGACTTAACCGTAGCACGTATTGTAGCATTCATTCCAGGCGCATCACCGCCGCTAGTTAAAACACCTATTTTTTTAATTTTCATTTGAAAACCTCCATATTAAATAGAATGTCCATTTAACTATAACTTTATTAATTATAATCCTTTTATTAATGGTTGTCAATTAACACTTAACGCATCGGTAGGTTTTACGAAGATGTGTGACAAAATAAGAAAAAAGATAATAAATATGAGTAATCTGTATTAAGGTTGAGTTGTTAATAAATTTAAATTGTTAATAAAAACAAAAGGCAGGTGTCCTATTCACTATGAATGAGATAACACAAACTATGTTTTATCATCAATCTTTGATTTTATATGCTAAAAAGTATAGTTTTACTAAAGCGGCTATTCACTATCGTACCAATCAATAGTATATTTATATCTGGTTAAAAAGATGTGACCAAACCTTACATTGTCTATATGATAAGTCTCATAGGCCTCAACATCATTTCAATCAATATACTACTGAGGAAAAACTAACATTGATTCGCAATATGTCACGAAGAAACTTTAATATTGGTCTCTGGGTAAATACGAAGCAGTGTATCCCTATTTCTGTGTTGTATAGCGCGTTTTTGATAAACACCCAAGATATAAATATCTCATGGAAAAGATAATGAAAAATTTTATGTTTCGATGATTTCAAAAAGCAACTGGTGATTAGACAACTAAAATACAATAATTTTCCGACACGGTTTTTGAATTAACGCTTTCTTGGATACACTTTTTTTGCTTTAAATAATTTTTAGCTAATAATTGACAAACCTACACTATATAAGGGATAATCTCTTAATATTCATTGACAAAAAATTTTTAAAATGTTATTATAAAATCAAGCTTATATATTAAGAATAATAGCTTTAATCTCCATTCTTTAAACAACCTATAAAATCAATTTTTGTTAAAACTATCCGTTTTGCTTGCATTAAAAGCTTTTAAGAATCTAAATTTTTAAAATAACTGAAAATTTAGATCAATCATGAAGTTTTTAAGCTTCATCCCATGCTTTTTATTCATAGGATGCAGCTTTTTATTTTTATATTAAATTCAATCTATTTTCATTAAATAAAATATTAAAATTAAACAATATAAGCAAAAATAAGGGGATGTATGTTTATGGTTAACGTAAATCTAAAAGGCACAATACAAAAATTTGACGCCAAAACAACCATCGCAGAAATTGCTAAATCCATTGGAATGGGACTATACAAAGCTGCTTGTTGTGGCAAAATAGATGGGAAAACTGTTGATATTAGAACTCCAATTGTTAAAGACTGCTCAGTTGAAATATGCACATTTGATGACCCTGAAGGAAAACGCACCTACTGGCACACTACTGCTCATATTTTGGCTCAAGCTTTACTTAGGCTTTATCCTAATGTAAAATTTGGCATAGGTCCTGCAATTGATAACGGATTTTATTACGATATTGATATTGACGAGAAACTAACACCAGAAGATCTTCCAAAAATAGAATCTGAAATGAAAAAAATTATAAAAGAAGATATTCCGTTAACCAAAAAAGTAATATCAGCAACAGATGCAAAAAAACTTATGACAAATTTGAATCAAGATTATAAACTAGAACTTATTGAAGAACATGCAAACAAAAACGAAGATATTTCAATTTTTACGCAAGATGATTTTGTCGATCTGTGCGCAGGTCCTCATTTACTATCTACAGGCAGAGTTAAAGCAATTAAACTGACAAACATTACAGGAGCATATTGGAGATCTGATGCCAAAAATAAAATGTTAAAGCGAATTTATGGTATTTCATTTCCAAAAGCAAGTCAATTAGAAGATTACTTAAATATGATTGAAGAAGCTAAGCGACGCGATCATAGAAAAATTGGAAAAGAACTTGAATTGTTCAGCATAATGGAAGAAGGACCCGGTTTTCCATTTTTTCTTTCAAATGGAATGATCCTTAAAAATTTACTCATAGATTATTGGCGCAACCTCCACACAAAAACCGGTTATCAAGAAATTAGCAGTCCTATTATGCTATCCAAAAACTTATGGGAACAAAGCGGTCACTGGTCACACTATAAAAACAACATGTATACAACAAAAATAGACGACCAGGAGTTTGCAATTAAACCTATGAACTGCCCGGGAAGTATCCTAATTTACAAAACGAAAATGCGTTCATATAAAGACTTACCTCTGCGTCTTTGTGAATTGGGCATTGTTCACAGGCATGAACTTTCAGGAGCACTACACGGTCTAATGAGAGTTCGCTGTTTTACACAAGACGATGCACATATATTTATGATGCAAAACCAAATCAAAGATGAAATTAAAAAAGTTATAAAACTTATTGATATAGTTTATAAAAAGTTTGATTTTAAATATCATTTGGAACTTTCTACTATGCCGGAAGACCATATAGGCGAAGTTTTGGATTGGGATATTGCAACAAATTCCCTTCGTGACGCTATAATGGAGATGGGATTAGAATATAAATTAAATGAGGGCGACGGAGCTTTTTACGGTCCTAAGATTGATTTCCACCTTAAAGATTGTTTGGGAAGAACATGGCAGTGTGGTACAATTCAACTTGATTTCCAACTCCCAGAGCGCTTTGAACTTGAATATGTCGGCGATGATGGCGAAAAACACAGACCCATAATGATTCACCGTGTAATATTTGGAAGCATTGAAAGATTTATTGGTATATTAATAGAACACTATGCCGGTGCATTTCCTCTTTGGCTATCACCAGTTCAAGTTAAGATACTTCCTATTTCTGACCATTTCCTTGAATATGCGCAAAAAATTGCGGACAAGCTTTTAGAGAATAACATTAGAACCGAAATGGACAGTCGCAATGAAAAAATTGGTTACAAAATCCGTGAATCACAAATGCAAAAGATTCCATATACTTTAGTAGTAGGTGAAAAAGAACAAAAATCAAACACAATATCGGTTAGAAAGTATGGAGAAGGTGATAAGGGATCAATGCTTCTTAATGATTTCATATCACAAATTAACATGATTATAAACGATAAAATATAACTATATGGAAAATTGTATTAGCTAATTATCAAAAAAACATCTATAAGTTACGCCATTTGCAAATAATCAAGATCATGGAACCTCAAAGTACATGTTATGGATAATAAAAAATAAAGCCTTAAAATGGCATGATACAAACAGTGTCTAAAGATCACGTAATGAGAAATGCCAACACAATTTTGACGTTTCTTTTTGCGTTTATTCTAAATATAAAAAAAGGTCCCATAATCTTTTGAAATTCATCCGATTCATTATCTGATCTTCTATTTTCTGCTCCTGGCTATATTTTCAGGATAGCATTTTTGTTTCTCTCTACAACAAACCTCTCTTCCATAACCATGTTTGTATTTTAAAATTGCGTGTCTTTCAAATATTCCATAAGTTACCATACGCTTAGTTTCGGCAATATTAAAGTATGATACAACATAGTATGGAGTTTATATTTATATATGGTTATACTCACACAATTTACAGTATTTTTTCTATATTTGCTCGTAGTTTTCCATATATATTACTTTTTTCTGCGATACTTCAGCATAAATACGGATATATGATATTAAAACTTCAACTTTTTGCTTGATAAACTTTATTAGTTCATAATTTATATGATCTTATTTGAATTTTTTACTGTTAGCGTTAATCGTCTTATATATTATAAATCAAAGGATACCTCTTCTTTTAAACAAACATTCCTCTTATAGTTTAACTTATGAGTATCTAAATAATAAAAAAGTGACAGAGGTCAATTTCCACTGTCACTTTTTATGTTCGTTATTTATCTTCATTTGAATTATACCAATCTTTAGCAGCTTTTTTGTTTATTTTGAAGGAAGTTCTAACATTTATCTCTTCTGCTGCCTCATCAACTTGGGTCGGCTTTTTGCTCTTTTTCTTTTTACGCTTTGATTTTCTGCTGTTAGGATGTTTTTCTTTCCAAATTACCCACAAAAGACCGGAAACAAATATTGACATATAAAAACTTGCTAATATACCCACAATAAGTGGTAATGTAAAAGTTACTATTAAATTGACGTGATATATGAGGCCTATTATTAATACAACCAAAATAGCAAACACTGCTATCAAAGAGATATTAACAGAGCGCGATAAAATTTGATTTATTGAAACATTTACTATTTTAGCAACAGGTTCTTCTTTTCCAAGCAATTTCCGGTTCTCTCTAATGCGGTCAAAAACAACTATAGTATTATTTAATGAATATCCCAAAACTATCAGTGTAACTGCAATAAAAACATCACTTAACACAAATCTGCAAAACACCATCGTTGCAAAAACAAATGCAATATCATGAATCAATGCAAGGATAGCTATAAATGCTGCTGAAACGCCACCAATATTTCTGAATCTGATTCCTATGTAAACAATTATAGCAACAAATGTTGCAAAAATTGCTATAAGACTCTTTTTGAAGAAATTAGACCTAATTTGCGAATCGACATTTGTTACACCAACATCTGATATTTCAGTTACTGTGATATTTTCAGGGAAGTTTTCTTTCAACTCATTAAGTAATGATTCAATCATTTGCGATGTGACTTCACCAACATTTGACGATGTTATAACAAGCTGTGAGCTTTGTGCACCATCTAAACTTTGAACAATACAATCTGCTTCAAGTTGCCTAGATGCAATTTCTTGCACTTTTTCCATATCAACACTCTGCGAATAAGGCACATTTATGATTGTGCCGCCTTTGAACTTAACATCCATATTTACGCCTAGTGTAAAAGCAAAGATAATCGCTGCGGCCAATATTATAATGGGTATAATGAAAAATATTTTTCGGTTTTTCATGAAATTATAATTTACATTGTCTATTTTTTTTAATATATTCATTATATTGCACCTCCATATAATTTTGGATCTCGGAAGCGCTTAAATTTAGACAAAGATCTAAGCATAACTCTTGTGCAAAACACACTAAAGATTAAATTGCATATTACACCAATAAACATAGTATATCCAAACGAGAATATCGCACCTTCTGTAGTTGCTCCAAAGATAAAGAACAGTGGTTTTAAAATGAATGCAAACAAACTATCCTGCGGCCCAAATGCACCCATGAGTATTATTGAAATAATTAGCATTATTATATTTTCATCTAATACTGCTGCAAATCCTCTTTTTGAACCAATAGCTATAGCTCCATCTATACTTCGTCCTGTATTTAGTTCTTCCTTAATTCTCGACGCTGTCAAAATATTTGAATCAACAGCCATTCCAATACCAAGTATAATACCTGCTATTCCGGGGAGCGTAAGTGTAAAATTGGAGAAAAATGAGAAAAATCCTGATATTGCAGCGATTGTGAGCCCTATATGTCCTATCAAGCTAATTGTTGCCACAACTCCCGGAATGCGATAACGCCATATCATGAAAGCAGCTATGATAAGGAAAGCAATAACAGCTGCCAACTTTATCATATTTTTTGCCTGAATGCCAAGAGTTGGCGAAATAGTAGAATAACTTACGGTTTTAAGTTCAATTGGAAGAGAACCACTAGAAATAGTATTTGCAAGCTGACTTGCAGTTTTTGGAGTAAAGTTACCAGAAATAGCGGCATTACCATCAGTTATAGCATCATTGACACTAGGTGCAGATATCAGATCGTTGTCAAGCCAAATAGAGATCTTATCTTTTGAAGCAGCGAGTTCTCTTGTAGCATCTGCAAATTTTTGCTTGCCTTCTTCATTCAGCTTTAAATTAACAACATATTGATAATTAGGTGATGTTAAACTTACTCTTTGAGAGGCTGCTGTAGCGGAAACAACGTCACTGCCTGTAAGTATTATTTCACCTTTGGGTTTTTCTTCATCACCACTATAATCTTTATCTGTGCCTTTGCGGAAAGTCAAATCAGCCTTTTGGCCAATAGACTTAATTATGGAGTCTAAATTAAAGTTAGTCGTATTAGCAGGCCATGGGAACCTCACAACTATTCTCATTTTATCAATATCAGTATGTACCTCACTGTCTATGATATTTTGAGATATAAGCCTTTGTTTAATTATAGTTTCGGCACTATTTAACTGTTCTGCAGTAGCGGAATCCATGCTCTTTGGTTCAAATATTACTTCTGTCCCTCCATGAATATCCATTCCCCAGCGTATATCGGGAACGCCTCTAATATATGAATTAATAGTATCCCCCCATGTATTATGTATGCCGAATATTGAAAGTGCCGTAAACAAAAAAATGAACACAGCTACAATAATTACTACCGGCTTTCCAATTCTTCTCATTAATGTTATTCTCCTCTCTTTTTGTTAATAATTATTTATATTTAAGCTATCACAATTTACACAAAGACTAAACACCATTATTGTGAAAAACAATTTTATTAAACTAAAAGTTCGCTCTTAATTTTGAATTTATCGAGATCATTTCCAAAAATAGGATTTATTACCTCATCAAGAAATTCTTCAACTTGTTTTGGACTCAGACCTATGAAATTTTCAGGTTTTAATATCAAGTCAATATCATCGCGCGAAAGGCCAAAAGAACTATCTTGGCAAAGTCTATCAATAAGATCATTCTTTTTGCCTTGTTGTTTAACAACAGCTGCCGCCGCAATTGAATGTTCACGAAGTTTTTCATGAAGTTGTTGCCTGTTACCACCTTTTTTTACAGCAGCCATCATTATATTCTCAGTAGCCATAAAAGGAAGCTCGTCCATAACGCGTTTATTTATAACTTTAGGATAAACAACCAGTCCATCACAAATGTTAAGCATGATATTTAATATAGAATCAATTCCCAAAAATGCCTCAGAAACGGCAATTCTCTTGTTGGCCGAATCATCAAGTGTTCTTTCAAACCACTGAGTTCCCGCTGTAAATGCAGGATTTAGCACATCTATCATAACATATCTTGCAAGAGCAGTAATTCTCTCACTTCTCATTGGATTGCGTTTATATGGCATTGCAGAAGAACCAATCTGATTTTTTTCAAAAGGCTCTTCCATCTCTTTAAAGTTTTGGAGCAATCTCATATCATTTGAAAATTTCATTGCTGACTGAGCAATAGCTGCAAGAACTGAGCATACAAAATAATCAACTTTTCTTGAATATGTTTGACCTGAAACAGGTGCTACCTGATCAAATTCCATTTCACGAGCTATTTTCAACTCAAGCTCTTTAACCTTTTTATAGTCACCCTCAAACAATTCCAAAAAGCTTGCCTGAGTCCCTGTTGTGCCTTTAGATCCCAAAAGTTTCAAACTTGGAATCAAAACATTAAGCTGTTCTAAGTCCATATATAAATCATTAAGCCATAAAGTCGCTCTTTTCCCAACTGTAGTAAGCTGAGCCGGCTGCAAATGCGTATATGCAAGGCATGGCATGTCTTTATATTTATCTGCAAACTGTGCAAGAAGTGCCATAATGCCCAAAAGTTTCTTTTTAATAAGCTGCAGTCCTTCTCTCATTATAATTATATCGGTATTATCACCAACATAACATGAAGTCGCACCAAGATGAATTATGCCAGCAGCGTTTGGGCACTGTTTTCCATATGCATAAACATGAGCCATTACATCGTGGCGAACTTGTTTTTCACGCTCTTTGGCTACATCGTAGTTAATATGATCTATTTTTGACTCAAGTTCTTGAATTTGTTTTTCGGTAACCGGCAGTCCTAATGCATGCTCTGCTTTAGCAAGAGCTACCCATAGTCTTCTCCATGTCTTAAATTTTTTATTTAAAGAGAATATATATTGCATCTCTTTGCTGGCATAACGAGTAGAAAATGGGCTTTCATAAGAATTCCTGCTACCAAAATCCATATCATCACATCCTTGCTCTGAGACTTAATAAACAAATTATAACTTAAACATGATATCATAATTATAATAAAATTACAAGATATAATTTTTAATTTTTATATGTTCACAGATGATATCTTAAAAACTTAAATATAAGATTCCGTTTCATTTTTCGTTATAAGTTAAATGCAAACATGCTGATAAATTGAACTTTTCATTTTATTCTTACAGCACAGTCACCCAACAAATCGGTTAGCTCTTCTAATAGATCATTTTTAATATTCACTTTTGGCAACATTTCATTTTTAAAATAAGATTTTTTATCCTCAAAATAAAAAACCACCAGGCACACACCTTTATGTTTATTCAAAATCTGTATTGAATCATTTAATTTATGACTTTTCTCTGAAGGGATTTTAATATACAGTGTTTTTGTAGCAGTTTTTTCAAGTTCGCAAAGTAAAGATAAATTGTTTACTATTACTTTCTTTACATTATTATCATCCAAAGATATTGTACCGTTTATAACAACTGCGTTGTTTTTCTCTAATGCCTTCACATATTTATTATATATGTTAGGGAAAAATATACATTCCAAAGACCCTGTTTTGTCACTTAACCCCACAAAGGTCATTTTATCGCCTTTTTTTGTGGAAATTACCTTAACGCTTGATATAACACCGGCAACATTCACATTCTTTTGATCACTATAGCTAGACTCGTTTATAATATCAATGCACTTCGAAATAGAATATCCACTTAATATGCTATCATATTTATCTAACGGGTGCGATGACAAATAAAGACCTATAGTTTCTTTTTCCATCTGCATTAATTTTTGATCACTATATTCCTGAATATCCGGATATTTAAAAGTGTTGGCAGTCTGTTCAAAATCATTAAATAGGCTAATTTGATCTTTAGAAACTTTTCGTCCTATCTGGTTCTCTTTGATTATAGTCTCATAATTTTCAACCATTTGCCTTCTGTTAGCACCCAGTCCATCAAATGCACCACACTCAATAAGAGCCAGCACAGCTTGTTTTCCAAGTTCCTTGTCCGACATCCTTATTATAAAATCTTCAAGTGATTTATATTTTTCGGTTCTGCGCTCAGCTAATATTTTATTTATAAAACCTTTACCGAGCTTTTTGACTGCAAGCAACCCAAATCTTATAGTTCCATCAACAACAGAAAAACCTAAATCGCTTTGATTTATATTTGGCGGTAAAACTTTAATTTTCTCCCTTTTACACTCATTAACATATTCAATTACTTTATCTGTGTAATCTATAACGCTATTTAAAAGTGCAGCCATATATTCCAGTGGGAAATGACATTTTAAATATGCCGTTTGGTATGATAACAAAGAGTATGCCGCTGCATGAGATTTGTTAAATGCATATGATGCAAAACCCGATATATCATTAAATATCTGCTCAGCTATATCTTTGCTTATGCCATTTTTCAATGCTCCCGTACACTCAACAGTTCCGTCATCACTCTTTTTACCATAAATAAAATAGTTTCGTTCTTTTTCCATTATATCCGCTTTTTTCTTGGAAATAGCCCTTCTTACAAGGTCCGCTCTGCCATAAGAATAGCCGGATATTTTACGAAAAATCTGCATTACCTGTTCTTGATATATTATAACCCCATATGTGACATCTAAAATGGGCTTTAATTTATATGATAAATATTTAATTTTGCTTGGTGCCTTCCTATTTTTTACAAAGTCATCTATAAACTTCGAAGGGCCTGGGCGATAAAGCGATATGACAGCTATTAAATCTTCTAAACAATTCGGCTTGACTTTTTGCAAAACCTGCTTCATGCCTCTTGATTCAAACTGAAATACACCTGCTGAATTTCCTTTTGACAACATATCATAAGTTTGTTTGTCGTCAAGCGATATGTCCTTTATGTTAAAGTCTCTATGTTTTTTTCTTGCGAGCAATTCGGCATCTCGTATAATTGTTAAGTTCCTAAGCCCCAAAAAGTCCATCTTTAAAAGCCCCAAATCAGCGATATCATTCATGGGATACTGAGTAACGATTATATCTTCATTTTTTGCAAGAGGCACATAACTATCTACAGGGTTGTCTGTTATAACTACCGCTGCGGCATGCGTAGAAGTGTTTCTTGGCACGCCCTCAATTTTACATGCAGTTTCATACATATTTTTAATTTGACTATCATTATCAACCATCTCTTTAAGCTTTGGTGAATTTTTTAAAGCAAACTCAAGCGTTATGCCAATGCGCATGGGAATAGCTTTTGCAACCTTGTCGACTATATCATATTTAATTCCCATTACTCTTCCAACATCTCTAATGGCGCCTCTAGCCGCCAATGTACCAAATGTTACTATTTGAGCAACATGATCTGCACCATATTTTTTTATGACATAATCAATTACTTCTTGCCTTCTCTCGTTACAAAAATCTATGTCAAAATCTGGCATGCTTATTCTTTCGGGATTTAAAAAGCGCTCAAACAAAAGACCATATTTTATAGGGTCAATTGTTGTTATATCAAGGCAATATGCAAGTATGCTTCCGGCACCGGAACCACGCCCGGGGCCAACTGAAATTCCGGCATTTTTTGCATAGTTCACATAGTCGTATACAATCAAGAAATAATCCACAAAGCCCATTTTTTCAACAACGCTTAATTCATAATCAAACCTATCAATCACTGCTTTATCAGGGTTTTTCCCATAGCGTGCAAAAAGTCCTTCTTTAGCTTTGCAAATTAAAAAAGTTTTATTATCGTAACCATCCGGAGCTATAAATTTAGGTAGTTTGGTTTTTCCGAATTCAAAATCGAAATTACATCTTTTGGCTATTTTATATGTGTTTTCTATAGCACCATCAAATGTACCGAACAAATCATTCATCTCATCCTCGGTTTTAGCATAAAACTCTTTTGTTTTAAGCTCCACAAAATTTTCTTCTTCTAAAGTTTTAGCTGTTTGGATGCACAATAATACCTTTTGAGTATACCAATCATTTTTTTTTGTATAGTGAACATCATTTGTCGCAACAAGTTCAATGCCGGTTTCCCTTGAAAGTTTCAAAAGCTGATTTTTAACTTTTATCTGCTCTTTTAAATTATGATCTTGTATTTCAAGGTAAAAATTATCTTTTCCCATTAAGCCTCTATATTTTTCAGCAACTTCCTTTGCTTTTTCATAATTATCATCTAAAATAGCCCTTGAAATCTCTCCGCCTAAGCAACCTGACAGTGCTATTAAACCTTTATGATGTTCTCTTAAATGCTCAAAATCTATCCGTGGATGATAATAAAAACCATCTACATATGAAGATGACACAAGCTTTATGAGATTTTTATAACCTTCTTCGTTTTCGCATAAAAGCACTAAGTGGTAGGGTTTGCTGTCAATTTTATTAACTTTATCAAAGCGAGATCTTGGCGCTACATAAACTTCACAGCCAATTATGGGCTTAATGCCTTCACTTTTACATGCACGATAAAATTGAACGGCGCCAAACATATTCCCATGATCGGTTATTGCAACCGCCTCTTGCCCAATACTTTTAATATGCTTTGCTATCTCCTTTATGCGGCATGCTCCGTCAAGCAAACTATATTCAGTGTGTAAATGTAAATGAACAAAGCTCATTGCTTTCCCCTTTTGGCGGCATCGGCCAAATTACTTATTTTTTTAAACCTATGACTTATCCCGGACTTGCTGATTTTGCCGCCCAACTCTTCAGATATTTCTTTTAAAGACATCTCCGGATTGCTTTTTCTTATCAACGCAATTTCTTTAAGATTGTCCGGAATTGTATCAAAATCCCCTGTTTTTATAAGTATATTAATATCTTCTATCTGTTTGGATGAAGCACATACCGTCTTATCTATGTTGGCTGTTTCACAATTTGTAGCTCTATTTGCTCTATTCCTTACATCCTTCATAACTTTAATGCCCATTATGGAAAAGCTTGCTTTTGTTGCGCCCATAAGCGTTAATATATCTTCAATTGATTCACTGTCTTTAATATAAATAACACTATAGCACTTTCTCAATGTCTTTTTAAAATTAAAATCATATAAGTTAAAAATATCAAGCAAAATTTGGGCAAAATGGTCACTATTTAGCGCAAATTCAAGATGATATTCTTTGTTAGGATCATTCATGCTGCCACAAACAAGAAACGCACCTCTTAAAAAAGCTGTGCAGTTAAAAGAATTTTCTTTTAACTTATATTTTACCACCGGATCTTCATCTAAAAACATATTATAAATCTTTTTAAAATCCTTTTTATTGCTAGTATTCAATGAATAAACTGTGCTACCTTGCCTTTTATTACTTTTAGATGTTGTCAATTTTAAAGGCACATTTTGCATTAATTCAACCTGCAAATAGTCAATTAAAAAATCAACCACTCCTCTGTTTTCTATCTGAATTAAGCAATTGTCTTTTTCAAAAGCCTTGGAAAACATCAACAAAGCAGCAATCTCAGCTCTCGCACTTTCCCTGGTATTTGGTGCAATAATGCTGAGTTCGTCTTTTACTTTAACTGAAAATGACATATTAAAATTCCTACTTTTTATCAATATCTCTGTGATTAACACTTACTCTATTGCCACTGTGCTTAAGCTTTTCATAAAAATATTCTGCAAATGTAACAGATCTGTGCATTCCGCCCGTGCAACCAAAAGCAATTGTTAGCTGACTTTTGCCTTCTTTCATATAAAGAGGGATTAAAAAATATATTAAATCCTCTAATTTTCCCATGAGTTGCTTTGTTTCATTAAAAGACATAACATAATCTCTAACTTCTTTGTCAAGACCTGTTTTATGTTTTAATTCTTCAATGTAATATGGGTTAGGAAGGCATCTTACATCAAAAACCAAATCTGCATAAGCAGACTCACCATATTTAAACCCAAAAGAAGTACAGTTTATAATCATGCCATCGCTATATTCTTCTAAAAAAAGCTTGCTAATACATTCTTTCAACTGAGCATTGCTAAATTGTGACGTGTCAATTATAAAATCCGCAAGTTCCCTTGCCGGCAAAAGAATTTCACGTTCTTTTTTTATTGCTTCCATAACAGTCGCACAACCGCTGACTCCCAAAAGAGGATGCTTTCTTCTCGTTTCCTTAAACCGCCTTTTAAGAATTTCATCATTAGCATCTAAAAATAATACTTTATATTTAATGTTATCTTGTTTTAAAAGCTTTAATGCTCCAAAAATATCAGAGAACATGCGACCTCCTCTGATATCGTTAACAACTGCTATTCTGTCTAAATTTCCTTTTGAAGCTTTTCCTATTTTAGCAAATTTAAAAATAAGTTTTGGCGGCAAATTATCAACACAAAAAAAACCTATATCCTCCAACGCATTTATTGTTCTAGACTTACCCGACCCTGAAAGTCCTGTTATAATAACCAATTCCATAATATAAATTCCTTTCTTATCCTATCCTTTTCACTTCTGGTTCTAACAAAACGCCTGTCTTATCTTTTACAATATGCTTAACTTTTTCAATAAGTTCATCTACATCTTTGCATGTTGCATTACCGATATTTATAATAAACCCACTGTGTTTTTCACTAACTCTAGCGCCACCAACAGTCAATCCTTTAAGCCCGCATTGTTCAATGAGAGCCGCTGCAAACCCATTTTGTGGTCTTTTAAATGTTGAGCCCGCACTTGGAAAGTCAAGTGGTTGTTTTTGTTTTCTTTTGCTTAGCACTTCGTCCATTCTAGCCTTTATTTTGGCACCATCATCTTCTTTTAATTTAAAATTAGCGCTAACAATAAAATCATCTCTATTTTCATAAACACTGTGTCTATATGAAAGGTCAAGATCCTTAAAACCTAATCTTTTTTCATTGCCTTTAGAGTCAATGTGTCTTGCGCTTAAAATTACATCTTTAATCTCTCCGCCATAAGCTCCTGCATTCATAAATACGGCACCGCCTACAGTACCGGGTATGCCATAAGCAAACTCCATTCCACAAAGCGAGTTTTTAAAAGCAAAATTGCACAGCGCACCAAGAGATACACCACTTTCACAATAAATCTCGTCTTTTGATATTAATTTAATTTTATTTAAGTAACTACTAGATATTGCAACGCCCTCAAACCCATCATCACAGACAAGCAAGTTGCTTCCTTTTCCAAGTACAAAATATGGAAAAGAAAACTCGCTGCACTTTGTTATTACTATTTTTGCTTTTTCTATGGTGTTCGGGTAGCAAACAACATCACAACATCCGCCTATTTTAAATGATGTATGATTGCTCATGGGTTCGTTTTGCTTATAATAAATATTATGCTTTTCAAGCACAGTTTTAAATTGATTATAATCTGCCATTAAAAGGCTCCTTTAATAAATACTTTAAAAAATATTGAGGCTATCAAAGAAGATAATGCGATAAAAACAAGTTTACAAAGCCTAAATGGATGTCTATAACAAATCCAGTTAATTTAAGCTTTATTTTTCTTAAATTTAATTTTAACACTCTCAAAATATTTATGTATTTAAATTATTGTATATCCCACTCATAACCAATTGAATCCATGCTATCTTCTTCACTGTCAGTTAGTCCGAGTCTTTTGACTAACTCTTCAGCAGCATTATATCCCATTTTCTTTTGTCTGTTATTCATAGCTGCAACCTCTAAAATTATTGCAAGGTTTCTGCCAGGCGTTATTGGTATGGTATACTTTGGAACTTTAACACCAAGAATGTTTGCAAACTCAACGTCCAAACCAATTCTATCATACTTTTTATGGTGATCCCATTGTTCTAAATTAATTACCATATCCACTTTTTCAGTAGTTTTTATAGAACCCATACCAAAAAGCCTTCTTGCATTAACAATGCCAATTCCACGAAGTTCCATAAAATGCATAATATTTTGAGGAGAAGAGCCGACCAAAGCGCGGCTTGAAACACGTCTTATTTCAACTGCATCATCAGCAATAAGCCTATGGCCTCTTTTTATTAATTCCATAGCAGTCTCGCTTTTACCAACACCGCTTTCGCCGAGAATTAAAACGCCCTCGCCATAAACTTCAACAAAAACGCCATGTCTTGTTATGCGAGGACCCAGTTCAACATTCAAAAATCCTATTAATGATGACATAAAATTAGATGTACTGTCTTTTGTTCTAAGTAGCGGCACATTGTAATATTTTGCTGCCTCAAGCAATTCATCAAATATTTCTTTATCGTTAGTTACAACTATCGCCGGTATTTTTTTTTCACACAATGTCATTAAACGCTCAATTCGAAGTTTAGATGACATATCTTCTAAGTAAGCGTTTTCCATATTACCAATAATTTGGATGCGCGTAGACTGAAAATATTTATAAAATCCTGAAATATGCAACCCAGGTCTGTTAACTTCCGATGAACGTATCTGTATATTTTCGGGTTTCTCTGGAAGATAAATTGATTCAAGACTAAATTCTTTTATTAGTTTAGACAACTTCACACTATATTTTCCCATAATAATCCCCTCAAATAATTATACAATATATGTGTCTTTGTTTCAAGTTTTCAATAAAGATTGGCGTAAAATTGCAAAACCAATTTGAATCTATCATACTACTTAAATTGTAATATGCGATAAATTATCAACAAAATCCAAAACTTTCTCAAGCTATTATATTTTTGCCAAAAGCACAATTAGTTCGATTTATTAAATTTTATCACTAAAAATTACATCATATCCTTTCTTCTTTTATTTAAACCTCTCTGCGATGCACTTCCTATAAATTAAAAATGTTTTTATTTTTTATTATTGCATGTTATAATTACTTATTGATTTAATTGTGAAAACTATTAGGAGGACAAGCTATTGAGCAAAAATTTCTTAGTAAATTTAATGATGCCAACAAAAAACGAACTTAAAAACCTTTTTAAAATTTTTTGTATAGCAGCAGTTTTATGCAGCCTAATCTTCATACCATTTATTATTTTTGACAGGGGTATGTTTTTGTTATATGGAGATTATAATGTACAACAAATTCCGTTTTATCAACTAGCTCATGATGCAATAAAAAGTGGTCAATTTGGGTGGAATTGGTATACTGATCTTGGGGCTAATTTTATTGGCTCATATAGCTTCTATCTCCTTGGAAGCCCATTTTTTTGGATGACAATACCATTTCCAAATGACTGGCTTCCTTATTTAATGGCTCCCTTATTTATTTTAAAATTTGCTACTGCAGCCATGACATCTTATGCATTTATAAGGCGTTTTACAAAAACTGCACAAATGGCTTTTATAGGAGCATTATTATATGCATTTTCAGGATTTATGATTTATAATATATTTTATAATCATTTTCACGAAGTTGTAGCATTTTTCCCTCTTATGCTTATTGGCCTTGAAGAATTAATAATAAATAATCGACGAGGTTTATTTGCGCTTTCTGTGGCTCTAAATTTGGTTGTAAACTTCTATTTTTTTGTACCTGAAGTTGTGTTTTTAATATTATACTTTGCATTTAGGTGCTATTCTAAGTGTTTTAAAGTTAATATAAAAAAATTCATATTTCTTTTAACAGAATCAATTTTGGGGGCAATGATAGGTATTATTCTGTTTATACCATCTGCCCTTATGCTGCTTGAAAATCCACGCATTGGAAACATGTTATTTGGCTATAACATGTTATTTTACGAAAATGTCCAAAAATATGGCCTTTTGATACAAAGTCTTTTCTTCCCTCCGGATATGCCGGCTTTTGCAAATTTCTTCCCGGACTCTGATGCAAAATGGTACTCAGTTGCCGCTTATATGCCTATGTTTGGAATGATTGGCATTATATCATTTATAAGAGATAAAAGAAAAAATTGGCTAAAATATTTGTTAATTACGTTGTTTGTTATGATGTTGGTACCAGTTATGAATAGCGCATTTAATGGATTCAATGCCTCTTTTTATACTAGATGGTTTTTTATGCTAACATTAATGATGTCACTTGCAACTTGCATCGCATTTGAAAACAAAAATATAGATTTATCATTTGGAATAAAATTTAATTTTATAGTTATAATTTGTTTTACATTAATCGGAGTTTTACCGCAAAAAATCGATAATGATATTGTGTTTGGTACAATGCCCGAATACCCGCAAATGTTTTGGATAAATATATGCATTGCCTTATTAGGCGTATGCATAATATTTTTTCTATATTCAAACATAAAAAAAGGTCCGAAACAATTCTATAAAAGTTCTATATTGATTTTCTGCATATTTATTGTAATATATTCATCAGCACAAATTATATGGGGCAAAAGTTGTGCCGGCCCAAATTATTATGAAAACATTGTTGAAAAAGGCCTTAACGCTGAATTTAATTTAGATGATACTGAGTTTTATAGGATAGATATTTACGATAACAACAGCACAGATAATTGGTCAATGTTTTGGAAGATGCCTACAATACAAGCATTTCAAAGTACAGTTCCGCCATCTATAATGAAATTTTACAAAAGCATGGATATTTCAAGAGATGTTGCATCGCGCATTCCTTCTAGTGGATATGATGCTTTAAGAGAATTTTTATCGGTTAAATATATATTTGTAAAAAACAGCGATGACAACGCAGATAACTCGCCTTCTTTGCCGGTTGGATTTGAATTTTTTGATCACCAGAATGGTTTTGACATATATGAAAACAAGCATTTTGTTCCAATTGGATTTGCAATGGATAGGTATGTAGAAACAGAAGCGTGGAATAAAGTTGTATCAAATAAAAAAGATAGAGTACTTCTAAAAGGAATTATTCTTAACGACGAGTTGAAACAAAAGTATGAAGATATATTAACACCACTTTCTTATTATGAAATAACAAGATTAGCCAATGATCAAATGCTTTTGGATACTGACAATTTGCGCTTTAAATGCTGCGATAATTTTTCTATAACATCTGAAGGATTTATAACAAATATTAACCTTGACAAAGATAACCTTGTTCTATTCACAGTGCCCTATGAATCGGGTTGGAAAGCAGACGTCAATGGAGAAAATGTCGATGTAGAACTAGTGGACAATGGAATGATGGCCATTCGTTGCAAAAAAGGGCAAAATAACATAAGATTTCATTATACAACCCCTGGTTTACAGACCGCTCTTTATATAACTATATCAGGCATTTTACTATATTTATTATATATATTTATAAATTTTGTCTTATCAAAGAAAAACCCAAATGCATATCTTCCCATAAAAAATGGACAAAATTTAGAACGTTTAGAAGATGAAAAAACACCAACAAACAGCAGTATAAAAGATTTCTATTTTAATAATAACAACTAACAGATGCGTACCTATATAAAAATAATGTAAACTGAAACTAACTAAAAGGCCATAGACCTGGATCCACAGCTAAATTATTATCTATAAAGTGTAGTAATTATTAACTATATAAATATGATCACATATCTTTAAATCTGCGCAATGTCTAAATTAAAATAGAATTTTTTAAATTAAGTAAACGTGCTTTAAATTTAAAAACTTTGTTATAGTTATGACTCAAAACGTTTATTACACATCAACACAGCAAAACTATATGAATAACTATTTCAAATTATGAAAATGTCAAAAAAGCATCAAAGCTTAATTGTCTAATTATATTTTCACTTTTTTCTTTAAAAATCGTTCTTTATAATTTGCTTAAAAATCAAATTTACCTAATTTTTTGTCTTTAACCTACTCTTAGGCTTTTTCGAATAAATATTTAAAGCTTCAACATATACATTCAGCAAATTATTGGCCAAATTTACGCCATCAAATTTTAGAACTGAATTTCTGGAATTTTTCTTGAGCGTTAATTTATCCTCTTCTGAAAAAGCCTTATATTTATCAATAATTGCCTTCATTTCATGAGCATTTTTGTAAATAAACCCATTTATTCCGTCCACTACTTGACCTGCATTAAGTTTATCATATATGTGTAAAACTGGCAAACCCGTAGCCATAGCTTCAAGCATCGATATTGAATTTGTATCCGACAAAGAGGCTGTTATATATAAATCACAACTTGCATAATAAGGTGGCAGTTCCTCATGAGGTATTTTCCCAGAAAAGATCACTTGTTTGTCAATACCCAATGTTTTGGCATAATGCTTTAATTCTGTAATGGATGGTCCATCACCCAATATTAGCAACTTACAATGGTCATTTTTGTTAATTACTTCGCTCCAATATTTTAAAATTACATCAACGCTCTTTTCTCTACCTAATCTGCCACAGAAACATAGCAACAAATCATCATCCAAGACGCCAAACTTTTTCCTGATATCTGTTTTTTTAGATCCACTAATGCAATTAGGATTAAAAGCTTCTACTTCTACAGGGTTTGGTATGATATGCACATGCTTGTACACACCACAGCTTTTGAAAAACTCTTCTACCTTTTTTGATGGTCCAGTAAGACAAGTAGCTTTTTCAGCTAAAATTTTAGCATATGCATGAGCCGTTTTCTTTGCTATATTGATTAGTCTTCTTGAAGCAATATAATAAAGATAATCATCATACATTGTGTGCATTGTATAAACAAGCGGAACTCCAAGAGATTTCGCAGCCATTGCGCCAGAATAACCAACACCAAATTCTGTATGAATATGAATAATATCAGGATTAAACTCTTTTATATATTTATATCTTATAGGACTTATAGGAGTTGCTACGCCATAATTATAAATTTTTTTAAAACTAACGCTTGGACAACATAGAACACCGTCTTTTACATAATATTGTTTAGCTTCAGGCAAAGCACACACAACTAAAACTTCATGGCCCAATGCCTCAAGTCCGGATTTTAATGCACGAACATGAGTTACCACTCCATTTATTGACGATATGTATGTTTCAGTGAACAATGATATTTTCATAGAAACTCTCCTTTTACCACATCAAATATATACGCTTATATAATTATAACACATATATTATAAAAAGATAATATTAAAAAATATTGGGGAGTGCCCAAAAGAATAAAGAAGAAATGCAGATTTGAGTGAAGAACTGCAAAACTTATCTAGGGCAAAATTATTCAAAGCATGAACAACAATTTAAAAAAACAGTTTTTTGCAATATCTATAAATCGAAACGAACATTTAGTTTTTCTACGCAAGAATGTTATATAGTTCCTTTTTTAGAATTTATACCCTCCATGTTATACACAATGCTTTTAGATTACTAAAACTATCACAGAACAATATAAAATTAATGTGTGT
>CAJTNJ010000016.1 GCA_910577565.1 uncultured Oscillospiraceae bacterium | reverse complement strand
GACTTATTTTGAATTTTCAGGCTACTTACAGTATGTCCACAACCATCAAATACTCCACCAAACTCTTTTATAGGATTAAACACCATGCCTTCCATATCTATGTCACATGATAATATAATCTTGTAATCGCTTCCCCAAAAAACAGGTGTTGTCATAAATACAGAAAATTTCTCTTTATTGTCTATTACAAATTCATAAATTGGTTCTGCTGGTCTTGATGCTGTTTGTGCACTGCCATCTTCCACCACAGTAACTTGAGCAGCTTGAATAAAAATACCTTCTTCAGTTTGCGCACTTATTTGAACCATTGATGTAAAGCTCGTGGCAATTATGCTTGTTGTTAATATAATTGATAATATTCTTTTCACTTTCATTTCTATCACTCAACTTTAATATGTAAATATCTTAACACAATCATATTATCAAAGATTTATTTTTGGTTCAATACTTTTTATGTAAACAATTAATGAAGATATTGTTAATTTTAAAACAGCTTTACTATCAACAATCATCTTAGGCAGATCAAAAATATTGACAGTCAAAGAATATTTAGTCATAATTAATATGAAAGATTGATAAAATTTATATTTAAAATAATTTTAAAAATAAATTAAACCAATAAACTAAAAATCTAAATAACAAATTTAAATAGTAATATATTAAAATTTTCTATTTTGATTTTGTACTTGTATTGGGAAGGAAATTTTATGATAAAGCAAATGACGTATGGTAAACCTATAAAGTTGATAACATCATTTACAATACCGGTTTTGATAGGGAATATATTCCAACAAATTTACAGCATGGTCGACACAATAGTCGTAGGACAATTTGTTGGAATAAAGGCTTTGGCTGGAGTTGGTGTTGCTGCTTCTTTGACATTTATGATATTGGGGTTTATTTTTGGACTTTGCAACGGATTTTGTGTTGTTTTAGCCCAAAAATTCGGCGCTGAGGATAAAAAAGGTGTTAGAAAATCTGTAACAACTTCTATTTATTTGTGCTTATTCTTTACTATTGTTATAACATTAATAAGCATGCTTACTGCTCAACCACTTCTTAAATTAATAAATACACCTGATGATGTTATAAGTTATGCAACTGATTTCATATTAATAATTTATGCAGGTATATTTTCACAGATGGCATATAATTTTTCTGCAGGAATTTTAAGAGCTCTAGGCGATAGCAAAACTTCACTATATTTTTTAATTATAGCCTCTATAATAAATCTTATACTTGACCTAACAACTGTTGTAATATTCAATATGGGCGTTGTCGGCGCAGCCGTTTCAACAGTAATCTCTCAGATAATATCATCTGTGTTGTGCATTATATACATGTTTAAAAAGTTTAATATCATAATACCAAAAAAGGAAGACTGGAAAATCGATTTTTCTTATGCTTGGCTGCATACAAAAATTGGTTTGCCAATGGGATTTCAATACTCAATTACCGCTGTAGGTTTTTTGATATTACAAAGTGCGATAAATAAGCTTGGTTCAAACACAGTAGCAGGATTTACTGCAGCGGTTAAAATCGAAAACATCGTAATAGCTGCTTTTCAAGCTTTATCTGCTGCTGTGTCTACATATACCGCTCAAAACTTTGGTGCCAGATATTATCACCGCATAAAACAAGGCGCACGCTCATCTGCTCTTATTGGACTTTTAATGTGTGCAATTTTTGGAGTTTTATTATTTATTTTTTGGAAACAAATGGTTTGCCTGTTTGTTGGAGACGACCAACCGGAAGTCACCGAAACAGCCAGACAATATTTGGTTATTGCCATACCAAATTATCCTATTCTTTGTTTCTTGCTAATATTTAGAAACTTGATACAAAGTATTGGCAAAACAATCATTCCATTATTTGCGGGAGCTTCAGAAGTTATCATGCGTGCAATGGGTGCAATAATCCTTGCAAATTTATTTGGATATATAGGAATATGTTGGTCACCAATTTGTGCCTGGTACGCAGCTTTTATATTAATTATTATTTTCTATTTATATTATATTAAAAATATAAAACAATTACAGTAAAATTGCTAGATTATATATACATAAATATTTATCGCTGCATCCAAGGTTAAAAATTTTTTAAAACCAACGAATAATCATTTATCCTGTGACTTTTTAGGTACGAGACCATTGAAAGAATCTATGGGCAATGTAAATATAATACCAGTATTTGGCTTTGAAAGTGGACCTATAACCTCATTAACTACCTCATAAAACATTTTTTCCTGCTCATCATCTACTATTGTAAAAATAGTTCTATTTTCCTCACTGCCAGGGTTAAGTAAAACTTTAAGCGAATCCATCATAAGACTATTTGTACCATAAAGCGATTGCGCCATACCAGTTGAATTTATAATTGTAGCGCCTCTAAGGCCTCTATTAGATAATTGGATAAGCAAATCTTCCAATTTATTAACATTATTTAAAACAAAAAAAAGCACCTTCATATAAAAATCTCCTTTTATGAGTTAAAAACCATCATAAGCTCATCAGCTTTTAAAAATTTATTATATTGCTTTTGAGAATAAAACCAATCTTTTGTAATAACATTAATTCTTAATTATATTATCTTATTATGATATCATACCATCTTTGTTTTATCAAGAGTAAATGTTGAAGGGGAGTGTCCAAATAAAAGATAATAAGATATAATAGATATATGGAAAATATAAAATGCTCGGATGCAGGAACGAAAAAGTATGGAAAGTAGGAAAACCCAAAGAGAAACAACATTATCAGTGTAAAAAGTACAGAAGAAAATTCATAACAGAATTAAACTATGACGAGGAGTTTAAAAAGAAGACAATACAAATATTTTATTAAGGGAACAGCGGAAGAGTGTTAGGAAGGATAATGAAAATAAATAAATCAACAGTATATAATTGGATAAAAGCGTTAAATAAGAAAATGGAAGAACAGAAGTCTGAGACAAAAGAAGAAGGCCCTAAAAAAGTAATAGAAATGGATAAACTCTACAGTTATGTAGAGAGAAAAAACAAAAATTATATGATAACGTTTGTAACAAAAAACCGAGGCAAATAGTATGTAATGAAAAAAGGATAAAAAACATAGCTGAGAAAGCGCCGAAAGCAAAATATTACTATTCTGATGCAAATCCAAGCTATAAAAATGTATGCTATAGTGGTAAGCATTGCTATTTCAAGAACAAAAGCCATACTTTTACAGCAGAATGGATCAATTCAGATATTCGTAAATACATAGATGCTTTACAGAGGCGATCTAAAGCTTTTTTCGTTCAATAGATACTTTTAAAATTGTCATGAATATTTTTGTGTATGCTTATAACAAATTTGAAGAGTTTAAGCTTCGTTTTCCTCTCCTTAAAAATTCTGCCTCTCTTATTGACTTTCTTCCTTATCTTTTATTTGGACACTCCCTGTTGAAGGAATGCTAAAAGAAAAATAATCTGATAAATATTATATTATAATATCCGCAAAATATTACTAAATTGCAGCAAAAAATCAAATAATTGTTTTTCGATTTTTATAAATATTTCAATTGTTATTGATGTTTTGTATATTTTTACAACAATATATTTATGAATATCAAAATTTATTACTTTGAATTTATTAAGCATAACTTTCATTACATCATTTTTATATTATACACTTCCTAGTTATTAGATTTTATTTTTATTTTAAATTAAGATTTTAAAAATTTAATTAAAAAATCAAGCTAACTCTCATATCCACCGTTATTAATAAAAGAATTTTTAATAGCAATCGAACAACCAGCAAGAAAAATCGATCTTGTCGGTATGTTGCTTAATATTAGTCGTGACATATTATCTTTTGTTAAGAAACTGTCAAGTGCGGTTTTAATACACTTAAAAACCGATTCATTTTCAAAAATTTTCCCAAACAAAACAATCTTCTCATTGCCAAGCATCGCTATTGTATTTGAAATGCCAATTGCAAACCATTTGCATGCTCTTTTTATTATTTCAACTACATTATCATCAAGTGGCAGGTATGAGTTATAAAGCACTTGTTTTCCAGGCGAATGGCAGTTGTCTTTAAAAATTTTATATAATTTAGGCGTTTTAGTCTTTGAATATATTTTGTTTATATTTTCTTGCAAAACCGATACCGAGATTTTTCCATTTAAACAGTTATCTCTGTCACAAATATTAAAAACATCACCTTTTGTTTCACATATCATATGACCAAAACCAACAGCCTTTATATTTCTGTCATCAAATATATTGCCATCTTGCACAAAAGATGCGGTTATATCATCGCCATAATAAATATGTACAATGCTTTTAGGCTTGTTTTCGGCTTGCTTTCGAAATTCAAAATCCGACTCAGCAAGAGCAAGACCATTACTTAATTCATCAAAATAAACTGATATTTTTAATTCGCTTTTAAGTGAGTACAAAATTTCTTCATGAATATTATCCGCTCCATCACCGTAAATTAACGATGAATGAATGCAAAATCCAAGTGCCAAAATATTATCCATTTCAAGGCTATTTTCTTTAATTATTTCTCTAACATTACTTGTAATATATGTAAGTATTTCCGTTAAATTATTTGCATCATAAGTGTTTATATAGCGTTTGCCAAGAACCTCGCCATTTAAATTAGAAAGACCTATGCTTATCAAATTTTTTTCAATAACAACACCAAAAACAAATTTAAAGTTCGGTGCAATACTAAGATTAATTCTTTTCCTACCTCTTGAGTTTTTTTTAATTATAACCATCCCATTGCCAGTTTCTTTTAAAATTCCTTCTTCAATCATTTTGTTGGTTATTATTGTAATAGCTGCGCGAGTAATTCCAAGCTCTTTAGAAATTTCCACTCTTGATATAGGCTCATTTATCCTGATTAACCTTAAAATTTGACGTCTATTGCAACGCTTTAAGTTTAGTTTGCTAATGCCATATTGATCCATTAAAAATCCACTCCATAAATTCTTAATTTTAAAAATTATATCAATGTTGACATAATTTGTCAAATTATGTAACAAAACCACTATTAATAAAATTATATTATAAAATATATAATTAAAATTCGATATATATAATATAATCCGATTGTATTATAAAATATTAAACAAATCAAAAACATCATATACTATTATAATTTAAAGTTTTAGTTATTATATTACAATACAACATAAATTTAAAACAATGAAATAATGCAACTAATTTTATAGATAGCTTGGCGAAATTTAAATGTTTTGATTCTGACACTTATTCTTCATACTTTGAAATTTGAGTTGTTATAGAAATTACACATATGCAGAATTTTAAATAAAGAAAAATGTAAATTCTGAGACTAGATCACTTATGCTCTCTCTTTTTGAAAATATAGGAATATAAATAAAAAATAAAAAAGAAGCAAAATAGAGACAATCAATTTGATGGATATATTTTTTCTATTTTAACAAATTAAAAAATATTCCCCAATAAACTAAAAATTTTTAATATTTTTTAACGCAACTTAATGTAACCACCTGTATTATAAAAAATAATAAATAAAATTAAATTTAAAGTTATCGTTAAAACAAAAACATATGTGTTTTCTTCAAGAAGTGCTACATAGTACATTAAATTAACATTTTCACATATCTTAAGAGATATGCGATGTAAAAAACTAAAATATCGAAAAAATGAAATAAAAACAAAATGTTTAATTATTGAATGTAACAATTCTAACACAAGGAACTATATAGCAATTTTTGCATAGGAAATCCAAATATTTTTTCGATAAATAGATACTGCAAAAGCTGTCTTAAAATATTTGTTAATGCTTTTAATAAATTTGCCCTAGCTAAGTTTTGCATTTCTAACTCAAATCTGCTTTTTTCTTCTTTAATTGTAACCTCCTTTTAGAACACTCCCAAACAGAGTGATCTATTCACAAAAATGCGATATTATGATATACTGTTTTATATTATTAAAAATGTAAAATAAAGTTTAAGTTGGAGGCGTTTTATGTTATCGGATATTGAAATTGCTCAAAAAGCTAAAATGTTGCCAATTGCAGAGGTTGCTGAAAAGTTAGGGCTTGCTCAAGATGATCTTGAATTTTACGGCAAATATAAAGCAAAGATTTCTCAAACAGCTGGTGAGAAATTAAAATCCAAAAAAAACGGTAAATTGATACTTGTTACAGCAATCAATCCAACACCGGCCGGAGAGGGCAAAACAACCGTCAGTGTTGGTCTTTCACAAGCGTTTTATAAATTGAATAAAAAGGCTGTGCTTGCTCTTAGAGAACCTTCACTCGGTCCTGTTTTTGGAATAAAAGGAGGAGCTGCAGGGGGTGGATATGCTCAAGCGGTGCCAATGGAAGACATAAATTTGCACTTTACCGGTGATATGCACGCTATTACATCTGCAAATAACTTGCTTTGTGCTCTCATAGATAACCATATACATCAGGGAAACGCACTCTCTATAGACCCAAGAACCATAGTTTTCAAACGCTGTCTTGATATGAATGACAGAGCTCTTAGGAATATCGTCATCGGACTTGGCGGTCCAGTAAATGGCATTCCAAGAGAAGATGGGTTTATAATAACAGTTGCGTCGGAAATTATGGCTATTTTATGCCTTGCCGAAGATATTGATGATTTAAAAGATCGGTTTTCCAAAATTTTAATTGGTTATACATATGACAAAAAACCGGTTTTTGCAGGTGACCTAAACGCTCAAGGCGCAATGGCTGCACTTATGAAAGACGCTATCAATCCCAACTTGGTTCAAACGCTTGAAAATACACCTGTGTTGATTCATGGCGGACCGTTTGCCAATATTGCTCACGGCTGCAACTCTGTAAAGGCAACTAAGCTTGCACTTAAACTTGGCGATTACGCCATTACCGAGGCCGGTTTTGGATCAGATCTCGGTGCTGAAAAATTCTTTGACATTAAATGCCGCTATGCAAACATTTCTCCTGACTGCGTTGTGCTCGTGGCTACGGTTAGAGCCTTAAAATATAACGGTGGCGTGAAAAAGAGTGATCTGTCAAACCCGAATATTGCTGCAATCGAAAAAGGAATAGAAAATTTAAAGAAACATATAGCCAACATGAAAAATTATGGCGTCCATGTTGTAGTTGCATTAAACAAATTTCATACAGACAGCGAAGAAGAAATTGATGTTATAAAAAAATGCTGTGAAAATGAAAAGTGTGAGTTTGCAATTTGTGAAGTTTTCCAAAAAGGTGGAGAAGGCGGAACAGAACTTGTAAATAAAGTAGTAAATTTGTGCGAAAGACCAAACAGCTTTAAATTTTTGTATGAAAACGAACTTTCACTTGAACAAAAAATGGAAAAAATTGCCACTGAAATTTACGGTGCAAGTCACGTTACATACAGCGATAAAGCGAGAAAACAACTTGATAATTTTGTGCAAATGGGATATGATCATTTTCCTGTATGCGTTGCAAAAACACAATACTCGCTCTCTGCAGACCCATCAAAGCTTGGACGTCCAAGTGGGTTTGTCATTCCTGTAAACGAGGTCAGACTAGCAGCCGGTGCAGGATTTGTAATAATGCTTACCGGAAATATAATGACTATGCCAGGTCTGCCAAAACAGCCTGCAGCGCTTTCAATTGATGTGGTTGATGAAAAAATCCAAGGACTATTTTGATGAAAGAATGCGCTCAAGGTTTAAAACTGCCAAAAGAGAAAATTACTGAATCGGTAAAAGAAACAGAGGCCTTTGCAAGATTTGTTGCAAAATTTGTGGAAGGCGGAGATTGCCTGGCTTTTTTAGGCGGTATAGGAGTGGGTAAAACAGCTTTTGTTCGAGGTTTGTCTGCTGGCATGGATGTAAAAGGAGAAGTTGCAAGCCCTACTTTTTCCATTGTAAATGAATATTCCGGTGAAATATCACTGATACATTTTGACATGTATCGAGTGTCTTTTGAGGACGATCTCATAACCACAGGTTTTTTTGATTATCTTAAATCGACAAATGTTTTGGTCGTGGAGTGGAGTGAGAACATTTTAAATTTCTTACCCGACAATGTTATTTGGATTGAAATAGAAAATTTGGGTGAAAATAAAAGAAAGATTAAAATCAGAAAGGGCAGCAAATGAAAATTTTAGCACTCGAGAGCAGTGCACACACAGCGTCATGTGCGGTTTGTGATGAAAATGCGGTAATATGTGAAAGTTCACTCACAACTGGACTTACTCACTCTCAAACACTCATGGTTATGCTTTGTGACATGCTAAAAAACGCAAATGTTGCACTCGACCAAATCGATGCCGCAGCTGTTTCATTTGGACCCGGTTCTTTCACAGGCATTAGAATTGGAGTTTCAGCTATAAAAGGTATAGCACATGCAATGTCACTGCCGTGTGTTGGAGTATCAACACTTTTAGGGCTTGCAAAAAATATAGAAGATATGAATGTGATAGCGTGCGCTGTTATGGATGCTAGAAGAGACCAAGTTTATAATGCAGTGTTTGATATGTCAAGGGGCGAATGCAAAAGACTTAGCGAAGATAGAGCAATATCAATTGAACAGCTGACAAATGAACTAAAAAACAGCAAATATGATCTGCCAGTCTTTTTGATTGGAGACGGTGCAAAGCTTTGCTATGATAAAATGAAAGACGAGATAAAAATTAAAATAGCACCGCCACAGCTTAGACTGCAACGTGCTTCTAGCATTGGCTTTTGCGGAATTGAGCAAATTAAAAAAGGAAATGCGTTAAAAGCAAGTGAGCTTATGCCAAAATATTTAAGACTTTCTCAGGCAGAAAGATTAAGAGAAGAAAAGTTAAGGAGAGAGTTACAATGATAGCACTTGGAAGTGACCATGGAGGATATGAATTAAAACAACACGTTATAGACTACCTAAACTTAAAAGGAATAGAATTTAAGGATTTTGGCTGCTACGATACAAAATCTTGCGACTATCCGGACATGACAATTAAGCCTTGTGAAGCGGTATTAAAAAAAGAGTGTAAACTGGCTCTTTTATTTTGTGGCACAGGAATTGGCGTTTCAATTGCAGCAAACAAAATTAAAGGCATAAGAGCGGCTTGTTGTTCGGATACGTTTTCTGCTAAGTTTACACGAATGCACAATGACGCAAATGTGCTTTGTCTCGGTGGCCGAGTTGTGGGACCCGGGCTTGCACTTGAACTAGTAGATATGTTTTTAAATACTGAGTTTGAAGGCGAGCGCCACAAAATAAGGATTGAAAAAATTAAAGCCATCGAAGATTTAGATTATTAAAACACAAATTAAGACGAACTTTTTCAATTATGTGGTGACTATGCAAAATTCATAACAGTCTTTTAAAAAAGTGGTATAATAAAATTTATGTAAAAAATCAAAAAAATTTAGAAGTAATAATCAACACATAATATTTTATATGTAGCATTTTATAAGTCAAATGTGTGCTTTGCGGATTTTGTAATATATGAAAGTGGTTTTGAATGCAATTTTTATGAGATAACTTTAGGTTGTTTAGAAAGAGTTCATAAATTTTATATATGTTTCTTTTAAATTTGCTCTTGATTTTCATATGCAGCTTTCTTTCAATTATGCGAAAAAATTATCCTTTAAATTTAATATGATTTCTTACTTTTTATATTATTACATTTTGCTATTTTATTTTGTTTTTTTACTTTTAAGATCAAGTGGTTATATTGAGATTAAACTTAAAAGCAAGCAAACCATAGATATAATAGATATATAAAGCACCAATGAGCAAATCAACACTTTTTCATAATGCTTTTTCAACTAGCCTTTCAAATTCAAAAATTATTTTAACCAAATGACATATGTTTTAAATGAACATAAAATGAATTTAAGATAAGTTCGCTTTTTTAAGAGCTGCATTTAGTTTTTTACCGCTAAACAAGGCTTAAATTAAATTTATTCTATTTAACGCTTCTATATTTATCATATATATCATTTTTGATACTTCGTTTTATTAAAACATTAACATAAATGAAAATGTATCAAAATAGAGACTGCTGTTTGCAACTTATTATATCTGAAAATAAGTCAGCAAAGCATCTGCCTATATATTATTTATAAAATTGCAATCGATTTTAAACCAAATATTTATCATTTCATTCGTTTATGCACAAAAAAGGAGAATTTAACTTTGAAATATAACAAGGCAACTGTCAAAAAGCTGTTTGCGCAAGAAGCTATACTGCTGATTTTGGCGATAATAGCTATAATGATATTATCGCTTGCTTTAGAAATTAATTCCATATCTTGGTGGATTGGCTTTCTTATTGTTTTGATTTTGTCGCTATTGATCGGACTAATCTATATTCCGCTTTTGTGGCACAACACAGGTTGGAAAATTGATGATGATAAATTATATATTAAAGGTGGTGTCATCTTCATAAAATATTCCTATATTCCAATCAATCAGATAGTAAATGTGGTTGTCATTAAAAATCCTTTAACGCCAATTTTAAACATTGCAACAGTGGTTGTAAAAGCTACAGCTGCAAATGGCAAACTAAAGTGGATTGATCTAAATGTTGCGCAAGATCTAACTTCAAGATTATCCTCCTATAAAGATCATTGAGGGCGGTGTTAATAAAGTGGAGTATATAAGAGAGCACCCAATTGTGATATTAAAGCGAATATCGCGCTTTACCATACTTTTATTGATTCCCGCTTTGCGCGCGATTTTCTTTTCCGGAGGCAGTATAGATAACTGGGTTACCGGTGTTTGGATAGATTTTTTGGCTTTGCTTTTTATATTGTTATTGGCAACGATTTCATGGGAATTTCACCTTTATTGCTTGGATAAAGGCGGGATTTATCAATTCACCGGCATCTGTTTCATCAAAAAAACATTTATTCCTATAGAAAAAATAACTCAAATTTCATTTGAATCACCTTGGTACCTAAAAATATTCGGTGCAAGATGCGTTAGAATAGAAACTCCTGCGGGCTCGAAATTTTCACCTGATTTAAAGATTGTTTTAAACAAAAAAGCAAAACTAAAATTTTTCAATGAAATCGTAAATAAAGATGAAAATCATGAAAACATAAAGGTAAAGTTTTTATCTTTGGTGGGACTTGCTCTTTTTTCTGCCAACGGCATAACTGGCGTTATATTCTTAGCTACACTTATATCGCAATCCGGTAAAATAATTGGTTCATCGCTTGAAAAAGCTGTTGTCACAAATGTAACACAAACAGTCAACAGTTTAGCTTTCGGAATCCCACCGGTTGCAACTACAATTTCAATTTTTATCGCAATAGGTTTTGCTTTTTCTTTTGCATTAAACTTATTGAGATATGGCAAATTTTCAATATCAAGATTCAGCAATAAATTAAATATAGAAAACGGCAATTTAGTTGGCAGATGGTTTTATTTAATTTCTGTTGACAAGATTAATTTCATTGCGATTAAGCAGACACTTATTACAAAACTGTTAGGGCTTTACACAGTAAATATTAATGTTATAGGATATGGCAAAGAAAAAAACGAAAAATCTGTTTTGATACCAATTTGCAGGAAAACAAAAGCTTTAATTTCACTTAGAAGATTGTTACCGGAATTTAAGTTTAGTGCGTTGCAATATAAACCCAAGCGCAAAAATTTCAGACGGTTTTTGTTGTTGCCCTTAGTTGCAATTTTTATGTTGGTTGTTTTACTGCTTATAGGAATTTGGTTTTTCCCGAACCTATCATCTCTTATAGTATTTTGTTTTGTTATGCTTTTTATATTAGACATTGCATTGTTGGTTATTAAGATATTTGAATATTTTCACACAGGAGTTTGCTATAAAAACGGCATATTTACAGTAAATTACACAAGAAGGCTTTCATTTTACAGAGTTTGTTTTTCAAAGCAAAAGCTCGTAAAAGCCACAATCAGGCAAAACGTATTTCAAAAGCATGCGGGCTGTTGCACTGTTATTTTGCATACATTAGATGAAAAACGCAGTTGCCATGTTATACCAAACATTGAGCTTGATGACGCAAAAAAGTTTTTATAAACACCCTTAGAATTAAAACAACAATGCTTAAAAATTATAACAATAAACGCATCAATTACAATGCGTGCTTGGAGCATTTAATATGTAAATCCTATTCACCCTAGTTTAATTAATATATTTGCAGAAGCGCATTAATGCAATAATATTTGTAAGAAATATAATAGAGAGTCGGAAGTTGTTCCCTAAAAATAAAATATTTAAAAGCACACAATGTAAAAAATGTAAAATTAGAAGTGCCAAAGTTGATTTGTGATGTTATATTTCTAATTTGCGATATACAGCAAAATTCAAAAAACAAAAAAATCTTAAGCCAATTTTTATTTTCAATTAATATATAATTGTTTTTATTTATTCAAATTGTTAAAAGGCTGCAATTTCTCTTTCTTATTTTATATTATCTATATTTAATATTCTATGAAAAGTTTATAATGTATCATTATTTATATATGCTTTATTTAACGCTCAAGATTTTGGTTTCTTGAAGGGCCAACACCCACCATTTTTACCGAGCATTCACATAGATTTTCGACTTTGTTTATATAATATTTGCAAGATTTTGGTAACTCATCATAACTTTTACATTTGCTAATATTTTCTGTAAAGCCTGGCAATTCTTCATAAACTGGTGTTAAGTCTTTAAGTTCATCCAACGAACAGGGGAAGTTTTTAACAATTTCTCCTTTTTTGTTTTTATAAGCCACACAAATTTTTAAGGTTTCTATGCCGCTTAAAGTGTCAAGTTTATTAACAGCAAGCCCGGTAAGTCCATTGGTTCTAACAGCATGTCTTAAAATAACACTATCAAACCAACCAACTCTTCTTGCACGACCAGTGTTAGTTCCAAACTCATTGCCTCTTTTTTGAATTAATCTTCCGGTTTCATCAAAAAGTTCAGTAGGAAAAGGTCCTTTGCCCACTCTTGTAGTATAAGCTTTAGCAACTCCTATTATTTCATCAACAATATTTGGCCCTACACCAGTTCCGGTGCAGATACCTCCAGATATTGGGTTTGATGAAGTAACAAATGGATATGTTCCAACGTCTAAATCAAGCAAAGTCCCCTGAGCGCCCTCAAACAATATCTCTTTACCATTTTTGTAAGCGTTATATACTTTCACCGACACATCGTCAACATAAGGAGCAAGTTTTTGGCCATACTCAATATATTCTTCAATGATAGCAGGTATATCAAGAGGTTGTTCGTTATAAATTTCTTTGATAAAACGGTTTTTAAGCTCACCAACAGTTGTTGCTTTTTGCCTGAAAATTTCGGGGTTAATAAGATCGAACATGCGAAGACCACATCTTTCAGCTTTATCCATATAACATGGTCCTATCCCACGTCGTGTAGTTCCTATTTCAGCATTGCCCCTAAACTTCTCAGAAGCCCCATCCAAAGCAACATGCCAAGGCATAACAATATGTACACGTGGATCTATTTTGAGTTTTTCAAGAGATATACCTCTTGCTTTTAACTCTTCCATTTCCTCAAGGATTGATGGAGGATTTAGTACAACCCCACAACCTATCATACAGTCGGTGTTATTATATAAAATGCCCGATGGAATTAATCTTAATTTATAAACTTCTCCGTTATTTTCTACGGTATGGCCAGCATTATTACCACCTTGAGAGCGAACAACCATATCAGCTCTAGATGCTAGTATATCTATAATTTTACCTTTGCCTTCGTCGCCCCATTGGACACCAACTACAACTTTTGCAGGCATATTTTAAACCTCTCTTTTTAATTATTAAACTAAAATTATTTAATATTTTTATTTAAAGACACGTGTAAATTATATCAAATGCAATATAATTTTGCAACATTTTAGAATTGAGGAGAGTGCCCAAATTAAAGATAGGGAAGAAAGTCAATAAGAGAAACAAAATTTTTAAGGAGAGAAAAACGAAGCTTAAACTTTTTTCATTTTTATCAAATACAATATCATAACCTACTATTTGCCCCGGTTTTCTTGTTACAAACATTAATCACATATATTCTGTTTTTTCTCTCTAACATAACTATAGAGTTCGTTCATTTTTATTACTTTTTCTCTATCATTTGCTGCATTTTTTTCTATTTCTTTCGTATATTTCCCTATCTAACGTATACATGTATTTTTTTATATTCCTAATATCCTCCCTACTGCCATTCCATTGTTCCCTTCCATATACAATTTTATTGCATGTTTCTTTATTTCTTTACTATAATTCATTCCTTTTGGATTTGGTGTGTATTTTTTTGCACAGTGCTCACATTTATATATTTGGCTTCCTGCTTTTGTTTTTCCGGCTTTTATTTGTTTGTCTTCTTTTTTAAATATTTCATATATTAATATATTTATTATATAATTTTTATTTCATTTTGCATTTTATATACTTCTTTTAGTCACTTCAAACTAATAATATGGTGACAAAAGTTGTCATTTATGTTATAATTACTACACTTAAATAGTAAATTATAAATAAAAAGGTTGTTATCAAAATGGCGTTTAAACGAATTGTTGTAAAAGTAGGAACATCAACCATTGCTCACACAACTGGTTTGCCAAACATAAGACATATGGAAAACTTGGTTAAAGTTTTGTCTGACATTAAAAACACAGGAAGAGATATAGTTCTTGTGACATCAGGCGCTATTGGCATGGGCGCCGGAAAGATGGGTTATCAAACTCTTCCGCAAAGTTTAGCCGATAGGCAGGCTTGCGCTTCTGTTGGCCAATGTGCACTTATGAAAATATATGACAATTTATTTTCCGAATATAATCATATGGTCTCGCAAATTCTTTTGACACAAAATGTTATGGACGGTGGCGAACACCAAACTAATACAGTGAATACTTTTAATGCGCTGCTTTATAAAAACGTTTTACCTATAGTTAACGCTAATGATACCATCTCAACCAAAGAGATTGAGTTTGGAGATAACGATACTCTTTCAGCAACAGTTTCAACCTTAATTGACGCTGACATTTTAGTTATAATGACCGATCTCGATGGCATGTATAATTGTAACCCTAAAAATAATGAAAATGCAAAACTAATTGATTATATAAATACTATTGACGATGAATTAAAAGAGGCGGCAAAAGGCGAAAAAAGTGCTCTTGGAACAGGCGGTATGGTTACAAAACTAAATGCAGCCGCAATTGCAGCTGAAAAAAACATACCAACTTTTATAATGAACGGCGCATATCCTGAAAGAGTATATGGTATATTTGATGGGGAATTAAAGGGTACATTTATAGATCTTGGCAAAAGATTTTATAATCTCAAAA
Source organism: uncultured Oscillospiraceae bacterium (assembly GCA_910577565.1). Taxonomy (GTDB): domain Bacteria; phylum Bacillota; class Clostridia; order Oscillospirales; family Ruminococcaceae; genus RUG12519. The sequence continues at coordinate 9,752 of CAJTNJ010000016.1, read as the reverse complement.
TTGGTTAATTATTAGCTGTTTTAGACTGTTAATTATAAACAAATTGGTTTAAAGAGAGGTTAAATATGACTGCTATAGAACAAGGAAGATTAGTAAAAGACGCTGCTAAAGATATAAACACAGCAACTACTTCACAAAAAAACAAAGCACTTAAAGAGATTAAAAACACTTTAATTTTAAATGAAAATAAGATATTGGAACAAAACAAAAGAGATATTGAATCTGCAAAGCAAAGCGGCTTGCAAGAACATCTAATCGACAGGCTGACACTAAATTCCGATCGAATAAAAGGCATGACGTTTGCTATAGATGAGCTCATACATCTGTCTGATCCCGTTGGTGAAATAATAGACGGCACAACAAGGCCAAATGGACTCAAGATAGAAAGAGTCCGTGTGCCTCTTGGCGTGGTAGGCATAATATATGAAGCTCGTCCAAACGTTTCGGTTGATGCTGCAACGCTATGTCTTAAATCCGGCAATGCAGTGTTGCTTAGGGGTGGCAAAGAAGCCATATATACAAACACTGCGCTTGTAGAACTTATGAAAGATGCGCTTAGAAACTGTGGTATGAATCCAAATGTAATTGAACTTGTAACGGATACATCAAGAGAGAGTGCAAACCAGATGATGAAAATGCGCGGCGTATTGGATGTGTTAATACCAAGAGGAAGCGCTTGCCTTATCAAATCTGTTGCTAGCAATTCAACTGTTCCGGTTATTGAAACCGGCACCGGTAACTGCCACATTTATGTAGATGAAAGCGCAGATCTCGACATGGCACTCAAAATTACTTTAAATGCAAAGATTTCTCGTCCCTCCGTTTGCAATGCGGCAGAAAGTTTGCTTGTTCATCGTTTAGTAGCAAAAACATTTTTAAAAATGCTGAAGAAAGAATTCGACGCAGCTGGTGTTACATTGGTCGGTTGCGCAAATTCCCGTAAAATATTATCAGATATAGAGCTTGCCACAGACGATGATTTTTACACTGAATATCTTGAATATAAAATGTCAGTAAAAATTGTTGACAATATAGAACAAGCGGTAGAACACATAGAAAAATATTCATCAAAGCATTCAGAATGCATAGTTACTTCCAACTATGAAGCATCTGAATATTTTCTAGGTGCTGTGGATTCATCGGCTGTTTATGTAAACGCATCCACACGATTTACTGATGGCGGTGAATTTGGTCTTGGTGCAGAGCTTGGCATATCGACACAAAAACTACATGCTCGTGGACCGATGGGGCTTAAGGAACTTACTACCCAAAAATTTATAATAAGAGGTAACGGGCAGATAAGATAATCATCAAATCAATTTACTATAAGTCTAAACATTTGATATTATACTAATAGTTTTGGCGTGAGTATCTTAATTACACTGTATTAGTAAAAATTATTTATAATATAAAAAATAAAATGATATTTTTTAGTGAAATATATTTTTAGGTAACGAAATTTGAGCAAATCTAAGCAATTAAATGTTCAAACAAAAATTAGAATGTCTTAAAATTTTCGGCTTTCTTGAAAACATATGTTGCAACGAAATTACTATAAAGACACAAATCATCCCAACTACTTTTTACTATGTTATTTACCCGTTTTTAAAACAACCAATTATATTGAATTAATAATAACGCTCTTGGGATGCATAGTGACTTCTAGCTATGAAACATCTGAATATTTTCTAGGTGCTGTGTATTCATCGGCTGTTTATGTAACCGCATCCACTCGGTTTAATGATTGTGGCGAATTTTTGCTTGTTGGCATATATACAAAAAACTACATGCTCGTGGACTGATGAGGCTTAAGGAACTCACCACCCAAAAATTTATAATAAGAGGCAACTGGCAGATAAGATAATTATCAAATTAATTTACCACAAGTCTAAATTTTTGGAATTATACTAATAGTTTTATATAAACTTGTTTTGTTTTTTTGCAAAATTCATCTTGTTTTCGAGCATTTCATCTATTTTTATTGCCGGCCAAGAAATCAACGTCCAAAGCAAAGTGAATGGTAAACAAACCTGACCAAGAACATTAAATGGCAAAAAGGAATAGTCCCAAATATGCCATTTTAATATTATGTTTAAAATAACTCCCGAAAAAAATTCAGCGACAGTAATTCCAAATCCACAAAGAACACATTTAATAGGAAGATTTACTTTGAATTTTCTAATTAGGCTTATCATCCTAAAACAAATGCCGCCTAAAATGAACATAGACCAATGACTGCGACCGTTCCATATTATTTCAAGCAAAATATATGCACAACCGCCAAAACAAGTCAACCAAATTTTTCGCTTCATAACATTCTCCATATTTTGTTGCATTTTTATAATGCCCGCTTTTGTAAAACAAATTCATTTTCTGTAAAAAATGAAAGATTATAATTAATTTTTTTGCTTAATTTTACATTCCATTTTTAGGATGTTTATAAGATTATTCGCAGTTTTTGCACATATAATAATATTGCCTTAATTTATTGTTTAATTGACATTAAAATAAAATTATACACAAATTTTTCTTGAATATGCATGGATAATTTGTTATAATAGTTATAAATCAAATATGTTAATTCAATTTGAAAAAGGCAATTGCTAGCGCTTTTAAGATGGAATCACAGCGCTTTTTGAAATTATTTATAAGTTTAGGGCTTTTGATATGATGAATGCTAAATTCAAAGAACATGATTTAGAATTAATAACTGCATTTTTTGAGGGAAGGTCAATAAACGCCTTTGAATATTTTGGTTCACACAAGCTGACTCAAAGCGACAGCAGGCAGGTTGTGTTTCGGTGTTGGGCACCTTCTGCTAAGGCTGTTTCAGTGGTTGGTGACTTTAACAACTGGCAGCATGGGGCAAACCCAATGGAAAAGATACACCCCGGAGGAATTTGGGAATGCATTATTCCTTCTATAAAAAATTATGATATTTATAAATACAGCATATTGTCAAAAAATGAACAAATATTATTAAAATCGGACCCTTTTGGATTTCACTTTGAAACGCGTCCAAATAATGCAACTAAGTTTTACAGTTCCCCTAAGATGTCGTGGGGAGATAAAAAATGGCTGAACGAACAATCAAAAAAGGACGTTAACCGCACGCCAATGAATATCTATGAAGTTCATATGGGCTCTTGGAAAAGATATCAAGACGGTAATACGTTTTCATATCTAAAATTTGCAAAAGAAATAATTCCATATTTAAAGGATATGCACTATACTCACATAGAGCTTATGCCAATAACAGAGTACCCTTATGATGCTTCCTGGGGATATCAAGTAACAGGATATTTTGCACCCACCTCAAGGTTTGGCACGCCATTTGAATTTAAACAGATGGTAAATGAATTTCACAAAGCAGAAATCGGCGTAATTCTTGATTGGGTTCCCGCTCATTTCCCAAAAGATGCATATGGCCTTTATCACTTTGACGGAAGCTGTTGCTATGAATATAGCGACCCAAGAAAAGGTGAGCACTATTCTTGGGGAACATGTGTGTTTGATTTTGGTCGAAACGAGGTTGTGTCATTTTTGCTCTCGTCCGCTAACTATTGGGTGGATGAATTTCATATTGATGGGTTAAGAGTTGACGCAGTTGCATCTATGTTATATCTTGATTATGATCGAGATGATGGACAATGGGTTGCAAATAAATATGGCGGAAAAGAAAATTTGGAAGCCGTTGATTTTTTAAAAAAGCTAAACAGACTTGTCTTGTCACGCCATCCAAATCTCATAACCATAGCAGAAGAGTCTACAGCATGGCCTATGGTGACCGGCTCTGAAAAAGATGGCGGGCTTGGTTTTAACTATAAATGGAATATGGGCTGGATGAACGATACCTTAGCATATATGAAATTGGATCCATATTTTCGGGCAAACAATCATGGAAAGATAACCTTTTCATTTTACTATGCATTTTTTGAAAATTATATCTTGCCCATTTCACACGACGAAGTTGTTTATGGGAAAGGATCGCTTATTGAAAAAATGCCCGGTGACTATAATCAAAAATTTGCAGGTGTTAGAGTATATCTTGCCTTTATGATGGCTCATCCGGGTAAAAAATTACTATTTATGGGGCAGGAGTTTGGACAATTCAAGGAGTGGGATTTTAGCTCTTCGCTCGACTGGAATTTGCTTGAATATGAAAAACACAAAATGCTTAAAAACTATGTAAAAACGCTTAATATGTTTTATTTGCAAAATAAAGAGTTTTGGGAATTGGACAATTCTTCAAACGGTTTTGCGTGGATATCAAATGATGATTATAAAAATAATGTCATCGCTTTTAGAAGAATTGACAAGTCAAAAAAAGAAATTATTGTTATCTGTAATTTCTGTCCAAGACCATACCATAACTATAGAATAGGCGTACCTTTTTATTGTGATTACATAGAAGCATTTAACACCGACAAAAAGGCTTTTGGTGGAGACGATGTCTTGAATAAAAATAATATAAAACCAGCCAAAATGCCTTTGCACGGCTATGATTATTCTATAGAATTAACCATTCCTTCTATGGGCGCTTTATATTTAAAACCAAAATCACCCGCCTTAAAAACTAAACATTTAAATAGAACAAAAAATACAAAAAAGATAAAATAAACAGTGAAGAAACCTTAAAATTAAACTTAAGGAGGGGCTATGGATGTTTGCAAAGAAGGAGTGTGTAGCAATGTTGCTTGCTGGAGGTCAAGGCAGCCGCCTGCAAGCGTTAACCAAAAATATAGCAAAGCCCGCAGTACAATTCGGAGGAAAATATAGAATTATAGACTTCCCGCTTTCTAACTGCATCAATTCAGGAATTGACACAGTGGGTGTTCTTACTCAATATTCCCCTCTTGTTTTGAATGAATATGTCGGAGCTGGCCAACCATGGGATCTGGACAGACTTTATGGCGGAGTACACATACTTCCGCCTTATCAAAGCTCTCACGGTGCCAGCTGGTATGCCGGTACTGCAAATGCGATTTATCAAAACATCAATTTTGTAGACAGATATGACCCTGATTATGTTTTAATTTTATCCGGTGACCATATTTACAAAATGAACTACGACAAGATGATAAGATGTCACAAAGAGTCTTCATCAGATTGCACAATAGCCGCATTTGAAGTTCCTAAAGAAGAAGCGTCAAGATTTGGCATTGTCTGTTGTGATGAATCGGGATTTGTTTGCAAATTTGAGGAAAAGCCTAAAAATCCCAGCAGCAATCTCGCGTCTATGGGAATATATATTTTTAACTGGAAACTGTTAAAAAAGCTATTGCAAAAAGACGATGCCGATCAAAATTCCAGCAAAGATTTTGGCAAAGATATTATACCTAAGATGCTGAAAAACAAACTAAAGCTTAAAGTCTATCCGTTTAAAGGATACTGGAAAGATGTTGGCACAATAGAAAGCCTTTTTGATGCAAATATCGATTTAATTAAAGATGAGAACCCATTCAATCTTTATAATCCAAGTTGGAAGATATATACGCGAAGTGCCGTCAAACCTCCTCAATATATAGGCAAGAAAGCAAAAGTTTTAAATTCTTTAGTTACTGAAGGATGTCAAATTGATGGAGATGTAAGTTTTTGTGTTTTATCACCCGGTGTAGTTGTTGAAAAAGGCGCATCGGTAAAAAACAGCGTAATAATGTCCAACAGCACTATAAAAGCGGGGGCAACCGTAAACTATTCAATAATTGGTGAAAATTGCGTTATCGGTGAAAATTCTGTTGTGGGAGAACCAAATCAATATGAAGACAATGCTTCAAATTTAGAAATTGCCGTTATTGGCCCAAATATCAAAATCAAAGCGGGTGAAAATATAAAGTCAAAGTCGATGATAGAAAAAGATGTGTGAAAGTATCGGGGGTAAAATATGCTAACAAATGAAAGAACGGCAGCAGCCATTATATTTGCCAATATGCACGACTCATCCATTGCTAGCCTCACTAAACTAAGAACTTTCGCCTCGGTACCTTTTGGCGGGAGATATAGAATGATAGACTTTCCTCTTTCCAATTGTGTTAACGCTAAAATAGTAGATGTTGGTTTAATAACAAAAGCTAACTATCAATCGCTCATGGAGCATGTCGGCAACGGAGCTGAGTGGGATCTGTCAAGAAAAATGGGTGGGCTGAAGATAATACCACCTTATGGCAACAAAAATTTCGGTATATATCACGGCAAACTGGAAGCTTTAGGTGCCGCACTTGATTTTATGAGCAAAAACCCATGCAAATATATTTTGCTTAGTGACTGTCAGTTAGTCGCTAACATAGACTATAACGCAATTATTTCAAAACACAAAAAAAGCGGCGCAGATGCGACTGTTTTGTATAAAACCTCTTTTTTGGAAAATGATCAGGCAAAAAAATCGATTATTTTAAACTTTGATGAAAATGACAGGCTAAAAGAGGTAATGCTTAATCCTGATATTTCAGGTGAATTTAACTATTCACTCAATGTGTTTATATTCGAACGAGACTTTTTAAAAGAACTTGTTATAGAATCAATAAGCAAAGGTGAATATAGCTTAGATAAAAACTTCTTACAGAGCAAATGCAAAGAATATAACATAAAAGGGGTAAAATATAACGGATACGTTAAATCTATTTGCTCAATGAAAAATTATTATGAGGCTAATATGGAGCTTTTAGATCCTTCTGTCAGAGAAGAGTTATTTAATAAAAACCGCCCAATTTACACTAAGGTTAGGGATGAAGCTCCGGTCAAGTATGGCTTACATGCTGACATAAAAAATAGTTTTATTGCTGACGGTTGCATAATTGATGGCCATGTTGAGAACTCTGTCATATTCAGAGGCTGTCGTGTCCTTGAAAATGCATCGGTCAAAAACTCAATATTGATGCAAAGAACAACTGTTAAAAATGGCAGCAACTTGCAGTATGTTATAACCGACAAGATGGTTGAAATTTCAAAAAATAAGACGCTCACATCAACAAGTTCTTACCCAACATACATTGCTAAAAATACAACAGTTTAATTTAAAAATATAACAGGAAAGTATAAAGAAAATTGCTTTGAAGATATTGCCGACAGTGAGCAAAGCTAAATAGTTAGGGACTAAGTTCCGACAAATTATAGGCCGCATACGGACATAAAATTAAGTTTATTGCTGACGGTTGCATAATTAACGATCATGTAGAAAACTCTGTCATATGCAGGGACTGTCGTGTTTTTAAAATGCATCGATCAAAAACTCAATATTGATGCAAAGAACAGCTGTTGAGAACAGCAGCCACTTTCAGTATGTTATAACCTATAAGATGGTTGAAATTTTAAAAAATAAAACGCTCATATCAACAAATTTTTACCCAAAATTCATTGTCAAAAACATAACAATTTAAATTAAAAATACAATAAAAAATATGGGAGGAAACCACTTTGAAGATATTATTTGCAACCAGTGAAGCTCAACCTTTTGCCGCATCGGGTGGCTTGGGAGATGTTGCTGGATCACTACCAAAAGCTATTAGAGCCAAAGGCATTGCTTGCAGAGTTGTTATGCCGTTATATTCTGACATTTCAAGTGAGTGGAAGGACAAAATGACATATATATGTAATTTTACTGTGCCTGTAGGTTGGCGAAAGCAATATTGCGGTTTGTTTGAATATAATCATGGTGGCGTAATATTCTATTTTTTGGATAACGAGTATTATTTTAAAAGAAGTGGCCTTTACGGATTTTATGATGAGGCAGAACGTTTTGCGTTTTTTTCAAGAGCCGCACTTGAGATGCTGTGGCATATAGACTATGTCCCTGACATTATTCACTGCAACGACTGGCAAACAGCACTTATTCCGGTATATCTCGACATATTCTATAGATGTCAGAGCAAATTTTTTAATATAAAATCCATATATACAATCCATAATATTGAATATCAGGGCAAATATGGCTTTGAGATTATGGAAGATGTGCTTGGAATACCATCCAATTTTAAAAGCCTTATGCAATATGATGACTGCATTAACATGACAAAGGCGGCTATTGAGGTGGCAAATAAAGTAACAACAGTTAGCAAAAGTTATTCTTCAGAAATTTTAGATCCTTGTTATTCACATGGTTTAGATAGAGAGCTTGTTCACCACACATATAAACTTTGTGGGATATTAAATGGGATAGATTATGATGTAAACAACCCCATGACAGATGAAGGCATTTACAAAAATTACAGCGCAAGTGATGTAAGCGGAAAGCAAAACAACAGAACCGGACTTTGTCATGATTTAAAGCTGTCAGATGATAACCAACCAGTTGTGGGAATAGTATCAAGAATGGTAAGGCACAAAGGGTTTGACTTAATTAAATATGCGCTTGAAAACTTAATCAAAAGTGGTTTTAAATTTGCTGTTCTTGGTTCAGGAGAATATATTTATGAATCATTTTTTGATTATATGCACAAGCAATATCCTGACCGAATTTCAATATATATTGGTTATAATAAAAATATGGCTAAAAAGATATATGCCGGGTCTGACATGTTTTTGATGCCGTCTCAATCGGAACCATGCGGGCTTGCTCAAATGATAGCTTTAAGATATGGAAGTGTTCCGATAGTTAGAGAGACAGGAGGATTAAAAGACACAATTACCGACTGCTCACTAGGTAGCGGAAATGGGTTTACTTTTAGTAGTTATAATGCAGATGATATGGCAAACGCTTTGCATAGAGCAAGAAAAATATATGAAGATAAGCCTGTTTGGGAAAGTTTGTTAAAACACTGCATGTCGTGTGATTTTAGCTGGAATAAGTCAGCATCTAAGTATGTTTTTTTATACCAAGAAGTACTCGGCTTAAAATAGATAAAATTAAAAACCCGCTTAAAAGTAAAATTTTCAAGCAGGTTTTTAATTTGAAAATCTATCTATTTGTACTTGCAATCTCATTGCTTCGAAACAAGAGCGCGATACACCAAATTCCAGCTAAGCCAACAATAGTGTAAATTATACGACTAACAATATTTAATTGTCCTCCAAAAATTGAAGCGATTATATCAACGCCAAATATTCCAATGCCACCCCAAACAATGGCTCCAATTATAACTATGGCTAAAGCAATTTTATCTAACACTTCTATCCCTCCTTATATTGTTTTCATGATTATTATTTGATTTTTATGCTTTTTTTATTCAGGTTATATTTGGGAGTGTTAACAAATGAAATATAATAATAAAATAAAAAAGTTAACCAAAAAACACATAGCAAATAAAGCTATATATGCAATATTACAAGTTATCAAAAAGAAGTAAATTTTAAGGATCATATTATGGAATATACTATAAATGCAAATAACATGTAACTTTGGAAAAAAACAAGAGGGGTTAACTATAAAAATATGAATTCAGGTAGCAAGCGATGTGTTTTGTAGTAAAAGCTTATTGTGAGCCATAAATTTGATATTATAAATTAATTGTCATATCTGATTTGAAAGATATTTAAAATACTTTTATGTTTATTGGTTTTTTAAATTGGATTAATTTGGAAAAATTTTTGATGATTTGTTGATCTTGTTACACCTATAATAAGATTGATTTGTTAAGTGTTCATCTATTAATAGAAACTTCAATAAATATTATATCAACTATGCAAAAGCAGATGTGCGCAAAAATAATAAGATTTTCTTTTTAAAGAAACAAAAAAGCTACCCATACAAAATTTGAACATCACCAAATTGTGCGGACAGTATAAAAAATACCTTTATAGTAGAAGATATTAAATTT
>CAJTNJ010000015.1 GCA_910577565.1 uncultured Oscillospiraceae bacterium | reverse complement strand
GCTAAGTTCTTGTACCCTTCACTTAAATCTACTTTTTTTCTTTCTTCTTTTCTATAAACTTATTTAGGGCACTCCCACCTATTCACTCTTTTCTGGAACACTCTCGCCTATACATTACTTGAAACTATATGTGATTTTGCGATATAATTATAATAAGTTATTATTTTTTTATAATAATATAACCAAACAATAAAATTCTAAACTGTGTTAATTTTGGAGGTGTTTTATGAAAATTTATTCAAAATCTCATATTAAAAATGAGATTATTAAATCGTTAAATAAGCTCGGTGTTAAACCTGAAAATGCGTCTAATGACAAGTTTTATAAAGCAACTGCCATGACAATAAATTCGATACTTTCAAACAAGGCTCACCACTTTAAAGCAAAAAATATATCTAATGGTAAAAAACAAATTAGTTATATAAGCATGGAGTTCCTTATGGGTCGCTCACTTAAAAACAACCTTTTTAACCTTGGCATAACAAATATTGTTAAAGATGTATTGAGTGAATTCGATGTTAATTTACAAGATATTTATAACATAGAACCCGATGCTGGTCTTGGAAATGGTGGCCTCGGCAGACTTGCCGCCTGCTACCTAGACGGCATGGCTACTCTTGGGTATAATGCATATGGCTATTCTATTCTTTATGAATTCGGCATATTTAAACAAAAAATAGTTGATGGCTGGCAAACCGAGCTTCCCGACAACTGGCTGCCCGGCGGAAAAATTTGGTTAAATGCACAACCTGAACTTGCAATAGATGTTAAATTCGGCGGTGATATCGAAGAGTTTTGGGATGAATCCGGTTTTCACTATACCCGTCAAAAAAATTATTCTATTGTTCGCGCTATCCCATATGATATGTATGTCTCCGGTTTTAACAGTGATGGTGTTGCTATCCTTAGACTTTGGGAAGCAAAATCACCGGCTTTTGATATGGAATCATTCAATCAAGGTGACTATACCGGCGCTATGGGCCAAAGCATATCTGCTGAATCAATATCAAAGATACTGTATCCAAACGACAATCATCTGCAGGGAAAAATGTTAAGGTTACGTCAGCAATATTTTCTTTGTTCAGCCTCTCTCGGTGATATTACAAATCGTCACATTCGTGAATATGGCACTATGGATAACTTTGCAGAAAAAAATGCTATTCACATTAACGATACTCACCCCGCTCTTGCAATACCTGAGCTTATGCGAATTTTGCTAGATGAATGCGGATATACCTGGGAAAAAGCCTGGGATATTGTAACAAACACATTCGCCTACACAAACCACACAGTTATGTCAGAAGCACTGGAAATTTGGAATGAAGAATTGTTTTTTGATTTATTGCCTAGAATAATGCAAATCATTACAGAGATAAATCGCAGATTTGTTGAACATATGAATAATAGTTTTGGCTGGGACAAATGTCGCATAGCCAAAATGTCTATCATAAACGACAACCGCGTGCATATGGCAAATCTTTGTGTTTATGCATGCAAAAAAGTAAATGGTGTCTCAAAACTTCACAGCAACATTATTAAAAATGATTTATTCAACGACTTCTACCGCGAAACACCAGACAAATTTACAAATGTCACAAACGGCATTGCATATCGACGCTGGCTAAATCAATCAAACCCTGGTCTATCAAAGCTTTTGAAAGACACCATAGGTGCCAAGTTTGAAAAAGATGCACGAGAATTAAAAGCTTTTGAAGCTTTTGCTTGTGATAAAAATATTCAGGAAAAGCTTTTTGAAGTTAAAAAAGATGCAAAAAAACGCCTTTATGACTATATTTTAAACCAAAACGGCATAAAACTAAACATCGACTCTATTTTTGATGTTCAAGTAAAGCGAATGCACGAATATAAAAGGCAGCATCTAAACGCTCTTAACATAATTACCGACTACCTATATTTGCGCGACAATCCCGATGCTGATTTTGTCGCTAAAACATATATCTTTGGAGCAAAAGCTGCTCCTGGCTACTACCTTGCAAAACAAATTATTAAACTTATCTGTTCTCTTTCCAACGAAATCAGGCGAAATCCTAAAATAAATGAAAAACTTAATGTTATATATGTTGAAAACTATAATGTATCTCTTGCCGAACTTATAATTCCCGCAAGCGACATCTCTGAGCAAATATCCCTTGCAGGAACTGAAGCATCTGGCACAGGTAATATGAAGTTTATGATTAACGGAGCTATTACTCTTGGAACGGAAGATGGCGCCAATATCGAAATCCACGAAAGTGTTGGTGACGACAACATTTTAATTTTTGGTATGTCCTCAAGTGAAGTCGAACACCAAAAAGAGATTGGCTATTCTCCAATTGAAATTTATAATAAAATTCCGGAAATTAAGCATGCTATCGACTTTATGGAAAGAGGTATAGGTGGCAATACATTTTCCGACATTGTTAATTCTCTTAAATGGAGCGATCCATATATGGTGCTTGCCGATTTTTGCTCTTATCGCAAAACTCAGGAAAAAGCAAGCGCTATCTATAAAGATTCTTCCAAGTGGTATAAAATGAGTGCAATAAATATCGCTAATGCCGGTTATTTCTCATGTGACAGGGCTATAAATGAATATGCAAACAATATATGGGATATTAAACCATAATTATTAAATTAAATATATATGTTCAAATTAACTCATTGATTGTGAGACAACCTTAAATTTGCCAGTTGTTCATATATAGTGCCTGTTAATTTTGCTCTTATCGCAAAACTTAAATAAAAAGTAACTACTATATAAAAAGATCCCTCTAAATGATACAAAATGAGTGTATTAACATTGCTAATGCCAGACCAACTATTTCTTGTGTAGAGAGATTAGGATTAGAATTATAATAAAAATGAATTAAGTAAATTAGAAAGTGTCAAAATGAAAAATTTTAGGTATAATAAATATTAAAACTTGATTTAGAAAAAGTGATCTAATTTTTCATATTATATTTTCGTGTTTTGACTATAGTCATATCTTTTTATTTTTTTACTAGGATTATAATTGTTTTTAAGAATTTTTTACCAGCAAAAATGAGCCCCATTTAATAAATGCGCTTTTTCTTTAATATGTCATTCTTTATGTTAAAAATTTTTGGGCATTAATTAATCATACTTTTATATATTTACTTATTAATAGTGAGGTGACTTGCTTTATGAATTTCCCTTTTGATAGCAGAGATTTAAATTATAAATCTCCATTTGGCGCTGTAAAAGTAGGTACTCAAGTGAAATTTAATGTTGCTCTTCCGCTTGAATACGCTTTTTCATCGGTAATATTGTGTTTTTATGACAATGACGGCTATAATGAAAATGTTAATCTTGCCTACAAATTCACAAAAGACAATGTGATTTATTACGGCTGCACTTTTACGCCAAAAAGCAGTCGTGTGTCGTTTTACTATTTTAAAATTCAAAGAGATGTAGTTACTAAATATATAAAGCGAGATCCATATTCGCGCGGATATTTTACCGATAACAATAACGCTCCAAACTTCCAGCTGACGGTTTACAATGCCGAAACAAAAACCCCCAATTTCATAAAAGGTGGTATCTATTATCAAATATTCCCCGATCGCTTTAACTATAGCGGGATAAAAAAAGCGAATATCCCAAAAGATCGTATATTGCGTTCGGATTGGGGTGGCACACCTTTTTTCATGCCAAATAGTCAAAACGAAATCTTAAATGACGACTACTTTTGCGGCGACTTAAAAGGCATTGAACAAAAACTTCCATACCTTGAATCTTTGGGTGTTACAGTTATATATCTCAATCCTATTTTCGAAGCTCATTCAAGTCACCGCTATAACACAGCAAACTATATGAAAATTGATCCTCTGCTTGGGTGCGATAGCTGCTTTTCCGAACTTTGCAGCACGGCAAAAAAACATGGCATTTCAATAATATTGGATGGTGTGTTTAACCACACAGGTGACGACAGCATATATTTTAATAAAAAAAATCGCTACGACTCTTTGGGTGCTTACAATTCTACCGACAGCAAATTCTATTCATGGTATAGTTTTAATAACTATCCAAATGAATACAGTTCGTGGTGGGGATTTAAAACTTTGCCTACTATTAACAAATCAAATCCGGACTTTATCGAGTATGTTTGTGGTGATGATGGTGTTATTAAAAAGTGGCTTCGTCTTGGTGCTTCCGGATTTAGGTTAGATGTTGTTGACGAACTACCTGACTATTTTATAGAACGCATTCGAAAAACAATTAAATCCGAGGGCGAGGAAAAACTCCTAATAGGTGAAGTGTGGGAGGACGCCTCAAACAAATCTGCATATGGACAAACAAGAAAATATTTACTTGGAAATCAGCTAGATGGTGTTATGAACTATCCGTTTCGAAATGCCATTCTTTCATATGTTCGAACAAAGGATAAAGTCTTATTTATAAACTCTATTTTAACAATTGTCGAAAACTACCCAAGCGATTCCTTGAATGTCTGCATGAATATGATATCAACACACGATGTAACTCGTGCTATAACAGCACTTGCAGGAGAAACAGAAGAAAACCATGATAGAAACTGGCAGTTTACACATGTTCTTTCCCCAAGTCAATATGAGCACGGCGTAAATTTGTTAAAGTGTGCTATGGTGCTTCAGTATTTCCTTCCCGGTGTGCCGTGCATATATTATGGTGATGAAGCGGGATTGCAAGGATATAGGGATCCGTTTAACAGAAAGTGCTACCCTTGGGGATATGAGGACAATGACATACTTGAGTTTACAAAGCTCCTCGGCCGTCTTAGAAAAAACCTCCCGGCTTTGTCAGACGGAAGATTAAATTTTATCGATGAACCAGAGGATATTCTCGCATTTAGCAGAATATCCTCAAGCGGGGAAACGCTTGTTTTTCTAAATTCAAACGACAACACCTACAAACTCAAAAAAAACCTAAATGGCTATGAGTGCAAACACGGTGAATATATAAACAATGAATGTGTGCTTTCGCCCTATTCATTTGCGGTGTTTGCAAAGTCTTAAAGAAAAAATATTAAATGTATTAACACTAAAGCTCGTTTGTATATAGTTTCATGAACTATCACAAACGAGTGTTGTTTATGCTAAAATAAAGAAGATGGATAGGATTGCCACATTTAGATGATTAGATTAGATAAGATGAAAAAGAAATAAATCAAATTTGAGTTAAAGACACAACATGTTAGGCTAAAAGAAATATTAAAAGCGTAAACAAATATTTAGAGACGGCTTTATCATTATCTATAGATTGTTTTTTGATGTTTCACGTGAAACATTACCGTAAATGCACAAATGAAAAAAACATTTAGATTTCTTATGTATGTTTTATATCGCACCCTACTATTTTAATATCTTATCTCTAATTAATATCGTTATCACATATTAAAAAGGAATAAAACTTAACAATCTCTATTAATTTTATTCGACTATTTTTTGCATTGCTGTTTAGCATACAGCTTTAGATTAACTTCATACAGATTAGGAAATTTTGTGCTGACTCATATATACAGACCATATATTAGTGTTTTCACGTCAAAATAAGTGGCCTTTTCAAGCATTTTCTAATGTTTCGTTAATTATTTCAATTTTGCCTTTCCGCCCATATATAGTTGCAGTGCTTTTGGAATGCGTAATGACCCATCTTCGTTATAATTATTCTCCAAAAGTGCGATTAACATTCTCGGAGGAGCAACAACCGTATTATTTAGTGTATGAGCAAAATAGTTACCATCCCTGCATTTTACTCTGATTCCAAGTCGCCTTGCCTGAGCATCTCCTAGGTTTGAACAACTGCCAACCTCGAAATATTTCTTTTGTCGCGGAGACCATGCTTCAACATCTATGCTTTTTACCTTTAAATCCGCAAGATCGCCAGAGCAGCATTCCAATGTCCTGACCGGTATATCCAATGATTGAAAGAAATCTACGGTATTGTTTAACATTCCCATAAAATAATCTTTGCTCTGGTTAGGTTTGCACACAATCACCATCTCTTGTTTTTCAAATTGGTGGATTCTATATACTCCTCTTTCTTCTATCCCATGAGAGCCAACCTCTTTTCTAAAGCACGGTGAGTAGCTTGTATATTTTATGGGCAGCTTCTCCTCCTCGGTAAATGTATTTATAAACTTACCTATCATGGAATGTTCGCTGGTTCCTATAAGATATAGATCTTCTCCTTCTATTTTATACATCATGTTTTCCATCTCAGAAAAGCTCATCACACCATTTACCACTTCACTTCTAATCATATATGGCGGTATGCAATAGGTAAAGCCTCTATCTATCATGAAGTCTCTGGCATATGATAAAACAGCTGAGTGCAGTCTTGCTATATCTCCGCAAAGATAATAAAAACCATTACCGCTTGTTTTTCTTGCGCTGTCAAGATCTATGCCACAAAACTTCTCCATTATATCAACATGATAAGGAACTTCATAGTCCGGCACTGATGGTTCACCAAACTTTTTTAGCTCAACATTTTCGCTATCGTCTTTACCGATTGGCACACTGTCATCAATCATATTTGGAATTATAAGCATAATTTTTCGCACTTTATCAGCTAATATACGCTCTTTATCTTTCATAGCATCAAGCTCTGTAACCATATCTTTGACTTGTTGTTTTGCCTCTGCAGCCGCTTTATCATCACCATTTGCCATAAAAGAGCCTATTTGTTTGCTTATGCGATTTCTGTCTGCTCTTATTTGGTCACATCTGGTCTTAATTTTGCGATATTCTTCATCCAATTCAACAACCTCGTCAACCAAAGGTAATTTTTCATTTTGAAACTTCTTCCTTATATTGTCTTTTACTTTTTCAACGTTTTCCCTTAAAAATTTTATATCTAACATTTATTATCCTCCTCTTTATCTTCTTTGTCCAGCAAGTGCATATGCTATGTCAATTAGTTCGTCTTGGTTATAAAAATCTATAGTAAGTCGCCCATGTCCTCCGTTTATGGCTTCTATTTTTACTTTTCTATGAAGCTCTTGTTGCATGGATATTTCTATTTCTTTATACATATTGCTTTTTAAAGTTTTGCTTTTTTTATTGATTTTAAGTTCAACTTTATTATCATTAGCCTTATCTTCTTTTGAAAGCTTCTCAAGTTCTCTCACACTCAACCCGTTTGAAACAGCCTTTTTGGCAACCTCTTTAATGCGCTCTTCGTCGCCAAACGCAAGAAGCGCCCTCGCTTGACCGGCTGATAATTTACAAGATTCAAGATCTTCCAAAACTTCATTTGGCAAACTTAAAAGTCTAAGCGCATTTGCTACCGCACTTCTTGACTTCCCTACCCTTTTTGCAACATCATCTTGAGTAAGATTATAGTTGTCCATTAAATTTTTATAGCCTTTTGCTTCTTCAATTGGATTTAGATCTTCCCTTTGCAGGTTCTCGATAAGTGCAAGCTCCATCGTGCCTTTGTCATCAACTTCTTTTACTATAACTGGCACCTCTTTAAGACCAACAATTCTGCATGCTCTCCAACGTCTCTCACCTGCTATTATTTGATATCTTCCACCAAATAACGGCCTGACAACTATCGGCTGTATAACTCCATGCTCACGTATTGAATTTGCAAGCGCTGTAAGTGACTCTTCATCAAATCTATCTCTTGGCTGATCGCTGTTCGGCTCAACTTCATTTATGCTAAGTATCGCTATTTCTTTAGACTCCTTTGCGTTATCTTGAAAAAGTGCATCCAAACCTTTACCAAGTCCACTTTTTCTTGCCAATTAAATCATCTCCTTTTTATATCCTGTTGTTTTTTATTATCTCCTGCGCAAGATTTTGATATGACTGCGCTCCTTTTGAATATCTATCGTAATATGATACCGGCTCTCCAAAACTTGGCGCCTCCGAAAGCCTGACATTTCTTGGAATTACCGTTTTATATACTTTGTTTTTAAAATATTTTTTAACTTCGTCTACCACCTGCATTGTGAGATTTAATCTTCCATCATACATTGTAAGCAATACACCTTCAATGTCTATCATAGGATTATATAACCTTTTGACCTGCCTTATCGTTGACATTAATTGCGATAAACCTTCAAGCGCATAATATTCACACTGTATCGGCACTATTATTGTATCACTTGCAGCAAGTGCATTTAGTGTAAGCAATCCAAGCGATGGTGGACAATCAATAAATACATAATCATATCTATCCTTTATCTGGAAAGCTGCCTTTTTCAACAAAAATGTTCTGTCTTCAATTTCTACCATCTCTATCTCGGCTCCCGCAAGCTCAATTCCGGATATTATAACATCTACACCTTTAAATTTTGTTCCCATTATCGCTGACTCTACCGGCTTTTCATTAATCAATATATCATATATCGAACTTGTCGTCATATTCTTTTGAACACCCATTCCGCTTGTGGAATTGCCCTGCGGATCAAGATCTATAAGCAAAGTCTTTTTGCCTTGAATTCCCATAGCAGCAGTCAAATTAACCGATGTTGTCGTTTTCCCTACTCCCCCCTTTTGGTTAACTATTGCTATTACCTTTCCCAAAAATACTCATCTCCAATCAATACATTTTTATACCCTTTTCTTCAAATTAATTATAATTATAACATATATGCCTTTTAATTCAATGCTTTTTTAATGCAAAAACTTGCAAACTAACAATTAAAATCTTAAAAATGCGGGTTTTTCATAGCTGCATAATTTTACAAAAAATTAAAGCCGCACAAAAAGCTATGATAGTTCAAAAACAAAATTGTCATATCCTTTTTACTTCTTTATTATAAATTTTGTTATATAATATACCATCAATTGTGCATTAACGATTATGTTTCACGTGAAACATCAAAAAAACAACCACCATTTATAAACGCAGTTGTCCTTAATCTTTATATTATTAATTAAAGTTCAAAAAATATTTTTGTAATAAACAATTAAACCTTATTGCTGTTTTGGACAGGTATCTTAACTATATATTCAATATAATCTTTTGAATCCACCCGTCTGGTTTGTGCCATAACGCCTGCTCTTTTCATTGTTGCGACAGCCTTGTCGATTGTATTAAAAAAAATCCGAACGTCTTTTATGACGGGGATAAATTTCGGTGCACTTTTAGTTTCTTCTTTTAAGAAATCCTCAACATATTCTTCTGTTTGTTTAACATTAAGTTTTTTAATTGTTATGTAGTGAATCACCTTGTCCACAAACTGAGGATTGGGAAGTTTTAATAGAGCTCTTGCGTGTCTTTCGGTGAGACCGCTATTTATCATATGCTCTCTTTGTTGCTTGGTAAATTTTAGTAGTCTCATTTTGTTTGCGATTGTTGATTGAGCCTTTCCAAGTCTTGCAGCAGCTTCTTCTTGGGTTATTCCCCATTTTTCGATGAGGTTATTAATTGCAATAGCCTCCTCAAAATAATTTAGATCTCTTCTTTGGATATTTTCAATGAGAGCGAAAACAGCGGATTGCCTGGCATCGGTTTTTACGATTATACACGGCACTTCTGTTTGACCGGCAATTCGAGCGGCTTTTAAGCGTCGTTCGCCCGAAATCAGTTCGTATTTATTTTCAGGATTAAGTCTTACGGTAAGCGGTTGCAATATGCCATTATTTTTTATGCTTTCAGCTAAATTTTCGAGTTCATCTTCTTCAAAAACAATTCTTGGTTGAGCGGGGTTTGAGAGTATATCGTCAATTGATATTAAAACTACGTGGTTAATGGGCTTTTCCTTAGCAAACAGTTTCATATTACATATCCTTCCTTTTGTATTATAGAGGGAATTTCTACTATCAGTATATCAAAAGGGACTAAGGATAGCCAGAACTTTTCATCGCAATATTCGACCAATGATAAATCGGTTAGACAATTTAAAGAGGTGATTTTGAAATTTTAGCAAAACTTCTTGGGTATATTGTCGGTGTGTGCGATATTTTTTTAATCAAGATGATATTTCTTTTACTTTCATCCGGCAAAATAAACGGGACAATCTTTTCAACGCTGCCTCCCAAAATTTTTATGGCAGCATTTGCTTTTTCTAACTCATCTTCAAAATCGGGTCCTTTCATAGCAATAAAAAAACCATCTTTTTTTACAAAAGGCAAACAATATTCAACCAAACATCTAAGCTTTGCAACAGCTCTTGCAACAACAAAATCGAAATGTTGTCGTTGACCATGTTTTTTTATATACTCTTCAGCTCTTGCGTGTATTGCGGCAATATCAAGATTTAACATCTTAGCGACTTCCTTTAAAAAAACCACTCTTTTATTCAAGCTATCAATTTGCGTCACTTTCAAATCATTTCTTGCTATAGCTATAGGCGTTGACGGAAATCCCGCTCCCGCTCCAACGTCAAGAAGATTAGCATTTTTATTAATATCGAGCGCTTTTAAAACAAGCAAACTGTCAACTAGGTGTTTGTCAACGATCCCTTTTGAATTTATAATAGCAGTTAAATTTATTTTTCTATTCCAATCAACTAACATTGCAGCAAATCTATCCATAAGCTCTGCTTTATCCTCGCTAAGATCTATATCATATTCTCTGCATTTTTTAATCAAGCAATCGGTTTCTATCATTTATTCTCACCTCGCTGTTTTAGCCATATAGAAAGAACGGTTATATCGGCTGGGTTAACACCGGAAATTCTAGCTGCTTGTCCTAAATTTATGGGTTTTACTTTATTTAGTTTTTCCCTAGCCTCCAGTCTTAGCCCATCAATTTGCTGATAGTCGATATTTTGAGGCAATGTCTTGCTTTCGAGCTTCCTCATAGCTTCTACTTTTTGCTGTTGCTTTTTTATATATCCTTCATATTTCAAGCTGATTTCTACCTGCTCCTTAATTTCATATGAAAGCTCCGGCCTTTTTTTATCATACTTTTCTAAAAAGCCATAACTAAGTTGCGGCCTTTTAATAAGTTCTGACAATTTTTGTGGTTGCAAAATAGCCGTAGTGCCGCTATTTTCAAGTTCATCATTTAGCTCTTTAGATGGTTTTATTGAAACTTTTTTCAATCTTTCTTTTTCTTGTTCAATTTTGCGCCACTTCAAGCGAAACTTTTCATATTGCTCATCATCAATAAGACCTATCTCATGCCCAAGCAAGGTCAGTCTTTTGTCAGCATTATCCTGCCTTAAAAGGAGCCTATATTCACTTCGAGAAGTCATCATTCTATATGGATCCATGCAACCTTTGGTAACCAAATCATCAATTAGCGTTCCAATATAAGAAGATGCTCTATCAAGCACAAACGAAGGCCTGTTTTTGACTTTAAGAGCGGCATTTATTCCGGCAACAAGACCTTGAGCCGCCGCTTCTTCATAGCCCGATGTTCCATTAAATTGTCCTGCCCCATAAAGACCAGAGATTTTTTTGCACTCAAGCGTTGGATAAAGCGACATAGGATCACAACAGTCATATTCAATCGCATATGCACTTCTTGTCACCTCAACATTTTCAAGACCTTTTATCGTCCTCAAAAAAGCGATTTGCACATCTTCAGGCAAAGAAGATGATAAACCTTGAAGATAGATCTCTTCTGTTTCAATGCCAAGAGGTTCGATGAAGAGCTGATGCCTGGGTTTATCGGAAAACCTCACAATCTTATCCTCAATTGATGGACAATATCTAGGGCCAACTCCCTCAATCTTGCCACCATATAAAGGAGACAAAGATAGATTGTCTCTTATCACCTTGTGTGTATGCTCATTTGTGTATGCAATATAACAATCTATTTTGTTTTCGAGTTTGCTTTTGGTTCTAAACGAAAATGGAATGATATTGCTGTCTCCCTTTTGAACCTCGAGCTTTTCAAAATCAATACTTCTGCGGTTTACCCTTGGAGGAGTACCTGTTTTAAATCTTCTAAGAGAAATGTCAAGATCTTTTAGACATAAAGAAAGACTGTTTGAACTTGGAAGTCCGTCCGGCCCACCAGAATAAGATGCACCACCAACAAAGATTTTACCATTAAGATATGTACCACAACAAATTATAACACTTTTAGTTTTAATAACCGCACCAAGCCTTGTAACAACCGATTCCACACAGCCACTTTTAACATTTATTTTTACAATTTCATCCTGCTTAATGTGAAGATTATTTTCTCTTTCAAGCAAATGCTTCATATAAATATGATATTGACTTCTATCAATTTGTGCTCTTAAACTGTGTACAGCAGGGCCTTTACCTTTGTTTAAAATTCTGCTTTGAAGCATAGTAACATCGGCTGCTTTACCCATTTCACCACCAAGAGCATCAATTTCTCTAACCAAGTGCCCCTTAGCAGTTCCACCAATTGAAGGGTTGCACGGCATATTTGCAATTTGATCCAACGACATAGTAATCATTATGGTTTTGCATCCAAGGCGCGACGAAGCAAGTGCAGCCTCAATTCCTGCATGACCACCGCCGACAACAACTACATCATAAAACTCCAACATATATTCCATATTAAAACCCTCATATTCACACAAAAACTAATTGCTATTTACCAACACAAAACCTAGAAAATATCTCATGCAAGACATGCTCAGAAGCGTTTTCGCCGGACAATTCAAGCAAATATTCAATAGCCGATTCTATCGTTAACCCTATAACATCTCAAATTAAGCCACCGCTAATGTCATTATAAAGCATTCCCTGCAATTTTGCACTAGCAGGCTTGCTTTTAATACAACTGCGCTTTTAATTCCCACATGACCACCAACTACATCACAAAATCCCAACATATGTTCCATATTAAAACCTTCATATTCACACAAAAACTAATTGCTATTTACCAACACAAAAACTAGAAAAAATCTCATGTAAGACATGTTCAGAAGCATTTTCACCGGACAATTCAAGCAAATATTCAATAGCCGATTCTATCGTTAGTCCTATAACATCCCAAGTTAAGCCGCCGCTAATATCATTTAAAGCATTTTCTAACTCTGTTATTGCATTTTCAGTCGCTAACTTCTGCCTCTCGTTAGTGAGCATTGGCGCAGCGTAGTCAAACAAACTTAAGTTATAAATCCCAACCATTTTTTCTTTTAAGTTCTCAATGCTGTCAAGGTCTTTACTGGATGTGTTTATTATATCATAAAATTTGTCTTTATAGCTGTCCATATTAACACTGCCAAGGTCTGATTTGTTTAAAACGCAAATAATTGGAATATCATTACAGCTTTCTAACTCTAAAAAATCCTCCTTGCACGGCTTTTTTGAACTATCCACAACGAATAAAATCAAATCTGCATGTTTTATTTTGTCTTTTGCCCTTTTTACACCAATTTGTTCAACGATATCATCTGTTTCTCTAATTCCCGCGGTATCAAACAACAAAAACGACACACCATTAATTTGCATATTACCTTCAACAATATCTCTTGTTGTGCCCGAAATATCGGTTACTATGCTTTTATCACTGCCTAAAAGCAAGTTCATTATTGTGGATTTTCCAACATTTGGCTTGCCCATTATGACTGTCTGCACACCAGATTTAACCATATTATTGAGTTTATATTTTGAAACAAGCTCAATAAGTTCTGACTTTGCTTTTTTAAGCTTATTTTTAATGTCTTCTTTGTCTATGCTGTCTATATCCTCATCCGGATAGTCCATCAACACTTGTATATGCCCACAAGCCTTGGTTAACTTTTCGCAAACTGCAGAGATTTTTTTATATAACACACCTTTTTTGGCATTATTAGCCGCCTTCATTGCTGAGGTAGACTGAGCATTAATCAAATCCACCACTGCCTCGGCTTGTGTAAGGGTCATCTTGCCGTTTAAAAATGCCCTCTTAGTAAACTCGCCGTTTTGTGCTGGTTGTGCTCCATGTTTAAAGCAAAGGCTCAATATCTTGCTTGTTATAAAAACACCGCCATGACAGGACAACTCAACAACATCCTCCCCTGTGTAGCTATGTGGCGCACGAAAAACAAGCGCAACTGCATCATCGATTGTTTCTTTGCCATCAAATATATGACCATATGCTGCCTGATAGCCATCAAAATCTTCAAGCTTTTTGCCACTTGATGTTTTAAACAATCGATCAGCAATTTGAATTGCATCTTCGCCCGATAGCCTTATTACCGATATCCCTGCCGGCGCAAGTGCTGTAGCAATTGCCGCTATACATTGCTCCATCTTTTATCCCCCAAAACCAATAACATAATATATTATAAATCCTGCTAAAACAAGCAAATATATATATATATATATATATTTGAAAGCCTGTCCAGCTTTTTTCATCCACCGCCTTTTAATTATCACTTGATATGATCTATTGCGGTAAGATATCAAAACCCATTTCACAATTCATCCCCCACCGAAAAGGCAGGGGACTTTATGTTTTTAAGATAGATAATTTTTATTTTAAGTCTATTTTACCATAGTTTTTTGATTCATCTGCGTTTGATTTTAAAAATTCTTTTTCAAAATTATAGGTAGATGGTTTATTTGACAGATTTTTATTGGACATATGCACCTTATCTCTTTTACCTTTTTTAGATGGTGGCCTATAACCGCCATAGTTTCTTTTGTTTGGAAAAACTACAACCTTGCGATAAGGGTCTTTCCCAACCGACTTTGAATATACACCATCCGTCTCAGTAATTACAGAGTGTATTATGCGCCTTTCGTAAGGATTCATCGGTTCAAGTGCAACACTTCTGCCTTTATTGATAGCCTTTTTAGCAATGCGGTTGCCAAGTTCTTTAAGTGTGTTCTTTCTTCTCTTTTTAAAGTCACCAACATCCAAGGAAATTTTCATATATTTACCGCCATCTTGATTTGACGAAAGAGTCATCAAATATTGAATAGAATATAATACCTCACCAAATTTACCAATGATGTCAGATGCATTTTCCCCATTAAGATTTATCGTTAAATTGTTTTTGCTATCCATTTGTACAGTCTTTTCAATTGGACCTATATCAAATGAATTTAAAATGTCATCAAGATAATCAAGCGCCATATCTGCTTTTTGTTTAATATAATCATCTGGTATTTCTGCGATACTGTAATATTGGATTTCTTCATCTTCTAAATCCTCACAAGTTGAAATATTTGTTTTCTTATCAACATTTGCATTATTAACTTTTTTATAGATAACTTCAAACTCAGGCAATTTTTTAAATTTGCCAAAAAAACCTTTTTTGCCTTCGCTTACTAATTTAACATTAAGCAAGTCCGTTGCAACGCCAACTTGCTCAGAAGCCATTTTTAGAGCTTGATCCTCATTTTTTGCGGATAGTTTAATCTTTTCAGTCATAAATTTATGTACCTCCTTTTTTATATGCAAGAAAAGGCCTAATCAATAAACCTTATCTATACACTATCTTGTTTATTTTACATTTTTTTGATTATCTTCTTCATATTTTAGCTCATCAGTTGATGCATCTTCGTTTTTCGACTTTATGTCATCACTGCTGCTTGGTTTAACATTGTCTTTATCTTTTTTTATGTCCTCACTATCAGTATACTCCTCATTGTACATTTCGGCAAGACGTTTCCTGGCTTTTGATATTCTGTCCCGTTCGAATTGTTTTAGATTTACAACTTCTTCATTGACCGTTTTTTTGCCGTTTTGGTCTGTTGTAACAATTTTCTTTACAACTTTTTTATTTTTTTTCTTTTTTCTAATTTCCTCAAACTCAGCAGCTGCCTGCTCTCTAAGCTCTTGGGTATTGTAAAGCTTATTTAAAACAAGCACCTGTATAATTCCAAACATATAACCAACTAACCAATAGATCGAAACGCCTATAGGCACTGACAAGGTAATGAGCACTGATATTATAGGCATAACAAACATCATAATTTTCATGCTGCCGCCGCCTGGCATATCAGCTGAAGCAGTATTTGTTCTCATAGTTATGAACATTTGGAGGAAAGAAAAAACTAAAACCGCTATCGGAATTATTATTGTTATAGATGTCAAATCAGCAATATCGCCCAAATTTAGTCCCAAAAAGTTCAAATTTATATTTTGTATAGACGTAACAACATCCTCACCAATAGACATATATTTTGATGGATCAGCGCTAACATCCTTCATTATGCTAAGCTGAACTGACATAGCTGCTGAATTACCGGTAGTTGAGGTAAAAATTTCAGTTGCTTGGTTTAATATGTCGCTACCAAGATGCAAAATGTGCGTAAGAGGACGATAGATAACATCGATCATCCCAAACAATATAACCATCGGTATGAGCATTGGCAAACAACCCGAAGCGGGATTTATTTGGTGCTCCATATAAAGTTTTTGAATCTCTTCATTTTTCTTTTTTGGATTTTTCGCATATTTTTTATTAATTTCTTTTATGTAAGGTTGAAATGCGCTCATCCGCGCACTTGACTTTTGTTGTTTAATTGCAAGTGGAACAAGGCAAATTTTAAGCAAAACAGTAAATATAATAATCGCCAATCCATAATTTTGAACTATATGGTATATTGCCCAAATTATATATCCAAGCGGGGTACCGAGTACCTCATATAAAACGTTCATATAATCCTCCTGTACATTTTTGACATAAAAATCAATCTAAACTAAAAATAGATATATTGTTAACGCGCTTTAAAAAATTTAATATAAGTTTAAAAGTCAAATTATGATTTACTGCGCGCCTCACGGTTTTATTTTTTATAGTAGCATACACTCTTTGCTTTGTAAAGTAAATTTTTATTAATTTCGAATTAAATATGTAGGTGTTAAAATGATGTGTGACAAAAGGAGAAAAAAATAGCAAATAAAAACAACGTATGTTAAAGTTTTAGTTGTTAATAAAAAACGAAACATAAGTGTCCTATTCACTATGAATAAAATAACACAAACTATGTTTTACATCAATCTTTGATTTTATATGTTAAAAAGTATAGTGTTAATAAAGCAACTATTCACTATCGTGTCAACCCGCAGTATATTTATCAATAGTTAAAAAGATATGACGGCACATTACATTCTCTTGTTGACAAGTCTCATAAACCTCGCCATCCTAATCAACATAGGAAAACTTACATTGATTCGTAATATGCGACGATCAAACCCCAACACAGGTCTAATTGTCTTCTGGGTAAAGCTGCTGCAGCATGGATATATTCGCTCTATTTTCGGTCTGTATCGCGTTCTAACTCACAGCATCAAATGGCTGTAAAACTGCCAAATCCAAAGTATATTCCTAAGCCTTATGAAAAAATGAAATATCCTGACCAACGTGTGCAAATACCATCAGTCTGTCTTGTAGATGATGCAAAAGACATTTAGAGTGTCTCTATAAAGCAGCTATATTCTGTATCCTTTTTTCATTTTTATCAAACGCAATATCGTAACCTACTATTTGCCTCGGTTTTCTTGTTACAAACGTTATCAGATAATTTTTGTTTTTTTCTCTCTACATAACTGTAGAGTTCATCCATTTCTATTGCTTCTTTAAGGCCTTCTTCTTTTATTTCAGGCTTCTTTTTTCTACTTTTTATTTAATGCTTTTTATACAATTATATGCTGTTGATTGATTTATTTTCGTTATCTTTCCTACGCTCTTCTACTATTCTCCTCCATAAAATATTTGTATTGTCTTGTCTTCCTTTTTAACTCCTAATTATAATTTAATTCTCTTATGAGCTTTCTTCTGCACTTTTTGCACTGATATTGCTGTTTCCTTTTGGATTCCCTGCTTTACATACTTTTTTGTTTCTGTGTTCCGGATATTTTATCTTTATCTATATCTATAAATTCTATTATATTATCTCTTATGTGGGCACCTTTTGTTCCGACTTGCTTATTGCTATTATTCATAAAAAGTGTTATAATAAATAATATTATATTTGTATTATTTTTCATTAAATATAAATCACTAAAATATTATTTGATTTTATTTTTAAAAGGAGTATACATATATGCCAAAATCGTTTCTTATCGAAAGTTCTGCACGCCACGTACATTTAACTAAAGAGGCTCTTAATATCTTATTTGGCGATGGTGCAACATTAACACCTAAAAAATATCTTTCTCAACCAGGCCAATTTGCTTGTGAACAAAGAATAAACATAGTAGGACCAAAATCTACTATAATGAATGTATCAATTCTTGGTCCGGAAAGAAATTCTGTTCAAATTGAAATTTCTGCTACCGATGCACGCAAACTTGGAATTAATGCTCCAATCAAAGAGTCTGGTGATCTTGATGAAAGCGGTGGTTGCAAATTAGTTGGCCCAAATGGTGAAATTGATATATCAAAAGGAGTTATTGTTGCAAAAAGACATTTGCATGCCACTCCTGAAGATGCCAAAAATTTAGGCGTTAAAAATGGCAATATTGTTTGGGTTAGAGTAAATAGCGTTGAAAGAAATATTATTTTTGGAGATGTTGTAGTCCGTGTTTCATCAAACTATAGCTTATCTATGCACATTGATACCGACGAAGCAAATGCTGCTAATTGCGATTTGAACACAAGAGGCTATATAGTAAACATATAATAATGTTTTAAATTATTACTTATTTTACATATACTAAACAAATTTATAAATTATTAAAAGGAGCAAATTTGAAAATGACTAAATCCAATTTTTTTTCATATAAAAATAAACCGTTGGTAAGAAAAAATAATGTAATATACTATGGAAATATGTACGAAGATGTGGTAGCAATGCTAACTGTTCAAACCAGCCATAAGTTAGATGATCTTTTAATTAGTGACAAAATTCAAGTTCAGCTTATTTCTACTGATCCAGAAACTCCACCTCAAGACATGGTTTTAAAACACAGCGTTAGAAATGGTTTGTTCGATGCACTTGATATTGCCGATGTTTGGATCGAACGCTATATTAAACAATCTTAAACTATAATAATAAACACAAATTATACAACAAGTATATCATATGTGAATATAAAAACTTATAAATACTAATAAACTAACCTCTAATACATAAATTAAAGGTATATAATGTACACTTAGTTTATTGTTTTTATAACTAAATATAGAAGTATTTAAATAAAAATGAATATATTGTATAAAGATTACAATATATTCATTTTTATAATAGATTTTTATTTAAACTATTTTACAATCTTCTATCTTTCCTTCGTTTTTTCCCGCAAAACTATCTAAACTTATTTTTTCACCATTTATATTTCCTATTGCTGTGCAGTTAGTTATTGTTCCACTATTATTTCCTACAAATCCTCCTATATGATCATTACCTGTTACATCTCCTGTTGCTGCGCAGTTAGTTATTGTCCCTCTATTATTTCCTACAAATCCTCCTAAACCTAATCCATATACACTTCCTTTTGAAGAACAATTAGTTATTGTTCCATCAGCATAATTAATTCCAACAAATCCACCTACACCGTATTTTCCTGTTACTTTCCCTTTTGCAATACAGTTAGTTATTTTTCCGTCGTTATAATCTACAAATCCTCCTACGTTATTTCCTCCTTTTACATTACCGTTTGATGTACATTCAGATATTGTTCCATAATTATTTTCTACAAATCCACATTCGCTACTTAATAATTTACTTTTTTGAAAATTAAGTCTCGATATAGTTCCGTGATTGTTTTTAACAAAACATCTAAGCATAACATATTTTATAGTATGTCCGCCTCCATCAAAATCACCTTTAAAATCTTCTATTGGATTAAATTTTTTAAAAAATATCCAGCTTATATCACAATTTAACTTAATTTTATAATTGCTTCCCCAATATTTTGATGTTGTCATAAACTTAGAAAAATCTTTTTTGTTGTTTATTACGAACTCGTTGGTGGAACTATCAGCTGTTTGCAAATTATTTTGTTGCTCTGCTGCGACTTGAGTATGAGCACCTTCTGTGGTAGTTTGGGCACTAACTGGAAGCGCTGAAAGAAAGCTTGCACTTAATACACATGTGGTTAAAATTCCTGATAATATTCTTTTTATATTCATTTTAGAAATATCTCCTTTCAAATTTAAAATAAAAATCACACATATATAATATTAAAAATTCATCAATAAATCAATATATACTGTGTAAACAAATAATGAAGATATTGTAAACTTTACAATATCTTCATTATCAATATAACTTTATATAAATTTAAGCTATTTTACAATCTTCTATCTTTCCTTCGTTTCTCCCTGCAAAATTATTTAAATTTATCTTCTTACCATTTACTTTCGCGTTTGTTATACATTCTTTTATTATTCCATAATTATATCCTGCAAATCCACCTAAACAAAATCCTTCATATCCTAAAGCACAAATTCTTTTATGTACGTCTCCTTTTGCAATACAGCCAGATATATTTCCATATTCATTCTTGCCTACAAATCCACCTGTATATATATCGCCTTTTACATCTCCTGCGGCTGTGCAATTGATTATTATGCCTTTTCCTTCTTCATCACCGTTATCACCAACAAATCCTCCTATGTAACTTTTTCCCCCATTTACATTACCTGTTGATGTGCAGTTAGTGATTATTCCATTATTGAGTCCTACAAATCCTCCTACAAAACGTTCTTTGCCTTCTACAAACCCTTTTGCAACGCAATTTTCTATAGTACCATAGTTTTTACTAACAAAACCGCCTACATAATCATTTCCGCTTTCAACTGATAAAGTAGTTTCGCTGTTTATTATTTTACCTCTATTTTCCCAAACAAATCCTGCTTTAATATTTGCATTTTCATTATTCATACCCATTAAACAGCTATCTATCACACCATCTTCTTCATTATTTAAAACTAATCCACACACATTACCACCAGCCAATTTGCCGCCATTAAACTTAATGTTTGATATTGTTCCATGATTGTTTTCAACAAAATATCTAAACGAAAGATTGTTTACAGCATGCCCACATCCATCAATTTGTCCAT
The DNA here is from genome assembly GCA_910577565.1 of uncultured Oscillospiraceae bacterium. Classification (GTDB taxonomy): domain Bacteria; phylum Bacillota; class Clostridia; order Oscillospirales; family Ruminococcaceae; genus RUG12519. Next base: position 5,005 of record CAJTNJ010000015.1, on the reverse strand, counting down.
TAAAAATTTCTATTGAATCAAACACTTCATCTTGCATATCTATATTACAAGCTAACATAATTTTATAATTGCTTTCCCAATATTCTGGTGTTGTCATAAACTTAGAAAAATCTTTTTTGTTGTTTATTACAAACTCGTTGGTGGAACTATCAGCTGTTTGTAAATTATTTTGTTGCTCTGCTGCAACTTGAGTATAAGCGCCTTTTGTGGTAGTTTGCGCACTTACTGGAAGCGCTGATAGAAAGCTTGCGCTTAATACACATGTGGTTAAAATTCCTGATAATATTCTTTTTATATTCATTTTAGAAATATCCCCTTTCAAAATTAACATTTAAAATATATATATATAATATTACATAACCTACAATAAAGCAATATATATTATGTTAACAAATAATGAAGATATTGTAAACTTTACAATGTCTTCATTATCAATATAACTTTATATAAATTTAAGCTATTTTACAATCTTCTATCTTTCCTTCGTTTCTCCCTGCAAAACTATCTAAGCTTATGTTTTTACCATTTACATTTCCTATCGCCTTACAGTTAGTTATTATTCCTTCGTTTTCATTATAACCCACAAATCCTCCTACAATGCTATTTCCTGTTATATTTCCTGTTGATGTGCAGTTAGTTATTGATCCTTCGTTCCCTCCTGCAAATCCACCTGTATAATAACTCATTGTTTTTTCTTTTCCTGTTACTTTTCCTATTGCTGTGCAGTTAGTTATTGTTCCTCTATTATCTCCTACAAATCCTCCTAAATAATATTTAGCCCCAGTTACATTTCCTGTTGCAGAGCAGTTAGTTATTGATCCTTCGTTCTTTCCTGCAAATCCACCTGCTTTCTGTCCTGCAAATCTAATTGGTATATCATAATCTCCTATTACTTTCCCTTTTGCAATACAGTTAGTTATTTTCCCGTAATTAACTCCTACAAATCCACCTATAATTTCTCCATTTACATTTCCTGTTGCAGTACAGTTAGTTATTTCCCCTGCGTTCTTTCCTGCAAATCCACCTGCCCACCAATATACAATACACATATGTTCATACGAACATGCTGTTACATTCCCTTCTGCTTTACAATTATTTATTTTCCCGCTGTTAAATCCTACAAATCCACCTAAGCTATTACTCCCATGTACATCTCCTATTGCTGTGCAGTTAGTTATTACTCCTTGATTGTATTTTACAAATCCACCTACGTCATTTTCTCCTTTTACACTCAAACCAAATACGCACTTTGCACCGTTTGATGTACATTCAGATATAGTTCCATAATTATTTTCTACAAATCCACATTCGGTACTTAATAATTTACTTTTTTGAAAATTAAGTCTCGATATAGTTCCGTGATTGTTTTTAACAAAACATTTAAGCATAACATATTTTATAGTATGTCCACCTCCATCAAAATCACCTTTAAAATCTTCTATTGGGTTAAATTTTTTAAAAAATATCCAGCTTATACCACAATTCAACTTGATTTTATAATCGCTTTCCCAATATTTTGGTGTTGTCATAAACTTAGAAAAATCTTTTTTGTTGTTTATTACGAACTCGTTGGTGGAACTCCCAGCTATTTGTACATTATTTTGTTGTTCTGCCACAACTTGACTATGAGCAACTTCTGTGGTAGTTTGGGCACTAACTGGAAGCGCTGAAAGAAAGCTTGCACTTAATACACATGTGGTTAAAATTCCTGATAATATTCTTTTTATATTCATTTTAGAAATATCTCCTTTCAAATTTAAAATTAAAATCACACATATATAATATTAAAAATTCATCAATAAATCAATATATACTATGTAAACAAATCATGAATTTTTTATGAAATCAACAAAATGTTCATATAAACTATTTTAATTTCGTTATGCATTCTGTTATTGTTCTAAAATAATTATTTCCCACAATTCCTTCTACACATTAAATACATAAAAACAACGTTTACTAAATTTTATAATTCCATTTTTAATTTCTATCCTCTGTTTTATGAAACGAGATCTTTACAACTCCAATTTTATTGACATATAAATGGCAAAATATTATAATATATGATATATTTGTCTAATTTTGAACGGAGGACTATATGGCGTTTTATTATAAAGAACATTCAAGAACTTTCAGCGAATATTTACTTGTCCCAAACTATTCTTCTAAGGAGTGCACACCAAACAACGTCTCGCTTGTCACTCCCATTACAAAATTTAAAAAAGGTGACAAACCTAAAATATCTATTAACATTCCTCTAGTTTCTGCCATAATGCAATCGGTTTCCAACGATACCCTGGCAGTAGCTCTTGCTCGCGAAGGCGGTATCTCATTTATATATTGTTCTCAATCAATCGAAGATCAAGCTGCTATGGTTCGACGAGCGAAGAATTTTAAAGCTGGCTTTGTAAAAAGCGATAGCAATATCACTCCCGATAACACTTTGAAAGATGTACTAAAATTAAAAGAAACCACATCTCACTCTACCATGCCCGTAACTCATGACGGCACATCAAACGGCAAACTTCTTGGCATAGTTACAAGCCGCGATTATAGAATAAGTAGAATGTCACTCGACACAAAAGTCCGTGATTTTATGACCCCTTTTGATAAGCTGGTTTATGGAAGAAAAGGTCTATCTCTTTCTGAAGCTAATGACATAATTTGGGATAACAAACTCAATTCTATGCCAGTAATTGACGACAATCAAAACCTTTGTTATTTGGTTTTTAGAAAAGATTATGACTCCCACAAAAACAATCCTTATGAGTTGCTGGACAATTCAAAACGTTATGTTGTTGGAGCGGGTATAAATACACATGATTTTAAAGACCGCATCCCCGCTTTGGTAGACGCAGGCGCAGATATTCTTTGCATAGACTCATCTGAGGGTTACACCGAATGGCAAAAAATAACCATTGACTATGTAAGACAAAAATATGGCAACAACGTTAAAATTGGTGCTGGCAATGTTGTGGATCGTGAGGGCTTCAGGTTTTTAGCGAACGCAGGTGCAGACTTTATTAAAGTGGGCATCGGCGGAGGATCTATATGCATAACAAGAGAAACCAAAGGCATTGGTCGTGGACAAGCTTCTGCTTTAATTGAAGTTGCTCAAGAACGAGATGCTTATTTCAAAGAGACAGGAATTTATATCCCAATTTGTTCTGATGGTGGAATAGTATATGATTATCACATTACACTTGCTCTTGCCATGGGTGCTGATTTTGTTATGCTGGGTCGCTACTTTGCAAGATTTGACGAAAGCCCAACAAATAAAATTACAATTGGCGGCAACTATATGAAAGAATATTGGGGTGAAGGCTCCAACCGCGCCCGTAACTGGCAGCGTTATGATATGGGTGGCAACAAAAAGCTCTCATTTGAAGAAGGTGTAGATTCTTATGTGCCATATGCCGGCAGATTGCAAAGCAACGTTAACCAAACATTAGCCAAAGTTAAATCTACAATGTGCAACTGCGGTGCACTTAATATACGGTCGCTTCAGAAAAATGCAAAACTAACTGTAGTTTCATCAACTTCTATAGTTGAAGGCGGTGCACACGACGTAATTTTAAGAAACAGCGATATACAAAATGTAAACTAACCAAATTAAACTTTAAATATGTTCTATTTAAGCTCTAAATGCCATATACTAAATAGTAAAGAAATTATATTGTTTATATATGTTAACTGCTTGGGTTATAATAAAAATAGTAAAAAAACTTTTACTTATAAAATTTCATTTTAAATTAAAAATTATACTGTAAATTTAAAATGTTAAATAACACATTGTTAAACCATAAAAATCAAAATAATATTGCAAAGGAGAGTTAAAAATGAATATTAATGAACATTATCCTTTTAGTTTGGTTCCGTTGCCGTATGATTATAATGCAATGGAACCATATATAGACGAATTGACAATGAAGATACACCATGATAGACACTTAAAAACTTATGTTGACAATTTAAACAAAGCTCTCGAAAATCAAAAAGATTTTCAAAATTGGACACTTGAAAAGCTATTAAAATTTTCATCTTTCCTTCCGGATGAAATCAAAGTGCCCGTAAAACGAAATGCTGGCGCTGTATACAATCATGAGTTCTTTTTCGATAACTTAACATCAAACAAAGAACAAGGTAATATTTCACCGGAGTTTGAAGATAAATTAGCTGAAACGTTTGGAAGTTTTGATAAATTTAAAGAAGAGTTCAAAAAGCAAGCTTTATCTGTTTTTGGATCGGGATACGCTTGGCTTGTTTTAACTAAAGATGGCGAATTGAAAATAATCACAACTGCTAATCAAGATACCCCAATATCTCTTGACATGCATCCCATATTCTGCATCGATGTTTGGGAACACGCTTACTACCTAAAGCACTACAACGTAAGAGCTGACTATATTGATGATTGGTTTAGTGTTGTTAACCTATCAAAAGCATCAGATAATTTCTCAGTCGGCAAACAGCTTTTAAAATAACATGCAAGATTATTTTCGTTTTAGCATATTAAATAAACAAGATCTTCCGGTGGCGTATATTGAACCGTTGGAAGATCTTGTCTATATTTAAATTATACAAATTTAATAATAGTGTTGCATATAAAAACTGACCGCTTTTTAATTTGCTATTTTACATGACCTTCTTTACAATCTCTTTAAAAAATATAAACCAGCTTATGGCATATTAATGTACATACTAAAATAAACTAAAATCTTAAACTAAGAAAATGCATTCATTTATATGCTCTTAAAAGCAGGAAACACGTTTTAATATTCGCAAAAGTAATGGATAAATACCTAACCGTATAATTAGATCTATATTTAAATAATCAACTCTTTAACGCAAACAAAAAAGTTAGATTTACTACACGGTGCGAAAAATAAATGGGTGAAAAAATAAAACTACTACTAAACAATGAACATCACCAAATTGTGCGGACAGTATAAAAAAGACCTTTATAGTAGAAGATATTAAATTTTAAGTAACAAACTGACTTCGA
>CAJTNJ010000014.1 GCA_910577565.1 uncultured Oscillospiraceae bacterium | reverse complement strand
GCCAGCAGATATGGGTCACTATCAGCACTAAAAATTTTTTTGTTTTTAACTCCACTGTCGCAATTTTTTGTTGTACAAATAGTGCTTGGATTTCACTCTCTAATTTGTTCGTTAATTTTAGTATCAAAAATCTGCGACAAAGAGTTTAATTTATTCCTTCGTTGTCTTTAACTAGTATACGGTCGGCGTTTTTACCGGTACCCCCTAGTTGTTTTCGACTAGGGGTATAGTTATTTTTACCAACCGTTTCAGCTCCTTTATTTTCAGGTTTATACCAACGTGAAATTTTTAAAATTCTTTTTTCAACAATATAAGTTCCCTTTCTATAAATTAATTCAGATGTTATGAATCCTTTCTTTACCAAATTGTTTATAATTCTAGAAACTCTGTCTTTGCTCAAATTAAAAAAATCAGCAAAATAATCGTTTGAGGCATCACAACCATTTTCATTATCTAAGCTAGCTATCTCTATTAGCATAACTTTTTCTATCAAACTTAAATCTTTTAACAACCACAATTCTTAATGTAATACAAATTAATATAAACTAATATTTGTATTTCATAATTATTGCTTTTCTTTCTACCACCCACATCTATTTTTATCAATAATTGCATCACTAGTTTTTTTATAATAAAAATATCCTTCTTTTATACTATCTAATTCACCTTCGTTAGTTATTTTGTTTTTTTAATACACGATATATTTTTCAATAAGACTTCTTTATTGTTGATTTATCCTCTACTTCTCTTACAAATCCACCGCATTTTTCCTTTTCTTATTAGTTGTTTATTCATATATATTGCCACCTTTGTCTCTATTTCTGACAAACCATATACAGCCATCATCATTGTAACAAACTCTTGCAATAATAAAATATATATGATGTCCGATTGAATTTAAACTTTTTATTTTTGCTTCATTTATTCCAACAAATTCACCTATATATTCTTATCCTTTTAGACTTCTATATTCTTGTCATTAAATTCACCTATTAGACTTCCTTCTGAATTGCAATTACTACTATCTATAGTAACACTATTATCTATCCTATAAATCCTCCACTTTTAGTAGTTCTAATTTTTGCATTAGCCGTTGACTGCTCATTTGGAACTGGAATTTAAAATTCTATCTACATTGTCTCCACAGAAACCACCCACATATTCCTGTCCTGTTACATCTCCATATAATTTGCATCCTTCTATTTAACCCTTTTTATGATAACCTACAAAACCTCCACATATATAGTAGTATTAGTACTTGTTTTTGCATCAAGATTTAGAACACACACCAATGTTTCTAAAACCTATAATTCCGCCTTCGTTATATCCACAAAAACCCCTTAAGCAATTCTTACTTTTTACATCCCTGTTGATTCACAATTTTTTATAGTCTAAAATTTTCGCTGACAAATCCACCTGCATTTTCTCCATAATTAACGGACAAATTTGTTATACTATCATTTATAGTACCAAAGTTATAGCTCACAAAACCGACATTAATATTTGACTTTTTAAAAATGTCTGAATCATCAAAATTCATATATATCGAACAATTTTCTATTTTTGCACCTTTTTCATTAATACGAACAAAACCAGCTGCATATCCATTTTTGGCTTTTATTAATATTAACTATTTTAAAATTTTCAATACTAATTTCGAAGATAGTTACGTAATCATTTAAAATAAATCCAGTTGATTGGTAAGCAATATCTTCCACATCGGAGATATCCTCTATATTATATTACTCAAATGTGACATCTTTAAAAGTTGCACCACTACCTAAAATTATTATGAATGCAAGTTTAAAGTCTTTATTTCAACTTGAACTACTTTCAATTTTCAGGTTTTTTATAGTATGCCCCACGTACATAAAAACTTCCATTAAATTCTTTTATTAAATTAAATGATTAATAATTCATCATATCTATTTGTTTATACTTGCAATCTAAAATAATTTCGTATTTATCTCCTCAATAACCTCATTTACCATCAGAGTTAGCCATAAATTTAGAAAAATTCTTTTTATTCTTTATTGTAACAGTTTCTTTCTATTAATTTTGTTCATTCTCAATATACGGACTTTCAGCAATTATGAACGCTGTTTTGATCGTACGTTCACACTCACTAATTAAGAAAAGCTCATACTCACAATACACACTGTTAAAATAACTGATAGATTCTTTTTACTATACATTTGAATTCTCCTCTTAAAATAGCTTAAATTTCATACAGACAATAACATACAATTACAAAAAATCAATATTATATAAAAATTACAAATATATTATTAATTTTACAATATATTAATTAATGAATTATATTTAAAGAAATAGGTATTTCAATGAGAATCAAAAAGATTTTATCAACAATTTTAACAGTGAGCATAGTAGTCACAAGCTTTCCATTAATAATTCAAGCAGAAGAACAAATTGAAGGAAAAGTAGTTAGTAAAGTTACACAAGTAGTTGAAAAGATAAAGGACAAAATGCAAACAGCGCCGAAGCCAGCTGAGATAACAGAGCATTTTGATATAAATAGCAAAGAAAAATTTATAGAGTTCATTGCTACAACTAAATATTATGCAAGCAATTGGGAAATAACGTTATTATGTGATATAAATGGGAGGTGCAGCACTCGAATCAATAAATTGAGTATAAAGGTGAATTGAATGGAAATGGACATACAGTAAGCAACATGTCATTTAGTAATTGTTGTTTTGTTAAATCTAATCACGAAACTATATTTCAGGACTGTCAGCAAGTTAGTGTTGCTGGTAATGTTGCTGCGTCAGGCTTTGTAATTAATAATTAGAGGGATGGAATGAAAAATAACTTGTTTTACAGAAAATGATATTGTAAATGAACATGGAAATTATGTAGCAGGATTTGTAGCAAAGAATGAAGAAACAATAACTGGATATCAAGCAACAAGAAATGTAATAGGATTTGTAGGAGAGGCATATGCTAACTCAACAATAAAGAATTGCACGTGTAAATCAGTTCATATTAAAAAAGCAAAACAACAATTAAATGAAAAAATTTTTATTACAAAAAGTAATAAATCATAAATTTTGAAAATATTCATGAATATAATAAATATAAAAAATATTAAACTACAATGTCGCTTAAAAATATTTTTTCAATGTTTCTAAAATTAATCAATATAAAAATTTATCTAACATTTATAAATTTGTAAATAAGTATTCAAATTAATTATTAGAGGTAAGTATTGGATGGTATAAAGATAATAATGGTGTGTGGACTAATAACATAGTAGAAGGAGAAATAACCAGAACGCTCAAAGATGAAATTGAAAATAAAATACCCCATTTTAAAAATTACAAAACTAATTTTAATAACGAATGACTTAACTCTTCTATAAAGTCTGATGATGACAATTAACTAAATTGCTTTAAATTAATACAGTCAGTGTGTAGGGCAAAGTATGTATCAAAATAATATTCTTAAATAAAAACCTGATAATCCAATTGTTTATTAGGTTTTTTATATTTTCATTTGTTTTTATTATATTAAATTTGCCATATAGTTTTAAACTTATATATGCAATATGACCATAGCCAAAAAATTCCTACAACCATGAGGAAAAATTACAATTTATACGCTATGTAAATTATGCATTGTTGAAAACTTAATATGCATTGTTAAAAACCTTATTTTTACGTTGTTGAAAACTATGTTGAAAATGTTGATAACTTTGATTATATTTATGTAATTTTATTTTCCAAATTATGTTGAAAAATATTTGATACTATTTGTATATGCAATATATATTTTATAAACTAAAATGTTCTCAATAGCGGAAAATGCAATTATTACTTATAATTTTATTTTTTATTTATAGATATTATTCTAAGACAAATTGGGACAAACGCATATAAGAAATATAATTATGTTTATTTTTGTGTTTATTTAACGGTAATTTTATTTTTCATTCATATTATTTTCAAATGCTTGATGTATTCCTTGTCTAACAGCCTCAACTATCTCTTTTATTTTATTGCTGTTAACCGGTTCGCCTGAAATTTTTAGACCATATTGTTCTTTTAATATCATTCCTATTTGTTCTGCTAACTCATCTATATTGCTAATATTTCTGTGGCATTTACTGGCACCTACAAGATAATCTACAGACACATCAAAAAATTTTGCCATTTTTACTAACATCTCGGCATCCGGTTCACGTCTTCCTTGCTCATACATTCCTATTGTGCTGGGCGACACCTTAAGTTTCTTTGCAAGTTTTGCTTGTGTAATCCCCATTTTTTTACGCATTTGTCGTAATTTGTCGCTAAACATATCCCTGTTCCCCCAAAAAAATTGTAAACTACACCAGTTTAAATTTACTCTAATATATAATAACACGTTTTGTGTAAATTGACAAGACTTTTTTGGAACAAGTGCTTATTTTATCTTGACTAAGGAAATTTTTAATGATATTCTAAAAATATAAATCTACACGATACGTGTAGCAAAATAATATTTAGAAAAGAGATGATAAAAATAATGAAAGATTTGATGGAACAATATCAAACAACTGCAAAAAGTCTATATTCAGTTTTAAGAAAAACTAAATATGAAGATAGAAGATACCGCGTTTTGCTTGCGGAATATCAACATGCATGCTATATATATCGCCAACTACTAAGTTACTGCAAAACAAGGGGTATATTATGAAAAACATATCCTTTGATCATATATTTGAATCTGATGCAGCCAAAATTGTAAAAAAACATGGCAGCTCAAATACAAAGCAGATAGAACATCTAAAAAGAACTGTCGCTTTAATAATAAAAGAAGAATTGACAAAAAAGCAAAGAGAAATTCTCGATATGTACTTTTTTCGAGGCATGAATTGTACGCAAATTGCTAAGGCGCTTAAAGTGAATAAGAGCACAATATCAAGAACAAAATCTCGTGGACTTGCTACTATTGCTAAAATGCTTAAATATTACAACTTTAGGTAAATATGAAAACATTATTTTTAAATTAAAAAATTTCTTATTCATAATTTTTGGTTTCATATGAATTTATAAACTTACTTAATGTGTAGTTTTAAAAAATTTTGATTGCTAATATAAAAAGGTTAAAAAACAGCTAATCTATGTAACTATAATTTAGCTGTTTTTTATATTATAAAAGATACAAATTTTTAATTTTTCTTATTTGAGACATAATCATTTTGACTTAGTTATATTTTGTTAATTATTAATTATATTTTATATGGTGGATATACTGTTTTATTTTTCTTTTTGTATTTAGCGTCTAAAAATATATTGAAAATAAAACTAAAATGGGTTATAATCTATAAATAGTTTGAATATGAGGTGATTTGACATGACTTTTGTGAGTGAAGTCATTAGTATTACATTTACAGGCCTTTTTGTTGTTTTTATTGCTCTTATTTTATTAATCACATTTATATGGCTTGTTGGCAAAATAAATAGCAATATGTTAAAAAAGAAAGAACAAAAAAAAGATGCAAAAAACAATATAAAATCAACATATACACAAAAAGATTTAAAAAACAAAACAATAGATTCGTCTGTTTTGGATAAAAAAACTATAGCAGCAATTACAGCAGCAATTGTTAATTATCGTGGTGGAGACAGTTCCTTTAAAATAAGAAGCATTAAGCCAAATAATATTAATATTGCATGGAAGATTGTTGGGCTTGCTGAAAATACACGCCAGTTTTAATATTATTAAGGAGTTTATGTTTAATGGATATTCTTATAAATACGCTTGCTGATCTGTCTCAAAAGTCTGGTTTTGCCCAAATTTTTGCTGAGGGCGGTTGGAAAATACTTGTTATGATTTTAATTTCTTGTGTGCTTATATATCTTGCAATCGCAAAGCAGTTTGAGCCGCTGCTTTTGCTGCCAATTGCTTTTGGAATGCTTCTCACTAACCTGCCTGGTGGCGGACTTTTTCACCCGGAGCTTTTTAACCCAAAAATGGTAGGCGGAGTTGTTCAGTTTATAGATTATGGTCAAATTCTGCATAATGGTGGTTTGCTTGATATATTATATCTCGGAGTGAAACTTGGAATATATCCTCCTTTAATTTTCTTGGGAATTGGTGCTATGACAGATTTTGCACCACTAATATCTAACCCTAAAAGTTTTTTGCTGGGTGCAGCAGCTCAGGCCGGAATATTCTTTACTTTCATAGTTGCAGCATTTCTACCAATGTATACGTTAGCTGAAGCGGGCGGTATAGCTATAATAGGTGGAGCTGATGGTCCAACCTCAATTTTAGTTGCATCAAGACTTGCACCACATCTTTTAGGATCAATTGCAATCGCTGCATATTCTTATATGGCATTGGTGCCTGTAATACAACCACCAATAATGAAGATGTTAACCACAAAAAAGGAAAGAGAAGTCGTAATGAAACCGTTAAGGCCGGTTTCAAAAACCGAGAAAATATTGTTTCCAATAATAGTTACAATGCTAGTCATTATGTTGGTCCCTGATACTGCGCCGTTGATTGGAATGCTTATGTTTGGCAATTTGCTGAAAGAAAGCGGAGTTGCAAAACGTTTGGTTCAAACTGCAACAAACGAACTTATGAACATAATAACTATATTTTTAGGAGTTACAGTTGGAGCAACTGCAACAGCCAACACATTTCTAGATGTTAAAACGCTCGGAATAATAATGCTGGGACTTATCGCTTTTTGTATTGGTTCAGCATCAGGGGTATTATTTGGCAAGTTAATGTATTTATTTACAAAAGGAAAAGTTAACCCATTAATTGGTTCTGCTGGCGTTTCGGCTGTTCCTATGGCAGCTCGAGTATCACAAAAAGTTGTGAGTGAAACCAACAACACAAATTTCTTGCTAATGCATGCCATGGGACCTAATGTGGCGGGTGTTATAGGATCTGCAATTGCGGCAGGTGTTTTACTATCAGTACCACTTGGATGATTTTAAGTTATCTGATGTTAATATATAAATTAATAAAAACAATAAAAGTGTCTAAGATAGAAATAAATTCAAAAACATCAGCAATTACAATATAATATATTTGTTGATAATAAAATTTTAACAATCTTAAGATTTACATATTTTCCTTAAACAACGTCTATTATAACATGATACCAACATTATAAGCACAATAGTATAAAAGGTTTTTAAAAGTACATATAATTCTAATGTGTACTTCTCCCCTATTATAAATTAATTCTATATTCTTACACTCCTAAAATAAACTAAAATCATTATTTCGATTATTTATAATAATATATACAAAAAATAATATATTTTAAGACAATACATATAAATACAACTAATAAATTTTATAAAAAGAAAAAACGGGTGAATACTGTCACCCATTTTTCCACACAGCTTCTGTGCTTATATAGCAACGCCAGCGGGATTTTCATGTGGCTGTTCATGGCGATACTGGTCTATTTAAAAAAATTAAATATACAGTCGCACCTCATGATTTAGTCCGGCGGAAATCGTTGCTCGAATTATAATATGCAAAATCTATTTTATTTGCTCATATAAAATATGTATTCTTTTAATTTATTATTTTTAATTTTATGATGATTCCTAAATTTGATTTAAATTAAAACATTATATAAAACTAAGAATAAAATGTATTTTTTATAATATCTTACGTTGTTAATTATAGAAGTTGTCTACTAAACATATCATACTAAAAATTTATAGATTCTTTTATAATTAGTTATATTAAAATGCAAGAAAATTTATAATTTTTCTATTGCACATTTATATCGATTAAAGTATAATAATAGAGATGTTTAGGGAAAAATTTCTTTTTATGACTTAAAATATCAAAATCACTCAATTGAAAGGAGTATATTTATGAATTACTCACATGAAGTTGAGAATATGTGTGTTCTCAAAAAAGGGCCAAATCATGGTCCTGCACCTATCCCAGAAGAGGGAAAATGGGTTAAAGCTTATCAAATTTCCGATATTTCAGGCCTTTCGCACGGCATCGGATGGTGCGCACCCCAACAAGGTACTTGTAAACTAACTCTAAATGTTAAAAATGGTATTATAGAAGAAGCTTTGGTTGAAACAATTGGATGTTCTGGAATGACTCACTCAGCTGCCATGGCTGGTGAAATTTTACCCGGAAAAACCATATTAGAAGCTCTTAACACCGATTTAGTATGTGATGCCATTAACGTTGCTATGCGTGAAATTTTCAAACAACTTGTATATGGCCGTACACAAACTGCTTTTTCAGAAGATGGTTTACCAGTTGGCGCCACACTTGAAGATCTTGGTAAAGGATTAAGATCGCAAATCGGTACTATTTTTAGCACTAAAGTCAAAGGTGTTCGTTACCTTGAAATGGCTGAGGGTTATATAATTGATGTTGCACTTAAAAATGATCAGCCTATAGGTTATAAATTTGTACGCGTTGGTAAAATGCTTGAAGATATCCGTAATGGTGTGGATCCAAAAAAAGCTTATGAGCAAAATATTTCAACTTACGGTCGTTACGATGAAGCGGAAAAATATATAGATCCGCGTAATGAATAAATTATAAGGAGGATGAAGTCATGGCTAATTTTGAAAGTAAAGAAAGAAGAATGCCTAAAATTGAGGCATGTCTTAAAAAATATGGCTTGAGCTCACTTGAAGATGCAAATGAGCTGTGCCTCTCTAAAGGTATAAATTGCGGACAAATAGTAAAAGGAATCCAACCAATTGCTTTTGAAAATGCTGTTTGGGCATATACTCTAGGAACTGCCATTGCTATAAAACAAGGGGCTAAAACTGCCGCCGAAGCCGCTGAGCTAATTGGAATTGGGCTTGAGGCATTTTGTATACCCGGTTCAGTTGCAGAAGATAGAAAGGTTGGAATTGGTCACGGTAATTTGGGAGCAATGCTTCTTCACGATGAAACTAAATGCTTTTGTTTTTTGGCGGGTCATGAGTCATTTGCTGCTGCTGAGGGCGCTATTGGTATTGCGCGTACAGCAAATAAAGCGCGTAAAGTTCCACTTCGAGTTATATTAAATGGGCTTGGTAAAGATGCAGCGTTTATAATATCGCGCATTAATGGTTTTACATATGTTGAAACTGAATTTGATTATTCTAATGGCAATTTAAAAATTGTAGAGGAAATTAGATTCTCAGAAGGTGAACGCAGCGCTGTTAGATGCTATGGTTCTGACGATGTTCGTGAAGGTGTAGCTATTCTTCGTCACGAAAATGTCGATGTATCTATTACCGGCAACTCCACAAACCCCACTCGTTTTCAACATCTAGTTGCTGGTACATATAAAAAATTATGTGTAGAAAACAACATGAAATATTTTTCAGTAGCATCCGGTGGAGGAACTGGAAGAACACTTCATCCTGATAATGTTGCTGCAGGCCCTGCGTCTTACGGTCTTACAGATTCAATGGGAAGAATGCACAGTGACGCTCAGTTTGCCGGTTCTTCTTCAGTTCCGGCTCATGTGGAAATGATGGGACTTATAGGTATGGGTAATAATCCAATGGTTGGTGCAACGGTTGCTTGTGCTGTTGCAGCTTATGAAACTAATAAATAATATTTAAAATAAAAATCTTATATTTTATAAAAATTAATCTATACCTTGTTTGTTAGGTACAGATTAATTTTTTGCTTAATATAAAAAATTTCGTTTGTTTGTGAAATGAAATTACAGAAGTAGGATCTGCACAATAAAAAATTTAAAGTGCAGCAGTAGAATTAAATAAAAAACATATAATTGAAAAAATTACACTAACTGATTTACGCTTCATAAAAACTTGAAATTTTCAGGCAATTCACACTTTATCAGTTTAGCTTAGCTGAATTTTGTTACCTGTATCTATACAATAACAATAAAAATATATTTAAATATCATAATCACAAAACAGGAAATAGGTTTTTGCCTACCTCCTGCTTTTAGTTTTATTTCTTTATTCTAAAAAATAGTGAAGTTATATTTAACTATTAGTTTTGTCTTTTCTAATTCTTATCAGCAAGATTAAAGCTACGGTAATAAATGCAATACCAAGTATTGTAAATATTAATGTACCAATTCCACCGGTTAGCGGCAATTTTATATCAGGAGAGTTCCTTATCGTAATTGGATTAGCATTGGTTATTTGGTAGAAGTTGTGTTGTATAGGTACATAAGTTAATCCGTTTGTCAACTGATAACCATCTGGTGCTTTTATTTCTACCATACAGTAAGTTGTATTTGCAATTTTATAATCATCATCCACATTACCATATGCTAAACCTACAAACTCAAAGTAACCGTTTTCGTCTGAAATTGCTGTTGCAACTGGATTTGTACCAGCTTTTGCATCTGCCTCTGTCGGATATAAAGTAAACTCTGCACCTTGAAGCGCTATTGATGCTTTATCGGCTTGCTTGATAAATTTAACACCGTCATAGTGAATTTCAGTTTTGTTGGTTTTTTTTATAAGACTAATACCATAATCATGAAAATCAGTATTAAAATCAATCTCTCCTTCATTCTCAATCACATCAGCTTTGCCTTCTTTATTTATGGTTGTTTTAAATGAAACGTTAAGGTCTGAACCAGCTGCTGATTTTAATGCATAACTTGCAACCCCTTCCACTCCAATGAAATCAACTTCTAGCGTAAAATCATTTTCGTTTATAGAAGTTATAATTTTATAATCGGTATCTTTTTTTAAAGTATTATTTCCTGCTTTAACCACTACGTCTGCATCACCTGTATATGTTAATTTACTTATAGGAAGCACATCACGAACAATGAATTTCGAATAACTACCTATATTTAGAGGAATATTAGATGAAATATTCCAAGTTACAGTATCCCCAACATTGTATCCATTATGTTCAGCACTTGTCGAATCATTTACTTGAATAGACTTACTGGGAGCAGGCAAAGTGTAGTCGTAATCATATAAATGACAAACAGTGCCAGTTTCAGTACATTTATCAATGTCTACAAAACCTGTGTCTCCTTTATTAACCTTAAAATTATTAAAAGATGTATAATTGACGCCAATTGTTGTGGATGGAGTTAGAGTGCCAGTATATGGATCAACATCAAATACACCTATTTCTATAAATCTGTATTGGTTAACAGGCAAATTATTAACAACAATCTTACTATGATAATATCCACCATTTATTGTTTGACAAATTTTTGTCTTACCATCTTCATCAGTCATATCAGTCCAAGAATCAGCTACAGATGGATCTATGGTTGTATCTATATCTCTGTATTGTAATTTATATTGTGCAACAACATTTTCTGGTAGTGATTTCAAATCACTCCAATGACTAAAGTCATATATTTTGGAAAAAATTACCGCACCAAGTGTAGTGGCATTTTTAGGATAAAGATGAACATTATAGTTCCAAGTATTTTTATTTACCGCTGACATTGGTAAATAAACAAAGAAAGGATCGGTTTTAGTTGTAACATGTTCAGGGCTTTGTGTTTCTACTACATAATAAAGACCCATTTGAGCACCTGTTCCATCAGCATTAATTTCGAAACTTGTTAAGCCATTTCCATCTGTTGCATCAGTTTCACCGTGAATTGCATAACAACCATCTACTGGTAAACCATTTTCACCTAGAGCAAAACTTGTGGTTATGCCGGTAAGAGTTGACTTACGAGTTTTTATATGATTTTCTGTCTCGCCTATAGCACCAACTTGGTAGTAAGAAAACTTAACACCTTCTAGTCCAAGATAACTTGGTGGACTTGCTAATTCTTCACCAGTGTCATGAACATTGCCTTGTTTTAATTCTTCCAACTGAGCTTCTGTAATATCATATTTATGAATGTTTACTGTTACTTCTTTGGATGTATCAATTAAAGATGGATTAGCTGCTAATAATGGGATTGAAATTAATGATATAGTCATAAAAAGACTCATCAATATTCCAAAAAGTGATTTAATTTTTTTCATTTTCATTATCCTTTCTACAGTAATACTAATAATGTTTAACTATACTATAATTTCAATTTAACAATATATCTGGGAAAATATTAAATTTACACACGCTCACAAGTTAACACAAATCTTTGTTCATTTGAACCATAAGGATGGCAGGTGATCAAAGTTATTAGATCGCGGTTAGGTTGTATATCAACGATTGATGACTCATTTGGAAATATAATATTTATATCATAAACTTTGTAGTGCAAAGTTTTCCAAAAATTTGTTATATAAATATCATCACCGTTTTTTAAATAAACTATATTATCAAACATAGTTTTTGTTATCATCCCACGATGAGCTGAGAGAGCGGCATTTGTATTTATGCCTCCTATTGGTACGGATGTTTGCGATAGATTTCCTGCGCCTTTTTTCATATTATTGTTGCTTGCTCCCAAATATATTGGTAATCTCATGGATATAGCCGGAGCTTCAATATATCCAAATATGCTGTCCATTATTCCATATGAGCTTAAATCAAAACTAGGTTGAGCATATACATATGGATCTTGAACGTTTTGCTTTCCATTTTTATATAAATTTTCATTATA
The DNA here is from genome assembly GCA_910577565.1 of uncultured Oscillospiraceae bacterium. Taxonomy (GTDB): domain Bacteria; phylum Bacillota; class Clostridia; order Oscillospirales; family Ruminococcaceae; genus RUG12519. Next base: position 13,844 of record CAJTNJ010000014.1, on the reverse strand, counting down.
TTGTTGCATATCTTCTAACAACTTATCAAGATTTATACTGTTTTCATTATTGCCATCTTTATTTTTTAATGCAAGCTCATTAAACTCCTCTATTATCTTTTCATCCTGATAATTGTTAATTTGTTGAGCTAATTTTGGAAAACACAAAATAGTTATACCAATGCAAAGAAAAATTATAGCAAAAATATATATAATTTTTCTCTTAATCATTTTTGACATTCTTTCTCCTTTTGCGAACAATTATAATAATCAAAGTAATAATTATAATTAAAATAGCAATTATTATTGTAACAATTAAATATGAGTTTCTGAGAATCATTTCCCAAAAATCATCATTTTGCAATAAAATTTCTTGACTTCCTGCTTCATCGTCTCTTGTGCCTCTAACAATAAGCCTGTGAGTATTTATACCATATGGTGTGCAGGTTATAAGTGAAATATAATCTTTTCCTCTTTCAATTCTAAGATCAGAAGTATCTGTTGGCAATACAACCTTAATTTGATCTACCTTATATGTGTGAAGTTCGTCTAAAACCTTAATATAAAATAAGTCATCTAAGTTTAACTTGTCAAGATCGCTTAAAAGAGTAGCGGCAGCAAGAGCGGTGTGACCAGTAAGAACACAGTGGGTATCTAAACCGCCTATGGGTAGAGAAGAATTACTTAAGTGCCCAACACCTTTTCTCAGAGCAATTTCAGAAGTATTATCATAAATTGGCAAGTCTACATTTATTGATGGAATTTTAATATAACCAATTACTTTATCTTCCATATTCAATCCGCTATATGCTCCGGCAGTAAAAGCTCTTTTTTTCATTTTATCCTCATTAAATGGATCTTGAAGCCCACTTAGTTGATTGCCTTCAGCCAAAGATTTATTGTACTCTTCTGCATATTTCATAATATCATTTTTTCTTTGTTCATCTAACTGTGATATTTGTTGATTGTAAGAGTTTATTGCCATCATTTGCCTTATATAGTTATATACATTACCTGCAAATGGATATGCCAACAAGCCAATACCAAAAATCAACAAAATAATTATTATAATTTTTTTTATCATTACACCATACCATAATCACAAAGCAGGAAATAGGTTTTTGCCTACCTCCTGCTTTTAGTTTTGTTCCTTTATGCTAAAATATATAAGCTATAATTTAGCGGTTAGTTTTATCTTTTCTAATTCTTACTAGCAAGACGAAAGCTCCGGCAATAAACGCAATACCAAGTATTGTAAATATTACTGTACCAATTCCACCGGTTAATGGCAATATTGTAGCAGTAGTATTCTCTACCACAATTGGATTGGCATTGGTTGTTTGGTAGCTGTTATGATATATGTTTACATTATATATTTGGTTTGTCAATTGGTAACCATCTGGTGCTTTTGTTTCTACCATATAGTAAGTTGTGTTTGCAGTGGTGTAATCAACATTCACATCACCATATGCTAGACCTACAAATTCAAAATAACCACTTGCATCTGAAGTTGCTGTTGCAATTTGATTGGTACCAGCTTTTGCATCTGCCTCTGTCGGATATAAAGCAAACTCTGCTCCTTGAAGCACTGTCGATGGTAAATCAGTATTTTGTTTGATAAACTTAACACCGTCATAATGAATTTCAGTTTTGTTAGTAGATTTTTCGCTATTAGTGCCATAACTATTATTAAATTCAAATTTTCCTTGGTTCTCAATTACATTAGCTATGCCTTGATTGATAGTTGTTTTAAATGAAACTGTAATATTTGCAGATGAATCTGCTGCAACTGCATTTTTTAGTGCATTGCTTGTAATTCCTTCTACTCCAATGAAACCAACTTCTAAAGTAAAATCATTTCCGCTTGTAGAAGTTATAATTTTATAATCAGTGTCTTTTGTTAAAGTAGTATTTCCTGCTTTAACAACTACATCGCCATCACCTTTATATGTTAATTTGGTCGTGTCGAATGTATCATAAACACTAAATTTCGTATAATTTGCTATATCGATAGGAATATTAGATAAAATATTCCAAGTTACAGTATCCCCAACATTATATCCATTATGCTCAGCATTTGTTGAAGCATCTACTTGAATAGATTTACTGGGCGTGGGCAAAGTGTAGTCATTACAATCTACTTTATATACAGTTCCAGTTTCAACAAATGTATAATCGTCTACTTTACCTGTGTCGCCTTTATTGATATTAAATGTTATAGACGTATTGTTAACACCAATTGTGGTGGATGGAGTTAGATTGCCATTAGTTACATCAAACACACCTGTCTCTATAAATCTATATTGGTTAACAAGCAAATCATCAACAGCAAGTTTACCATGATTAGCTCCACCATTTATTGTTGTGTAAATGTTAACATTTCCTTGATCATCAGTTATATCGGTCCAAGGAGCATCACCTGTTGCATCTATACTTCTGTATTGTAATTTAAATTGTGCTACAACATTTTCTGGTAATGTTTTTGTACCATTGTCAAGTTTTTTTGTTAAAATTACCGCACCAAGTGTAGTAGCGTTTTTAGGATAAAGATGAACATTATAGTTCCAAGCATTTTTATTTGCTTTTGACATTGGTAAATAAACAAAAAACGGATCAGTTTTAGCTGTAACATGTTCAGGGCTTTGTGTTTCTACTACATAATAAAGACCCATTTGATCACCTGTTCCATCAGCATTAATTTCGAACTTTGTTTCACCATTTGCATTTGTTGCCTCAGTTTCACCGTGAATTACATAACAACCATCTAATGGTAAACCATTTTCACCTAGAGCAAAACTTGTGGTTATGCCGGTAAGAGTTGACTTATCAGTTTTTATATGATTTTCTGTCTCACCTATAGCACCAACTTGGTAGTAAGAAAACTTAACACCTTTTAGTCCAAGATAACTTGGTGGACTTGCTAATTCTTCACCAGTGTCATGAACATTGCCTTGTTTTAATTCTTCCAGCTGAGTTTCTGTTAATTCATATTTGTGAATGTTTACTGTAACTTTTTGAGTCGTGTCAATTAAAGATGGATTTGCTGCTAATACTGGGACCGAAATTAATGATATAGTCATAAAAAGACTCATCAATATACCAAAAAGTGATTTAATCTTTTTCATTTTAATTCTCCTTTATCATTAAAATTTTTATATATTTTAAACAGATTAAAAATTAATATGTGCGGTTATATTAATTTTTTCTGTAGTAAGACTTTATTTGTTGTGATTAATGTTTAACTATACCATTATTCCATTCTTTTGCCTTTTCGAAAATAAGTTATTGCACCAGCAATTAAAAATATAATTGCCATAATTCCTAAAACCATCCATCCGGTTCCACCTGTTAGTGGAAGAACATTATTTTCTGCATCATTAACTAAAATAGTTTCATTATAGTTCCATGTTATACCGCTAAAGTTTGTTGTGTTTTCATCAATAGTTATCTTAATTGGAGAACCAAGTAATTGGTGATTTGAAGGCGCTTCAGTTTCATATAATTGATAATAATACGGAATGGTATCACCAATATTTAAATTAGTAAAGGTAAGAGTTCCATCATCATTTTCTACTACATATTCGACTGCTTCGTCAAATGATGTCGGTGTTAAGTCTGACCAAACTCCATTTTCAATTTTTGCAGGGACTAATTTGAATTTAGCACCTTTTAATCCTAGTTGCGTATCTCTATCTACCTTTTTTATAGTAATGTTTCCAAGCTTAGTTGAGTTATCAATCCTAGGTTGTTCTAAAACTTTGGTATATTGTTCATCTTCATAATAAGTCACTGTAGAAATAAGCCCTTTAGTCGCATCCTCTTGCACTTCAACTTTTGCATATATGCTTTTGCCATAATTTATGGTTGGAATCACAGTATCAACTTCATCTATTTTGTAATAATGAACACCTGCACTCATATATTCAAGGCCTGAGAAACTGACTGTTCCATCAGAATTATTTTTCTTTTCTTCTATAAAATTATATTGATCATTTATTTTTTCATATAAATTAAAGGTAAATCTGTCAGCCGTAGTTTCGACATTTCCGTCAAAGTATTTCACTAAAGATATTTTCGTTTTAAATATCTCATTTACATAATCCACTTCGATTTTCGAATCATTAAGTGTTCCAGTTCTAATATACTCGGTCGTTGTATATCCCGATTTTGGAATTTCAACCACTTTATAAGTTATACCTTGTGGCAATCCGGAAAAATTAATAGAATCTTTATTGTTAAGTTGAAAATATCCGTCTTTTGATAATGTTCCTTCAGTAACATTACCATATTTGTCAGTTTTGCTATATGACAACTTATAAGGTGAATATGCTTCTCCTGCACCAAGATTTAATTCTAATTTAAATTCAAAATCGTTTGTAACATCTTTGTCTTCAACTTCAGTATCATCAGGATTAACAACTTTTTTGGTTACAACTAAATTCGATAAATATGGATCGTTTATAAATTTAACATGCCTTCCTATAATTTCTCCCATTGATTTTAGCTGTTCCCAAGGAAATTCTAATTCTTTTCCTGAACCATTTTTTATAAAATCTCCTGTATCAAGATCTGTCATTTCATAAGTTGTGTTATAAATCATTGGCGAAGTATCTGCCTCTATAATTTTTGCACTATCTCCTTCAAAATAGGGATCATTGAATTTTGAAATATAATTGCTATTGATGTTTAACCCACCATTTGAATCTGTACGTTTTGTTAAAAAATTATCACCTTCCATATATTTATATTCAAAATTGGCAAGCGGACTATATGATCCCTTAGTGTCTTTGTCTTTATAAATATTAAATTTAAAGTCATTTGTTTCAATCAAGTAGTCTTTTAAACCATTGTTAACATTTGCAACATTGACTTCTTTTTCAAGCTCAAGTTCACCATATGTTGGAGTAAGAACAAAGTTTAGGTGAAAATTTGATTCTACCATTCCTCTTTCCATATAAAACATAGTTAATTTGTGCACTTTAAGTGGATCATCATTATTAAATTGTTGATTACCATCACTACCAAACAAGCTTGGAAATTCCTCTACTCTATTTGGAGCATAAGTTTGATCATTTGTTACATCATAACCATTATTTTTATATGTTGATTTAAGCGTTGCAAAATCTATTTCTCCACCAGATTTTTTATGATCTCCTCCTATATCCAATACTAAAACTCCATCCAAAAAAACCCATAAATCATCGTCTCCGGTATATTCAAATTTTAAATCTTCTCCATCTTCCGCTCCACCTGAAGGTAGATAGAAATTAACTTCACTTTTCATACCAAATCCGAAGTTCCATGCATTGTTGTTTGTGTTACCACCTGCTGCGGTGGCAGTATCAAATGGGAAAAATCCTACTCTGTCAGGATCTGCCGAATATTGCGATGCTGCGTCATTAATTCTATATTTTGGATCATTACTGTAGTTAATTTGCCATTCTCCTGATGACGTATTTTGCCAAAGACTATTATTTCTGCTAAACCAAACATTATCTACTATACCATCATTATTAAACGTATTACTAATATCACTATTAAAGCCATAATATTTTAAATTACCATTATCTTCTTTATTATATCTCCTAAAAGGCAATACAGTGTTAACAGTTTGTCCAATATTATTATTAGCAAGGAACGACGAATCAAAAATTGGCAATTCTATACCATTAGATTGAATATTTCCATTTGCAGATAGTTTTTTATCAACCAAATTACGCACACTTGTGTTGTAATTTGCAAGATTGCTTGAATTATTTACTTTGTTTTTAAAATTAGGGAAGTAGTTATCATCTTTACCGTAGAAGTTACCAAAATATAGCGGATATAACCAATTATTTTTAGATTCAACAAACAATCCAATAAATCCATTAAATGTATTTTGTGGTTTTGGGTCATAAGCGCGTCTTGATTCATCCTCTAAAGCATTTCCCCATCCATTTATCACTTCATTTTCAGTATAATAATCATAAAGTGTAGTTTTTAGAGGATAAAGCTCATTTGTTCCATCTTTATCAATTAATTTATTAACATTGATTTCTTGGCTTGAAGAATAGTATGTTATCCACTGACCTCCATTAACAAAATCATTCCAAAACTTAAAAGCAATATCAGTTCCAATTTGATTATCAGCAAGATTAGCAGTGATTTCATTTCCGTTATTTTTGTTAATTATTTTTATGGAATTGTAATTCTCAAAACCTGAAGGGGCAATTGCTTCATAAACTTTACTTCGGTGTACGTCATATTCATTGTATTTTTTAGAGTCATTGCCTAAACGTTCAGCTATAACTTGGTCACTCCAAGTCGAACCATCATCTTTTGAAAACTGAACAGCTATTTGACTAATTCCTTCATTATTATTTGTAAGATCAATATCTACATACTGTCCCGGTTTTAAACCAAAAGATGAATTTGCAGACCTTGCTTTAACTGTGTTAACATATGATTTAGTTTTTGGTGTGTTTAAGTTATTTTTATTATTATTTAAATTGCTTTCTGGTGTGTTTGAATTAGCTTCATTATTAACTAATGCATATTCAGATATAGGTGCATCATTATTTGTAAGCAATTCTTTAGCAATAACTGGCGTTAATACTACACCTAAAGCTATAACCAAACAAATCAAAATGGCAATAATCCTATTTAAATAAAAATTTTTATTCCTCTTCATTAATAATCACGTCCATATCTTTTTAAATTTTATATATTTATTACTTAAAAATTTTTATTGTTTAGTCTATTTTCAATCAAAAATTATTATTAACTTCTAAACTACAATTAAACATAAATTATGTTAAATTGTTATAATTTAACATAATTTAGCTGCTAGTTTTGTAATTTTAATGAATAAAATGTCGAATATATGAATATATTATGAACATATTATATATAAATAATGTCTTATTGTCAATACTTTATTCGACGTAATTTTACATAAATTTTAAAATTATATAATAAGCATTAAAAAGCTATAATATCCTGTTTTAATAAGTATAAATTAAGATCACCTATATAAAGCTAATTGATTTTTGGATTTTTATGAAAAATATAATTAAAATTTAATGTCATATTTTAAAACCAATCTAAATTGGATAAGACATATTAACAAAAAATCAAGCATAGATTATAAAGCAAGTAAATCTATTCAATTTACACAATAAAAAGGGAGTGAAAATATGGAACTAAATCTTTCGCATGATGCCATAAAAATTAATGAGAGCTTTTATGATGGAGCATTAGAACAATCGATAGAATATGAATATCAATTACCCGACTACTATCCGGGAATATTCAAACTGCTGCAATGTAGGATTGAGCCTCATATTTGTTCATGCAGAACATCTACAGATCAGCTCGTTATTGATGGAGATGCTGTTATGAAATTGATGTATATTGATGAAGATGGAGGTTCTATTAGTTCCATCGAACAAAATATACCCTTTTCCAAAACTTTAGATTTAAAAGATGAGCCAAATAATCCCGCTATATTTTGCAGCGCAAAAACTAACTATGCAAATTGTAGGATAGTTAGCCCAAGAAAAATCGAATTAAGAGGCGCACTTACAATATTTTTGAAAGTTCAAGCTCAAAAAGAAGAAGCAATATTAAATGATGCAAGTGGTGCCGGAATAGAAATAAATAGAAATCCTATTTTGGTAACTGCTAAACAAATTTGGACAACACGTCAGTTTAGCATTTCTGAGCAAATTGATTTAGATCCGCCTGCGGAAGAAATATTGGATGTGAGAGTTAAAGCTATTGCTGAAGATTGCAAAATTATTGCAAACAAAGCTATCACTAAAGGTACGGCATACATTTGTATTCTTTATCGAACTGAAGGAAGAAAAAAACCTGTTACTAAAAAAATTACCATGCCAATCAGCCAAATAATAGATATGCCAGGAATAGATGAAGAATTTGAATGTGATGTAAGATACGATGTTACATCTGTTGACAACACAACTTCACAAGATGGTGCTTCTTTAAACATTGATGCTGATATTGTGGTTAATTGCTGTGGCATGCTATCTTGTAATATAGATGCTATAACTGATGCTTATTCGACTGAGTGTGAAATCAAAACTACAACCAAAGAGTTTAATTCTCCAACCATGTTGTCACTTATAGATGATAATTTAACTTTAAGTGAGAAGCTTGAAGTCCCAAATATGGAAGATATTTATGATATATATTCGAATTTTTTTGATGTAACATCAGAGAAAACGCACGATGGATTGCATTTTAATGCAAGGCTTAATATTGTCATCCTGGGTAGCAATAAAGATGAAGAAACTGTTATTTTTGAAAAATCCATTCCTGTTGAATTTGATATAACCAAAAATTTAAACTGCGATAATCCAAATGTAGACGCTGATATTATTATTACAAACAATGAAGCTGAGCTTATCAATGGCGAATCACAAATTAAAATTGATTTACATATTGGTGGTCATGTAAGTTGCAATAAGAAATTTCTTACTGTATCAGATTTAGTTTTGGATGAAACAAAACCTAAAACAAAGTCAAATTCTGCTTTAACGCTTTACTATCCTGAATTTGGCGACAGTGTATGGAATATTGCAAAACAGTTCTGTACCTCCCCAAATGCCATTATGGAAGCTAACAACCTTGAAAGCAATATAGTTAAAGACAAGATTATGTTAATAATTCCTATTGTGTAGCTGCAAGATTTTACTATTTAAATGTGTGCTAAGTAAAAAATTTTAACTGATTTTAGATATTGTCTACGTGAAATTGTGTTAAAAAACATATAAAATGTCTTGTGAATAAAATTAATGAAATAAACAGGTTTTTTGCATGCTTTATTGTTACAATATTTAAGTTTTTTAATTAGATGGCACTTTATATAGATAGATATTCTATTGTTTATGTTATTTATTAAAAATATGCTTTATTAAAGGTAATAAACCTTAATACGAAACTAGTAATATGTTACTTACCATATCTTAGATAATTCAAGACACGTTTGTTATATATTCAAATTAATTATTTTTATAATCAGTAATAGTGCATTATTCATAGTTTTAATTGTATATACACAATATATAAAAAATTAATTTATCTTCATATTTATAAAAAGCATTTTAAATATAAGTGCATATTGCGGACAGCTATTGCATAAATTGTAAACAAAGAATATGAAAAACGATATACATTCGCTATATTAATGAGGAGGAAAACTATGGAACAAGGTATTTACCGTGACATTGCTATGCGAACAGGTGGAGATATATATATCGGAGTAGTAGGTCCTGTGCGTACTGGTAAATCTACGTTCATCAAAAAATTTATGGAAAAGCTGGTTATTCCGCACATAGAAAGTGAATATCGCAGGGAAAGGGCAAAAGATGAATTGCCTCAATCAGCTGCTGGAAAAACGATAATGACAACAGAGCCTAAATTTATTCCGGAAGAAGCAGCCGAGTTAGATATAGATGATAACATAAAGTTAAAAGTAAGACTAATTGACTGTGTTGGGTATATTGTACCAAGCTCTTTGGGATACATAGAAAATGAGATGCCTAGAATGGTTAGAACACCATGGTTTGAAGGAGAAGTTCCATTTAATATGGCAGCAGAAGTTGGTACACAAAAGGTAATTAATGAGCATTCAACAATTGGACTTGTAATTACCAGTGATGGCAGCATAAGCGACATACCTCGTGAAGAATATGAAGAAGCTCATGATCGGGTTATAAGAGAGTTAAATGAAATAAAAAAGCCATTTGTAGTACTAATTAACTGCAAAGATCCAGACTCGCCGTCTGTTCGTGAAGAAATATCATCTATTAAAGAAAAGCATGGCGTTGACGCAATTGCTGTAAATTGTTTAGATTTAGAAGAAGAGGACATTTGCAAAATCTTAGAGAAAGTGCTTTATCGTTTTCCAATTCGCCAGGTTGAAATTGATATGCCAAAATGGGTTACAATGCTTGATACAGAACATTGGTTAAAAAGCGATCTTTATAGTCATATTAAAGCTGCATTCGATAGGCAGATATTTATAAATGAATTGCCTAAAAAAATAAGTGATATAGTAGAATCAGAAAATGTTTTAAAATCCATTGTTGAAAGTATAGACCTTGGAACTGGAATTGCTAAAGTAGTTATAAAACTTGCAGAAGATTTGTTTTATAAAATTCTTGGTGAGACAACGGGACTTGAAATAGATGGTGAAGCTGGACTTATGCCGTGTATGATAGAACTAGCAGATATTAAGAGAAAATATGAAAGGGTTGCAAGTGCATTAGAAGAGGTTGAGGCAACAGGATATGGTATAGTAATGCCTACAACAGAAGAACTTACTTTGGAAGAACCGGAAATTGTAAAGCAAGGTGGAAGATATGGCGTAAGACTTAAAGCAGAAGCTCCTTCTATACATATGATGAAAGCAAGCATAACAACAGAGGTAAGTCCTATAGTTGGATCAGAAAAACAATCTGAAGAGCTTGTCATGTATCTTCTAAATGATTTTGAAGAGAATCCACAAAAAATTTGGGAATCAAATATATTTGGCAAATCATTGCATGAATTAGTTAATGAGGGCTTGCATAATAAATTATATCGCATGCCTTCAGATGCAAGATTAAAATTACAGGAAACTGTCGAGAAAATTATCAATGAAGGTTGCAATGGATTAATTTGCATTATCATATAAAAAGATTTACTGCTTTATTTAATTAAGTACACCTCAAAATGTTAGCTTTTTCTAACATTTTGAGGTGTACTTTTTAATAAATTAATTTACAATATAGGTTATTAAATACTGCACATTAAAGAAATTATGCATACCAATATACTACAAAAAACTACTTATGGACTAAAAAATTAAGTTTATAAATAACATTATCAGCTTATAAAATTTAAAAAAATCTGCATGAGCAATTTTTGTTATTATAATTTGAGATTAATGTGTTGTGACAAATTTTTGTTTTAATTATTTTTAATATATAATTGGTTTAATAAAAATTCTTTATCAATTAACTTTTTTTACTTTTATTTAATATATTTAGCAATTATCGTATATGAACGTTGACAATATTTTTTAAACAGGTTATCATTTATATATTAAAATTCTGGATTGTTTATAATAAAATTGTATGGAGGATATTAAATTGTTAACTCAGGAGAAAAAAGAATTTATTTCATTTATGATAAGTTCCGGAGTATTAAAGTTTGGCGAATTTATAACCAAAAGCGGAAGGAACACACCATACTTTATAAATACTGGTAATTATAAAACGGGAAGCCAGTTCCATTTACTGGGTAAATTTTATGCTAAGATTTTAAAAGAATCTTGCTGCAAATTTGATGCTTTGTTTGGCCCAGCTTATAAAGGAATTTCGCTTGTTACATGCTGTGCAAATGCGCTATATTGTGATTATGGTATAGACAAACCTTTTTTCTTTAACCGCAAGGAAGTTAAAGACCACGGTGAGGGAGGAAATTTAGTAGGATATATGCCTCACGATGGAGATAGAATTGTTATTATAGAAGATGTTATAACTGCTGGTACTGCTGTTAGAGAATCTATGCCTATATTGCAATCTTGTGGACGCATTAAATGTGAAGATATGTTTATATCGGTAAATAGGTGTGAAATTGGTCAAAATGCCTCCAAAACTGCAATAACTGAAGTAAAAGAGCAATTTGGAATAAATGTGCATTCAATAGTGAATGTTAAAGACATTAGAAATTATTTAAAAGCTAATGGAGAATATGAAAAATACATAACGAAAATGGATGGGTATATTGATAAATATTGTATTATTGATTAAAATTTATATATAAAAAAGAGCAAATTAGTTAAAATCTGCTCTTTTTTATATATAAATTAAAGTGACTAGACCTATAAGCCGAGTTCTGTTTACGTGACAATCTATCTCGACGCTATATCGCTATAACATTCTAGCCATCTTTCGAGTGCGCCGGACAGGCGATATCTCAGTCGATGTTGCACCGGATAGGGTTTGCATGGCAATGTGGTTTCCCACATTCCGGTGAGCTCTTACCTCGCCTTTCCATCCTTGCTTAAAAAACTAAGCGGTTTATTTCTGTTGCACTTTCCCTAGAGTCGCCTCCGCCTGTCGTTAACAGGTATCCTGTCCTATGGTGCTCGGACTTTCCTCACTCATCATTTGAGCGCTGCCACACAGCCTACTCACATTTAATATTCTATCAAAACAAATTTTGTATGTCAAATAAAAGCTTTAATTTTGTAAAAAATATTATTTGTTTTCTATTAAAACTATAGATTATATTCTCTGAAGCTTAAATTAAATAATAGCACTTATAAATTTAATTTATTTTACAGTCTTCTATCTTCCCTTTGTTTTCCCCTGCAAATCTATCAAAATTTATTTTCTTACCATCTATTTTCCCCATTGCAGTGCAGTTAGTTATTATTCCATTATCAATATTATTCCCTACAAAACCTCCTAATTTCTCCTCTATTCCTTCTCCTTTTACATCAACTTTTGATGTGCATTCAGATATTGTTCCTCTGTTTCTTCCTGCAAATCCTCCTGCACATCTTTCTACCCATCTTGATGATCCATTTGTAGTAAAGCGTTTACAATTTACATTTCCTGTTGCAATACAATTAGTTATTTTTCCATTATTAACTCCTACAAATCCACCTACATTTTCATATATTTGAAATGAATAAGAACAGAAGATAATATGTGCTCTTATATTTCCTTTTGCATTACAATTAATTATTGCTCCATCATTACACGCTGCAAAGACTCCTAAAGTTTTACCTCGCTTGCCATCTTTTGCACCTATTACAGTAATTTTTGCGCTGCTGTCTTTTATAGCTCCTCTGTTATATAATACAAATCCACCCATATTAAAATCTCCATGTAGTTCTGCTTCTACCTTTCCTATTGATGTACATTCAGATATTGTTCCATAATTATTTTCTACAAACCCACATCTGCTACTTAATAATTTACTTTTTTGAAAATTAAGTCTTGAAATGGTTCCGTGATTGTTTTTAACAAAATATCTAAGCATAACATATTTTATAGTATGTCCACCACCATCAAAATCGCCTTTAAAATCTTCTATTGGATTAAATTTTTTAAAAAAGATGAAGCTTATATCACAATTTAATTTAATTTTATAATTGCTTTCCCAATATTCAGATGTTGTCATAAACCTAGAAAAATCTTTTTTGTTGTTTATTGCGAACTCTTTAGTGGAACTTTCAGCTGTTTTTACATTATTTTGTTGCTCTGCTGCAACTTGATTATCAACAACTTCTATAGTTTGCGCACTCACTGAAAATACTGATAAAAAGCTTGCACTTACTAAATATGTGGTTAAAATCACTGATAATATTCTTTTTATATTCATTTTATAATTATCTCCTTTAAATTTTAAAATAACTTTTATAATACTATAATATCACAAATATATTTTTAATACAACACCTCATAATAGCCAAAAACGTTTGATAAAATAGTGAAAAAGAAAAAACGCCAGATTTCCTTTCGGCGTTTCGCTGTAATTATATCATATGACAAATTCAATTAAGCAAACTTAGTTTTTTTGTTAGCCATATAAAGGTTTGCCAATGCAAACATCACATTCATTTTTTGAATCTGTTTTTCATTCCCTCGGTATCGCGTTTTTCTATATTTTAAAAACTTTTTCACTACCCCGAACAAGCGCTAATACCTTCGCTCGTACTGATGATTTATAGTGTTCTATTTTTTTCGCCCAACATTTCCTACTTTTTGATAGTTTCCTCATCCGTGATGGTCGTCTGTTTATTTTGTATTGAATTTTCTTCCCACACTTATTTTTTCAACCGCATTTACTCGCTTATCTCCCCC
>CAJTNJ010000013.1 GCA_910577565.1 uncultured Oscillospiraceae bacterium | reverse complement strand
TCCAAAATTTTAAAGCGCTATATTATGGATGTCAAAAATTAAATAATATATGAAACGACTTTTTAGATAAATCGCCTTTTGTTCATTGAATGTTATTACTATTATATAGTGCTCATTTGATGTAATTATTTCAAATTGCCAAAATCATTTTAAAATACACATGTTTTGTTGTTTTTAAGTAAATCAAAAGATTTATTAACATTCACTGTAACAATTATTACAAATTGTAATAATTATATCTAATATACACTTTTCAACACATTCAACATAGTTTTCAACATATTTGCTTATTTTTTCTGCTTGACATTTTTTTCTACAGAAAGCAATTAAATTTTTTGTAAAAAATCACAATACCAATTAATCATTTTTATTCAATCAAAATTCAATCCATAAAAATAGCTTGTAATCTGCATAATGCAAATTACAAGCTATTTAAAATTTTATTTATAAGTCAAGCCATTCCGCAATCATCATAATCGCTCCATTTTATTTCATGAGCTCTTTTAAGGGAAAATCTGCTTAAAATAAAAGCAGTTGTAGATGCAATTGCAGCAAAACATAATAAAATTGAAATTGCTGTTATTAGTGTATGTTTTTTCATATTAACATCTTTATTTTGCATATCATTCCCTCCAAAGAAACTAAACTAAATTATAATCATAATAATATACATTTCCAAATAAGTCAACATTATTACAACAAGACAATCCAGAAATAAAAATTCTATACTTTAAAAAAATCTTGAATTTTTTACTTATTTGCCACTATTATTAAGCATTTTCTGCAATTGAGATTTCTTATTTGCAGCTTTATTTTTGTGGAAAATGCCTTTAGAAGCTGCCTGATCAAGTTTTTTAATAGCAGCAATAACAACTTGTTCTTTATTATCTGCACCATCTTCAACAGCCTTAGAAGCATTTTTTATTGCAGTTTTAAGATTGCTTTTAATCATTTTATTTCTAAGAGTTTTAGTTTTAGTAACACGAACTCTTTTTTTAGCAGACGCAATGTTTGGCACTAAAATACACCCCCTCATTAATGAATAATAACGAATATGAGACACACTATCCGTTAACATATGGTACTCATTATAACATACATTATTTTTTTATGCAATGATTATTTTGAAAAAATTAGTGCCTAAAAAAATATAAGGAATAAAGTCAATAAGAGAAGCAGAATTTTTAAGAAGAGGAAAACAAAGCTTAAACTCTCCAAATCTTTTATAAGCATACACAAAAATATTCATGACAGTTTTAAAAGTATATATTAAACGAAAAAAGCTTTAGATCGCCTCTGTAAAGCAGCTATGTATTTACGAATATCTGAATTGATGCCTTCTGCTGTAAAAGTATGACTTTTGTCCTTGAAATAGCTATGCTTACCACTATATCATACATTTTGATAGCTTGGATTTGCATCATAATAGTAATATTTTGCTTTCGGCGCTTTCTTAGCTATATTCTGTACCCTTTTTCCATTTTTATCAAACACAATGTCATAACCTACTATTTGCCTCGGTTTTATTGTTACAAACGTTACCAGATAATTTTTGTTTTTTTCTCTCTACATAACTGTAGAGTTTATCCATTTCTACTACTTTTCTCTATCATTTGCTGCATTTTTTCTTCTATCCCTTTCACATATTTGTTTATCCAAAGTACAAATGTAGTTTTTCATATTTCTATTATATCCATATTATTTTTTCTTAGGATAACTTCGAAATACAAACAAAAAATCAAATATTTTATTATGTATATATGCTATTGATAAAATCTTATTAAAACAAATCAATCATAAATACAAAAAACATCGCTAAAAAGCTAAAATAATTTCCACACTTTTGAAATTTTATCTATATAAAATAACACTAAACGTTAAACCTAAACAGTACAATGTCCCCGTCTTTCATAACATAATTTTTACCTTCAAGCCTCACAAGTCCCTTTTCTTTGGCAACTACCATAGAACCACATTTTTTAAATTCATCATAACCTATAACTTCAGCGCGAATAAAACCCTTTTCAAAATCAGTATGTATCTTACCGGCAGCTTTTGGCGCTTTGGTACCATTTTTTATTGTCCATGCTCTAACCTCATCTGTGCCGGCAGTTAAGAATGAAATAAGCCCAAGCAAATTATAGCTTGTTTTAATTATTCGCTCAAGACCAGACTCCGAAAGCCCAAGGTCCTCCAAAAACAATGTTTTGTCTTCAGGCAACATATCATTTAATTCTTCTTCAATTTTAGCGCAAATTGGAAAAACGACACACGATTCAAATTTTGCAAATTCAACAACTTTTAAAAAACCTTGATTGTTTTCAACGCCATTTAAATAATCTTCTTCCAAAAGGTTTGCAGCATAAATTACCGGCTTTGATGAAAGCAAATCCAGTGAGTCGATAAAGTCCATGTCTTCTTTTGATTCAACAATAAAGCCACGTGCACTTTTTCCATCTTCCAACCAAGCTAACAAATCTTCAATTAAACAAATTTGCGATTTAAGCGATTTATCACCTTTGGCTTGCTTTTTAAATTTGTCAATCCTTCGTTGCAAAATTTCAATATCAGAAAAAATAAGCTCCAAATTAATCGTTTCAATATCACGGATCGGATCTATGCTCCCATCAACGTGAACGATATTTGCATCTTCAAAGCACCTCACAACATGAACTATAGCGTCAACTTCACGAATGTTGGCAAGAAACTTGTTTCCAAGCCCCTCACCTTTTGATGCTCCTTTAACTAAACCAGCAATATCTACAAATTCCAAAGTAGCAGGCGTTACTTTTTTTGGATTATAAATTTTGGCTAATTCGTCAAGACGCTTATCTGGCACAGACACAATGCCCACATTTGGTTCAATGGTACAAAATGGGTAGTTAGCGCACTGAGCACCTCCTCCAGCTAAAGCATTAAACAAAGTGCTCTTGCCAACATTTGGAAGACCAACCATACCAAGTTTCATAATTAATATCACACTCCATATAACGTAAACAGATAAAACAATGTTACCATAAATAACATATGCCGTCAAAAGCTTTACTCTAAAATCTATCTTTAAAAAACTATAAACATTTTATTTACTAGAAAAATATAATTATGCGCACACTTTATAATACACAAAAGTCTTAGTTATAAATATTTTGAACTTAAAACTTGAAAAATATAACCTTGTTTAAAAACACATAATCTCATCTGATATTGATAGATATAATAAATAAGAAAATGGAAATTAAAAATATAATTAAAGAAATATACAACATATGAAAACTAGCTTGCACTTTTTGACTAATTTTCTATGATTTAATATATTTGTTTACTCATTGTTTTGAAATTGAGAGTTATACAAATTGGCGTAAAATCCACCTTTTTCCAAAAGCTCTTTATGGTTGCCTGTTTCTACAATATCCCCTTTGTCCATTACAATTATATTGTCAGCATCACGTATTGTGGAAAGTCGATGAGCAATGATAAAGCTTGTGCGTTTCTTCATTAAATTAATCATTGCTTTTTGAATCAATATTTCAATTCTTGTGTCAACATTTGATGTCGCTTCGTCCAAAATAAGAATCTTTGGGTTAGAAAGGATAGCTCTAGCTATTGTAAGCAACTGCTTTTGACCTTGAGATATGTTTGTGGCATCTTCTGAAAGCAACATATTATATCCACCCGACTGTGTCCTTATAAAGTGATCGGCATAAGCAGACTTTGCAGCATTTATTACCTCTTCATCTGTTGCATCGAACTTTCCATATCTTATATTTTCCATTATAGTTCCGTTAAACAGCCATGTTTCCTGAAGAACTATACCGAACATTTTGCGAAGTTCATTTCTGTCAAAATCAGTTATGTTGTTACCATCAATAATGATGGCGCCGCCTTGTATATCATAAAACCGCATAAGTATTTTTACAAGTGTTGTTTTACCTGCACCGGTTGGTCCAACTATTGCTATTTTTTGACCATTTTCAACTTTCAAACTAAAATCATTAATGATAATTTTCTTGGGATCATACCCAAACTTAACGTGTGAAAACTCAACAACTCCCTTTAAGTCGTCAGGTAAAATTGAATTTTTAACAGTTTGCTGTTCCTCATCCTCTTCCAGCACTTTAAAGATTCTATCGGAAGCTGCTGCTGTGGTTTGCAGTAAAGATGTAATTTGTGCTATCATTTGAATAGGATGAGTGAGCATTCTGACATATTGTATAAACGACTGAATATTTCCAACCGTAACAGAACCCAAAATCACAAAAACTCCACCAACAACAACTATTATCACATATCCTAAATTCCCAAAAAACTGCATAATAGGCATCATAAGTCCAGAATAAAATTGAGATTTCCAAGAGCTTTTATACATAGTTTCGTTTAGTTTGGCAAAATCATCTTTCACGTTTTGCTGGTTGTTAAACGCTTTTATTATATTCTCTCCTGCATAGGTTTCTTCCACCTTAGCGTTAATGTGCCCTAGATAGTTTTGTTGCCTGAAAAAGAACACTTGCGATTTTTTAACGATAAATATTAAAATACCAAACGATGTCGGCATTATAAACAATGATATTAAAGTCAATATCCAATTCATTGATAGCATAATTATTACAATTCCGACAAGCATCATAATAGAAGTTATAATTTGCGTCAAACTCTGGTTTATCGTCGAACTTAAAGTATCAATGTCATTAGTGACTATTGATAAAAGTTCACCATTTTGATGATTATCGAAATAGCTCATTGGCAATTTGTTTATTTTCTTATAAATTAGGTCTCTTAGCTTATATGAAATATTTTGAGCTATGTTGCTTATCAATTGTGCTTGCAATATACCAAAGGAAAGGCTGATTAAATATAATATCACAAGCATTAAAAGTGTGCTGTTAATTATATTGAAGTTTATCCCGTCACCGCCTTGAATTTTGCTTATTATGCCATTATATAGCTCAGTTGTAACATTACCTAAAATGTTTGGGCCTATAATATAAAATATTGTTGAAACAATTGAAAGTATAAAAACAGCTATTAGTGCAAATTTATATTCACTAAAATATTTTAAAAGTTTTAAAATAGCTTTAAAATCAACATGCTCATTAATATCTTTAATCTTTTTGACAACTTTCAAAGATGCTTTTTTTGTTTTTTTAAACATTCTCTAACTCCTCCTTTGAAAGCTGAGATTCGGCTATTTCGCGGTATACTTCACAATCTTTAAGCAATTCTCTATGAGTTCCTTGTCCAACTATGCTGCCGTTTCTAAGAACTAAGATTTTATCCGCATTTAGTATTGTTGAAACGCGCTGTGCAACTATAATTACCGTAGCATTGGTCGTTGCCTTTTTGAGCTCTTTTCTAACGTCATTATCTGTTTTATAGTCCAAAGCTGAGAAACTATCGTCAAAAATATAAACTTGTGGGTCCTTTGCAATAGCTCTCGCAATGGAAAGCCTTTGTCTTTGGCCACCTGAAACATTTGATCCACCCTGAGATATGCCAAAATCATATCCGTCTTGCTTGTCCATAATAAATTGCTCTGCTTGAGCAATCTTTGCCGACTTTGCCACTTGCTCTTGCGTTATATCATCACCATAAGCTATGTTGCTTTTTATAGTGCCAAAAAACAACATAGCTTTTTGAGGGACATAACCAATCCGATCCCGTAAATCTTTCATTTTAACGTGCTTTACACTAACGCCGCCTACCATAACTTTTCCCTCGGTTACATCATAAAACCTTGGAATTAGATTTATTAATGTAGACTTGCCTGAACCCGTTGAGCCAATAATTGCAGTTGTTTGACCGGGATATGCTGTGAAATTTATATTGCTAAGCACATTCTCTTCAGCGCCGGGATATTTAAAACAAACATTTTCAAAAGTAACTTCACCTTTTTTGCTTTCGTTAAACTCAATGGGAATCTTAGGATCTTTTACCGAAATAGTAGTATCCAAAACCTCCATTATCCTTTTTGCTGAAATTGCTGCTCTTGGGTACATACTAATAGCTATTGTTAACATAAAAAATGACATGATTATCTGTATGCTATATTGCATGACAGTCATGACGTTTCCTACCTGCAACGTACCTTTGTTTACACCATCCGATCCTGCCCATAAAACAAGCAAGTTTGTCATATTCATAATAAACATTGTAAATGGCATAAGACAAGACATTATCCTATTTATAAACAAATTCAATTTTGTAAAATCAATATTTTTATCATCAAACCTTTTTTTTTCATGTTTTTGTGTGCAAAATGCTCTTATTACCGGTAATCCGATGAGCGACTCCCTTGTTATTAAATTAAGCTTATCAAGAAGTTTTTGCAGTAAATCATATTTAGGCATAACAAATATCATTACAAATATAGATGAAGAAAATATAACAACCAAAGAGACAAGAACTACCCAAAGTATATCTACTTCAGTACTAACCACCTTAATTATGCCACCCAAAGCAATTAATGGAGAATATAAAAAGAATCTGAGCATAAATGGCATGAATGTTTGTATTTGTTGCACATCGTTGCTTGTTCTGTTTACAAGCGTTGAGGTTGAAAATTTGTTCATTTCTTGTCCCGAAAACTCTAAGACCTTACTAAACATTCTAAACCTTAGCTTCTGTGTCAAACTTGCAGAAATTTTTGCTGCAAGTAAGGTGACAATCGCAACAGCAATTAGGCTTGCGGCAGTAAGCATCAACATCTTCATGCCTGATAGGAACATGCATCTCATCTGCATAGAGTTAAGATCTATACCAATAGCTTTATATTCCTCCTTTATCGCTGCAGTAGAAATTTGCAATCTCATAGATTCTGGAATATTTGATATTTGATCATTAATTTTCAATTTAAACTGATTCTTAACATTTTGAGGTAATGTTTGATAAAACATTATTCCAGACATGCTGTTTAGTTCATAAGCTTTTTCAGGCGTTAACCCAGCCATATATTGCTGCTTTGCACTTGCAAACATTTCATCTCCGCCTGTTTGTACTATATATTGAGACATTATACCGTTTGTAAATATTTTATTAAGCTCTGCATGAGTTGCTTCACCTATCTCTGGTTTTATTATATAAAGTGTATCAGTTTCAAGAATTGGGTATTTAGCGAGCATAGAATGATATTGCTGTTCATTTAAATTGTCTTTTGAGATTAACATATAGTTTTTATGTAAAATTTGCTTGTCATTATCTGTTATAAAAACCTGCATTTGTTCCATTGAATAAGGTCTTATGGTTTCCGGCACAGCGTCAACAATTCCTTGCTGCTGTATTCCAACATTAACTATAGTAGAAATATAGTCTGGCAAAGATAAATCGCAAAAAACTTGAAATATTAACAAAACAACAAGCACTATGAGTGGTATTGTTTCTTTCTTCATATATTTAAAAAGTTTAAACATTATATCGTTCCCTTTCCTATATTTCGTATAATCAAAAAAATTATATTTTATTATATATTTTATGATATAAAAAATAGCTTGTCAAGAATCAAAAAAACGCAAAAAACTGTCGCATTTATCATAAAAAACGAATATCACTAAGTAAAAGACACCGAAGTTAAAAATAGTAAAAAATATGCTCGTTTTAATTAAGATTTTTGTTGATAATATAAATAAACTAATTTATATATAACAAGGACAATTTTTTTAATTCACTTTTGAATTTATATTCATTTTTAAAAGAAAGTCTACAATTGCTTTTAGAAAAATTTATATTAAAAGTTGCTGTTAGTGGGTTCAATTATTTATTAATTTTAAAAAGCTTCAAATTTTATGCAAAAATATCCATTATGGTCTTTTCAATTTAGCTTTCCACTAACTTGCTTATCATCTTTAATAAAATCATTCTTATTAAAACGCTTTTAATTCTCGTGTTTTTTCAATAAATTTTTTAATGAATAATGTTGTTTGTAAATAGGGTTGGTAATTTCTGTATTTTAGCTACTTTTGATATTGTAAACGATTTGCAATGCAGTTTATAATATGATAGAATATTATAAACATAAAATCTGGGTGTAGCGCAGCTTGGTAGCGCGCCATCTTGGGGAGGTGGAGGTCGCGAGTTCAAATCTCGTCACTCAGACCAGAAAAACGCTAAATCTAAATTATATATTAGGTTTTAGCTTTGTTTTTTATATATTATCATATTTTATATGTATATAATATTAATTAAAAACAAAATTAAAAAGATATTTGCAAATCCTTAAAAATGATGTGTGGTTTATTAGATAAATTTTCAAGTAAGGTGTCTATTGACCTTAAATAAAAATATGATGTAAAAAAAAGCATAGATGTTATGAATTATATTTTTGGTGGCAAGAGCAATTTTCAAAAAGGTAGTTATTTTAATAATGCTGATATTTGTTAGTTTATTTATTTTTTGTGGCTGCGGTTAGCAGCCTTATGGTGATACATAGATTGATTTGTCTGAATTTTTCGGCAATTCTGAAGGTTGTTCTCTTTTTTATGAAAATAGAAGTTATTATACGTATGGAAAGAATATGATTAATGAAATAAAGTCCCTTTGTTCTATTTTTAAAATAGTTCTAACGTTAGCAGGGCTTAAATACGGAATTTTAAAATACAAAAATACACCCATCAAATAGGGGGCACAAAGCATTAAAGCATTATTTTGATTATTGGAATAAAAGCTTGACTTTAAATGAAGCTTTTGATTTATATTTGGTTTGGTATTTTGAAAAAATTGCTAATGAAATTGGAAAAGAAAATTTATCTAAATTTGTAAGTGAACTTTCATATGGCAATTGTGAAACAAACAATTAAATACCGTTTTGGCTAAATTCGATACTCAAAATATTGCCAAAGGAACAAGTAGAATTTATTCAAGATTTATTTGAGTACAAGCTTCCTATTGATAAAAATTACATAGATATACTGAAAATGTTATGAATAAAGAAAATATAAATGGTGGAACATTATATGGAAAAACTGAAACAAGCGGCAAGGAAAAAATAATGATAGGTTTGTGGGTGCCCACTAAAAAGATAATGAATATTTATATTTTGCAGTTAGATTGTCAGGCGAAGAAAATATAACAGGTTCGCAAGCCGAAAAAAATAACACGAAATATTATAGAGGATTATTTTAATAATTATTAGTGTTAGTAAGGAAGAAAAGTGATAGAAACCAATCATAATTGGAAACGAGAAAAGTGAACGCATATGTTAAAAATTGATTATGCCGAAAATTTTGACGAAATTGATAAAATAGCTGACGAATTACTTTCTGAATATGACAGCGAAAATGATGTTGAATACAACTTTAAGCGTTTTAGTTTTGTTGCAAAAGAAAATAATCAAACAGTAGGATATTTAACTGGTTTTAGATATTATTCTGAGGTTACAGTAAATAATTTGGTTGTGCTGAAAAATTACAGAGGCAAAGGTATAGGTGCAGCTCTTTTAAAACAAGTAGAACAACACTTTAACGGAAAAAGTTTTAACAATATAAATCTTGTCACAAACGAATTTCAAGCACCTAAATTTTATGAAAAATGCGGTTTTAAACTTGAATTTATAAGAAAAAATAAACAAAATCTAAAACTCAATAAATATTTTTTTGTAAAATATTTTTAATAATGAGCAATCTTGATGTTAAATCAAGTAGGCATAAAGAACATACAAACAGTAAAATTATCACTTTCGTCGCATTATATTTAGTACACAAAAAATATTGTGATCGTGCGTTAAACACCTTCCTTCTATAAAAGAACAATCACTATATTAACCCATAAAAAGTATAAGTGCAAAATCAGCGACATTAAAAAACTACCAATGGATATATTTTATATTATAAAAAACGAAAAAACTTATTATAATCCCTAACCAAAAACAGCCCGCATTTTTACCTCTAACAAGATAAAAATGACAAAATGATCATGAAAACATATAATGGTAACAAACATTATTTTAAGTTTTAAAATAGAAATATATAACTATATATAAATGATCTTAATATAAAATGCAACTTTAGATAGCAACATCTTAACAGTGCCGATCCAATTATAAACTCTAGTCAAAAGCAAAAACACTCCGCAAAATTCCGTGTCTTTTGGAAATTATCTGACTCAAAGTAGTTAACACAGGAATATAGTGGCACAAGGTAGTGACAGTGCTTTTCCATTTACTATTTGTTGTTTTTGATCATAATTATACTTTGCATTGATTATTTTTAACACCCAATTAAGCAAATTTAATTGGCATATTGTTTTTAATTATTATTGTTTATCCGAAGAGAAAGGTATAGAAAATGAAGCAGGTTGATATTTACACTGATGGTGCATGCAGCAAAAATCCAGGTCCCGGAGGATGGGCCGCTATATTAAAATATGGTAAATATGAGCGCGAAATTAGCGGTGGCGAAAAAGAAACTACCAATAACAGAATGGAACTTTTAGCAGTAATATCTGCACTTTCAGCATTAACTGAACCTTGTAAGGTTACTGTACATAGTGATTCAAAATATATCATAGATGCTATCAATAAAGGCTGGGCTAAAAAGTGGAAGACAAACGGTTGGATGAGAAACAAAAAAGATAAAGCTATAAATTCGGATCTTTTCGATCAACTTTTGAACTTGCTTGAAAAACATTCCGTAAGTTTCGAGTGGGTTAAAGGCCACTCGGGACATCCTCAAAATGAGCGTTGTGATAAACTTGCAGTTAAAAATTCAAAAAAATTTGGCGCGATTTAACCATGTTATAAAATATCTTTTCCGACAAGCAATGCATATTTCTTGATTATAATAAAAAAATATTTACTGTGGACTTGAAAAATTCACTAAAAAAGTATACAATAGTAAATGAACAAGAAATTAAAAAGTTATAATTGGAGGCGGAAATGATGAAAAAACGTTTTGTATACGCCGATAATGCAGCTACTACAAAAGTATCAAATTCAGCTTATAATGCTATGCTGCCATATCTAAAGGATAATTACGCAAATCCTAGCAGCATCTATTCCATCGCCCTTGATGCCAAAGCGGCAATTGATAAAGCACGTAAACAAGCTGCTGACGCAATAGGTGCTTTACCGGAAGAAATATATTTTACTTCCTGCGGCACCGAGTCGAACAATTGGGCAATTAAATGCGGAGCCAATCTTGCTGCAAAAAAAGGGAAAAACCATATAATTACAACAAACTTTGAGCACCATGCCGTTCTTAATCCATGCAAAAGATTGGAAAAAGAAGGCTTTAAAGTTACCTATCTGCCAGTTAACAGCGAAGGTCTAATAACTGTAGATCAACTAAAAAATGCAATAACCGATGAAACTGGCCTTGTTACAATAATGTATGTAAACAACGAGATTGGAACTATATTGCCTATACCCGAAATAGCGGCTGTTTGCAAAGAAAAAGGCATTTTGTTTCACACAGACGCTATACAGGCAATAGGGCATATCGAAATTGATGTAAAAAAACAAAACATAGATATGCTGTCTCTTTCCGGTCACAAGATATTTGCGCCTAAAGGGATAGGTCTTTTATATATAAAAAAAGGCATTCGTCTACCAAATCTTCTTGATGGCGGAGGACAGGAAAGAGGACTTAGAGGCGGCACCGAAAATATTGCCTATATTCTTGCTTTAGGACAGGCGCTTAAAGATATCTCAAAAAACATTAAACAACGAGAGCAAAAGGTAAAGGCTTTAAGGGATAAGCTTTTGGACGGCATTTTAAGCAATGTTCCAAAAGTTAGAGTGAATGGCTCGCTGACACACAGAGTTTGCGGCAATTTAAATGTATCTTTTGAAGGAGTAGAAGGAGAATCTATATTGCTTTTGCTGGACGCGTATGGAATTTGTGCATCAAGCGGTTCTGCTTGCACTTCCGGATCTTTGGATCCTTCACATGTGCTTCTTGCAATAGGTCTTCCTCATGCAATAGCGCATGGCTCTTTAAGAATAAGCATTTTAGATGAAAATGACGAAGAAGATATTGATTATATTATAGAAGTTATTCCAAAAATAATATCTCGTTTAAGGAAAATGTCGCCCATTTGGAAGAGTTAAAATATGCGTTTGTCATAATTTAGGAGGTTTATTATAATGGCTATGGAATATTCCGAGAAGGTTATGGATCACTTTATGAATCCCAGAAATGTTGGTGAAATTAAAGATGCCAACGGCATTGGTGAAGTTGGAAATGCCAAGTGCGGGGATATAATGAAAATGTATCTTAAAATAAAAAACAATATCATCACAGACGTTAAATTTAAAACATTTGGATGTGGTTCTGCAATTGCTACTAGTTCAATTGCTACCGAGATGATAAAAGGCAAATCTATTGAAGAAGCCGCTAAACTCACAAACAAGGCGGTAGTTGAAGCTTTAGAAGGTTTACCCAAGATAAAAATTCACTGCTCTGTGCTTGCCGAACAAGCAATTAAAGCTGCCATAGCAGACTATTGCAAGCGAAAAAGCATTGACCCTAAACCAATAATTGGCAGTGTCCCGCCTGTTGAATCTTGTGAACTTCACCAATAAAAATTAAGGCAAAATCCTATTGAAAATGCTGCTAAACTCACAAACAAGGCTATAGGTGAAGCTTTAGAAAGTTTGCCCAAAGTGAAAATTCACTGCTCTGTGCTTGCCGAACAAAAAATTAAAACTGCCATAGCAGACTATTGCAAGCGAAAAGACATTGACCAAAAACTAATAATTAGTTGTGGTTTCACTTAACTTTAAAATTTATTATTTAATCTCTTCTGAAATTAATTTAATCATTTAAGATCTTATGCATTGAAATTATACAACTATGTTTTTATCCTTTATTATCTCCATATCGTCCAATTACTAAAATAGAAGATAGACAGAAAAAGTAATTCTTTGTTAAAATATAACTGTTTATATCAACATTTTTATAAATTGAATAGGTTATATCACTGCCAAGAAGTTGAATATTCGATAATGTTTTTTGGTTTTGAAATATAATGACAAATTTAACTTTTTGCACTAAAAATTCGTTAATGGTCATAAGCTATAAAACTAAATTAATAAATAAAAAGAAACTTTCATGATATATTGTTTGGAGGATATTATTTGGCTATTTTGAATATAGTTCTAGTTGAACCACAGATACCACAAAATACAGGGAATATTGCTAGAACATGCGCAGTTACGGGTAGCAGGTTGCATCTGGTTTGCCCTATGGGTTTTAAAATTGATGACAAAAAACTAAAACGTGCCGGCCTCGACTATTGGTATGACCTTGACATAACCTCATATGAAAATTTAGATGCCTTTTTAGAAAAGAACAAAGGTGAATATATGTACTTTTTTACTACAAAGGCCAAAAATGTGTATTCCGAAGTAAGTTATAAGAACAACTGCTTTTTGATCTTTGGGCGTGAGGATGCAGGTCTTCCAGAATGCCTTTTAAAAGACAACAAAAACAGCTGCGTAAGAATCCCTATGAAACATAATCTTCGCAGTTTAAATTTATCAAACACAGTCGCAATAGGCACATATGAAGTTTTAAGACAATGGCATTTCCCAAATTTGCAAAATGAAGGATCACTAACAAAGTATAGTTGGGATTAATTTACTGTATTGAATATATTAAAAACCATGAAAACCATTTGTCGTTTTTTACAATTTTAATATAACACACGATTAAATGACTTATAAACAAAATTAAACTAGAACAATTATAATATATAATATGAATCCAGTAAGAAAAAATAATATTGTTTCAATAATACAAATAACAAAATCATAAGTAGTGCAACAAAATTTTCATATTTTTCTAATTTTTGCTATATTATTTCTTTATTACTTTAGATTTTTTAATATACGAACGTTTATTTTATGATCAATTGCGCTTTAGTCAACTGAACGTATTTTTTGCAAACATAAAAATTCTGTATATTGCATTATTTTATCATAACTGCCAAAAGCCTCTAATTACAGCACTTTTAACAATACAAATTAATTTTAATAAAATAAACTGTCTTTTTGCTTTTTAATATATCAATTATAATTTGATAGCAATAAAAATATACAGCAAAGTCTTAAGTTTGCTGTATATTTCTTTAATATTTAAATATTATTACTTTTTTGACTAAGAAAACATATTATTTTCCAAAAGCATTATTGCTTTTCGAACATATCCTTTCCAACGCCACAAATAGGACATATATAATCATCTGGTTCCTGATTTATATCCCCTTCATAAACATAACCACAAACAGTGCATAAATAGCTTACTTTTTCTTCCATTTTAGTCACACCTTTCTTTAAATTTTAAATAGTTACATAAGTTTAAATATAAATCATAACAAATTATACCATATTTTTACATTATCACAATACTCAAATATTGTCAAGAATTAAAAATCACCTAGAACGCCAAAAGTGTAGATATTACAATGATATGCAACAAAAGAAAAAGGTCCTAAAGAAATAATATAAATGGGCGAACTCTATAGTTATTTGGATAGAAAAACAAAAATTATCTGATAACGTTTGTAACAATAAAACCGAGGCAAATAGTAGGTTATGACATTGTGTTTGATAAAAATGGAAAAAGGGTACAGAATATAGCTAAGAAAGCGCCGAAAGCAAAATATTGCTATTCTGAGGCAAATCCAAGCTATCAAAATGTATGCTATAGTGGTAAGCATTGCTATTTCAAGAACAAAAACCATACTTTTACAGCAAAATAGATCAATTCAGATATTCGTAAATACATAGCTGCTTTACAGAGGCGATCTAAAGCTTTTTTTGTTCAATAGATACTTTTAAAACTGTCATGAATATTTTTGTGTATGCTTATAAAAAATTTGGAGAGTTTAAGTTTCGTTTTCCTTTTCTTAAAATTCTGCCTCTTTTATTGAGTTTCTTCCTTAGCTTTGTATATGGGAACTACTTAATTTTCAACAGTTATTTAATTTTGCTCTCTTATTTGCTCTTCAACTATTAATGGATATCTTATAAGTTTTTCACCATCTAAATTTTCTTTGTGCATATTTATAGAAGTAATTTGATGATTGTCATAGGTTGTATAATAATATATTCCTTTATTTGTATTACAACACGACGTGTAAATTGTTATTTCATATTTCCCATTTCCCAAATCACAACATCCTCTTTGTTGATCGACAGAGTTAAGAATATGAAAAAACTGGCTGACGCTTTCTTTTTCTCCTTCTCCAGAAATTGAATTCATTTTTGTAAATGCTACTCTTATAAACCTAGATTGTGATGATAGATCTCCTGGAAGACCCATAGCCCCCATTCCTCTACTGTATTGTTTTAAATTTATCCCTTTAGCAAATCTATCTTCCGGTGATTTAGCTGACAAATTCATATAATTATTCAATTCAAACATTTGTATATCAAAAGTAGGATTATTGGTTAAAACTCCTACAGGATTTTCATATATTTTAATTCCTTCTTTTACTGATTCTACTGTTATAGATGTTTCGCTATCTGAAATAATCCAATGCAATTCAGCTACTGGTAATTTATCGTTAAATGGTGTATTTAATAAATTTATTTTCTCCACTAAATTTTTTGCTTCTTTTACAGTGGCACATTGACATAGAATCCAAGGAATAAATTCAAATTGTGCTATGTTATCTTTCCCTTTCACGCTTCCTTTATATTTTGCATTACCCACAAAATTCAGTCCTGCCATACCTAATCCTTTTTCATTAATAGCATCGTAATATAGTGGATAATCTTCTATAATATGCGCCATACCAATTATTGCATAATGAACATTTATATTTCCTTTCTCTAAAAAATTAAATGGATAATTTCGTGGAGTTATTGTAATCTCTTCTCCATAAGAAAATTCGTAATCTAATGTGCGACCAAAATAAAAATCTTTCGTTTTATAAGTTGATGCTGTACACATAATATTCCACTCCTATCATTTTTATAACTAAACAAAAAATTATTATTAGTTGATATTATTATATCATATTACGTTTAATTTTTTCATTTTTTATCAAATATTCTAAAAACTATTATGTGAATTTTACAATGGTATGTGATACCTACAGAAATATACAAATTTTTTCATAGAATTTCTTGCTAACCGGAGAATATTAATATATAATAATTTATAATATTAACAAATTATTATAGGGGGATAAAATTGTGAGCTTGCATGGTAAAGATATTAAAATTTTTGCAGGTAACTCAAACAGATCAGTTGCTGAAATGGTTGCTAAAGAATTAAGTTTAAAAATTGGAAATTGTAAAGTAGAGACTTTTAGCGATGGAGAAATATCAGTATCAATTCAAGAATCTGTTCGCGGATCGGACTGTTTTGTTATTCAATCAACATGCCAACCGGTTAATACGAACTTGATGGAACTTCTCATTATGATAGATGCTCTCAGGAGGGCTTCTGCTGGCAGAATTACTGCTGTTATCCCATATTTTGGCTATGCGCGACAAGATAGAAAAACAAAAGCTCGAGATCCAATATCTGCAAAGTTATGCGCGGACATAATAACAACTGCCGGAGCAAACCGGATCCTCACTATGGATCTTCATGCGCCTCAGATTCAAGGCTTTTTCAACATCCCAGTTGATCACTTGCTCGGAGTGCCCGTAATAGCACCCTACTTCCAAGAGATGTTTAAGGATGAAAGGCAAGATGTCATGGTCGTATCACCAGATCTTGGCTCTGTAACTCGCGCCAGAAACTTGGCAGCAAGACTGGATGTTGCACTTGCTATTGTAGATAAACGCCGACAAAAAGCTAATGTCTCTGAAGTTATGAACATTATCGGAGACGTTAAAGATAAAAGAGTCATAATTGCCGATGACATGATTGATACTGCTGGCACGCTTTGCAATGCAGCAAAGGCAATAATTGAAATTGGCGGCGCAAAGGAAGTTTATGCATGTGCTACACACGGGGTTTTATCCGGCCCTGCTATTGAACGCATACAAAATTCGGTGATAAAAGAGCTGTTAATCTTGGATACAGTTCCTCTTGACGAAGATAAACAAATTGATAAGATAAAAACTATATCAATTGCTCCCGTTTTTGCTGAAGCAATAGCAAGAATTTATGAGGACAAGCCCGTATCGCCTTTGTTTGGTGAATAATATAATGAGCATATATTCAATATTTGAAAAGTTAAAAAATAATTCTAAAAAACACCAACCAATCAACAAAATTATTGTCGGCCTCGGAAATGTAGGTCCTAAATATGAAAACTCAAGACATAATGTCGGTTTTAAAGCGTTAGACGAAATCTCAAGTAATTTTGGCATAAAACTAAGTAAGCAAAAATTTAAAGCACTTATTGGCTTCGGATATATAGGCGATATAAATTGCTTGCTGATGAAACCTTTGACCTATATGAACAACAGCGGCGTTTCGGTAGAATTGGCACGCAATTTTTACAAGCTTGACGCCAACGACATAATTGTTTTGTCCGATGATATATCTCTTGACATTGGTAAAATTAGAATTAGGTCCAAAGGCAGTGCTGGAGGACATAACGGTTTAAAAAGCATAATATATTCAACAGGCAGCGACAATTTTTGCCGCATAAAGATTGGTGTCGGCGCAAAGCCTTCCCCTGACTATGACCTTGCTAAGTGGGTGCTTTCTGATTTCAACCAAACAGATACTAAAATCTTAAATGAAACATATAAACGTGTAGCCTCTGCTATAAAATTGCTTGTATACGACAAAATAAACGAGGCCATGAATGAATATAACTAAAAGTTTTGACAATGTCATAATTTACAATAAGTATTAACTTTCACGCGTAATTTTTACCAGTTCTAAGACAACTACATTATTGTCCTGTTCAATAATATATCTTTTGACATTGGTAAAATTAAAATTAGGTCAAAAATGTTAGTGCTGGAGGACGTAATGGGTTAAAAAGCATAATATATTCAACAGTCAGCGACAATTTTTGCCGCATAAAGATTGGTGTCGGCGCAAAACCTTCCCCTGACTATGACCTTGATCGGTGGGTGCTTTCAAATTTTAGCCAAGCAGATACTAAAATCTTAAATGAAACATATAAACGTGTAGTCTCTGATATAAAATTGGTTATGTACGATAAAATAAACGAAGCCATGAATAAATATAACTAAAAGTTTTAATAATGTTATAATTTACAATAAGTATTAACTTTCACGCGTAATTTTTACAGATCTTAACCCAACTACATTATTATTCTGCCCAATAATATATCTTTTGACATTGGTAAAATTAAAATTAGGTCAAAAATGTTAGTGCTGGAGGACATAACGATTTAAAAAGCATAATATATTCAACAGGCAGCGACAATTTTGCCGCATAAAGATTGGTGTCGGCGCAAAGCCTTCCCCTGACTATTACCTTGCTCGGTGGGTGCTTTCAAATTTTAGCCAAGCAGATACTAAAATCTTAAATGAAACATATAAACGTGTAGTCTCTCCTATAAAATTGGTTGTGAACGACAAAATAAACGAAGCCATGAATGGATATAGCTAAAAGTTTTGAAAACATTATAATTTACATTGAATATTAACATACAAGCACAAATTCACAAGCCCTAAATCAACAGCATCATTGCTCTGTCCGATGACATATCCACTTGATCTTGGCAAAATTAGAATTTTTGGATTTAAAAGAGGGGAGATTTTTTAAAGGATGACTCTTTTTTCCCAATTCCTTAATAAATTAGAACAAGTTAAGCTTTTAAAAAGCTGCATAAAAGAAAAGTCTCCAGCTATGGCTGTGGGGCTTTCTTTGGTCCATCAATCTAATTTATTGCTGAGTCTTTGCACAAACAGTGAAAATAATGGATTTGACCCCATGATAGTTATTACTAAAGATGAGCAAAGTGCCTATAGAATGTGTGATGATTTTAACTGCATGGCCGGGAAAAATGTAGCTGAGGTTTTTCCCTATCGCGATCTCATCATTAGACCTATTGAAAGCTTCTCAAACGAGTATGAAACCAAAAGGCTTGGTGTGCTTTCGCGAGTGGTTTCTTGCAATACCAAAGTTGTGTTTTGTTCTATAACAGCCGCCTGCTCATATACCATTCCAAAGCGAATGTTAGAAAATTCCATTATAAACTTGTCTGTCACACAGAACATCCCTCAAAATATACTTATTCAAAAATTGCTATTAGCGGGATATGCACGAAGAGATCAAGTAGATGGCATAGGGCAATTTGCTGTAAGAGGAGCTATAGTGGATATGTTTTCCACATCGCTAAAAGAACCGATAAGGCTCGAATATTGGGGAGATGAAATAGATAACATATCCAACTTTGATATTGACACTCAGCGCAGGGTAAAAAACCTTAAATGCGCAGACATATATCCGGCATCAGAATTAATGATTGACAATAGCTTGTTGGTTGAAAAAATGAAAAAGCTTCTAGATTCAAATATAAACCCAAATGTAAAAATGTCACTAGAACGAGATATAAAGCTTATTGAACAAGGAATATCCATCTCAAATGTAGATAAATATATATCGCTCATTTTTGAAAACAAGTCTACGGTATTTGATTATTTTAGTGACAGTGTGGTTATAATCAGTGAACTAAGCGATGTTAAAAAAGCCGGTCAAAATTACGATGATCAGTGGCAGGATGATTTAAAGATACTTGATGAAGAAGGTGATATGTTTTTCGAACTTCATGACTGCAGGCCAAGCTTTGATTGCTTTTTTAGAAGAATATGTAAAAGTGCAATCTGTCTTGAAAATTTTAGGCGAGATATAAGTGACCTCAAAATCAAACATGTTGTATCTTTTGATGCAATAGAGCTTGGCAGTTGGACAGGGGAAAGAAAAGCGCTGTTTGAAGAAATAAAAACCTATCACGACAAAAAATATACTATTGTAATAATGGCAGGAACCGAAAAAGCTGCTCATGCTCTTTTCAACGATTTAACAGCATACGGTATCTCCTCTTTTTTGGCAGATAATATAAACCATAAACTGAGCAAATCAGGAGTTTATATTACAAAAGGCGCTATTTCTTCAGGTTTTTCATATAAAGCCGCAAAGTTTGCCGTAATTTCAATTGCAAAAACCAAATATCACGAGGCTAAAAAAGCAAAAAAAAGAGTAGGCGAACAAATAAAGTCATTGTCAGATCTCAATATAGGAGATTTTGTTGTTCATGTTTCACACGGCATAGGAAATTTTGCCGGTATAGAAAAAATTACCGTTCAAGATGTAGAAAAAGATTATATCAAAATTAAATATGCCGGAAGCGATATATTATATGTTCCTGTAACTCAACTGGATTTGGTTTCAAAATATATAGGCTCGGGAGAAACTAGGGTTAAACTTAATAAACTCGGAACCGATGATTGGCACAAAACGCGAGGTAGAGTCAAAAAAGTTGTCGCAAAAATGGCAAAAGAACTAATTAAGCTATATGCTAAGCGCAAAAATACCGAGGGTTTTGCTTTTTCAAAAGATAATGATTGGATGGCAAATTTCGAGCAACATTTTGAATATGAAGAAACCGATGATCAACTTGAGGCTATTTCGGAGATAAAAAAAGATATGGAAGCAAAAATGCCGATGGACAGATTGCTTTGCGGAGATGTAGGTTTTGGCAAAACAGAAGTTGCACTAAGAGCTGCTTTTAAATGTGTGCTGGACGGAAAACAGTGCGCATTTCTTTGCCCAACAACCATACTTGCATGGCAACACTATAAAACTGCCATTGCAAGATTTGGCGATTTCCCTGTCACAATTGAACTTTTGTCACGATTTAAAACTCAAAAGCAACAAAAAGACATAATAAAGCGGCTTGCAAACGGGTCGATTGATATGCTAATCGGCACCCATAGGATTGTTCAAAACGATGTTATTTTCAAAAACTTAGGACTTGCAATAGTTGATGAAGAACAGCGGTTTGGAGTAGTTCAAAAAGAGCGGTTTAAGCAGATCTTTAATGGTGTGGATGTTCTATCGCTTTCAGCAACACCTATTCCGCGCACGCTCAATATGGCAATGTCCGGCATTAGAGATATGAGTGTTCTTGAGCAGCCACCAAAAAATAGGCAACCAATTCAAACATATGTTATGGAATATAATGCATCGGTCATTTACGAAGCCATTCAAAAAGAGCTTCGAAGAGGCGGGCAAGTTTATTATATACACAATAAAATTAACAGCATAAACCTTTGTGCCGAGAGAATTAAAAACATGTTGCCAGACGCAAGAGTTAAAGTTGCTCACAGCAAAATGAATGAAAAAGAACTTTCATCTGTTTGGGAACAACTATTAAACCACGAAATAGATATTTTGGTCTGCACTACCATCATAGAAACCGGTGTTGATATCTCAAATGTAAACACAATGATAGTGGAAAACGCAGATCGATTAGGCCTTTCCCAGCTTTATCAACTAAGAGGCAGAATAGGCCGTTCACAAAGACGTGCATTTGCATATTTCACTTTTGTAGGTGGCAAAGCGCTCTCAGAAGTTGCAACCAAAAGGCTAACTGCCATTAGAGAATTTACAAGGTTTGGTTCTGGGTTTAAAGTCGCACTTAGAGACTTGGAAATTAGAGGAGCAGGGAATCTGCTTGGGGAAAGTCAGCACGGTCAAATGGAAGCTGTTGGATATGATATGTACATTAGAATTTTAAATGAAGCCATAGATGAAATTCAGGGTAAGCAGCCTAAAAACGATATCCAAGATTGCATAATAGATTTACCACTTAGTGCGCACATCCCAGAAAACTATATATCAAATCTATCTCAGCGATTGGAAATTTATCGCAAGATAGCAGCTCTTAGAAGTGAAGATGACAAACTGGATCTAGTTGACGAACTAATTGACAGATTTGGTGAGCCTCCACAGCCAGTTAGTTCTCTTATGGAAGTAGCTATTCTCAGAGCAAGGTCTGCAGAATTTGGATTCAACGAAATTATTTTTCAAGACGTTAATATTAAGTTTTACCCATTGAAACTTAATATGCAAAAGATGGTGGATATTATCCACAAACTCGGCAATCGCGCTGTGTTAAACGCAGGAGATAGACCATATCTCGCTGTAAAAATTTTAAACGACAAGCCACTCGATGTAATTAGGCTTGTGCTATCTGCTTAATTAAAGTTTTATTGAGCGCAAAAAAAGATTGAAATATAGAAATAATAGAATAGAGAATTAACTGTTTTATACAAAAACACCCCAACAGTGGTAGTTTAGGAAAAACCATTTCTCTAAAAACTGTAGCTGATTTGATTGGTAAAGAGTTCGTTGCCAACAGTTATATATTAACTTAACCCTACATTTTCTATTTTCATCTTATTTTTACGTACGTGACATATCCTAACATTAGATCCCATCAAACAAAACACAACCAGCAGATTTGGCGGGCTACCACAGCTGGTTAATTTGCTGTTTATGGAGGTAACTGTTTTCAGAACAAGGTCTGCAAAATTTAGTTTCAACGAAATTATTTCTCAAGATATTAAGATTAAGTTTAAAAAGTTTACATTTTTTTAAACATTTTTTTATCAACTTGAGATAAAATATAAATTAATAGTATGTTTTTCCTTTAAATATAATGAAAACACCAAATTCTACTTACAAATGTTTTTTTGTTATAATTAAAAACTTTATTAAATTAAAACTATTTTTAAAAAATTTTTGCCATCTTTTGCTTAATTTAAATTTATTAAAGTCTGCAATTATAAAAACTAACGATTACAATAAAAGTTGCTTTGCTGCTAAAGATTCTCTCTAATTTTTAATCTAAGGATGGTTATAGGTGATAGAAGACTTGATCATTTGCTCTTTGTCAGAAAAATCAATTCCCTTCGTTGCGCAACTTGCTGCCCTTTGTCTTGTGGGTGAAAAAATAACCGAAAACGCCATTAAAGATGCTATGTCATATCCTCACAATTTTATATTTGTTGCAAAAATACGAAATGACATCGTGGGTTTTATCGACTATTCAATTGTTTTAGATAACGCATATTTGAATAATATCGCCGTAAGCCCACTTTACAGGCACAAAAAAGTAGCTTCTGCTTTAATGGATCAAATGATACGAGGTTGCATTAAAAATCAAGCAAAAACCATTTCTCTTGAAGTAAGAAAGTCAAACATATCCGCAATAGGTTTATATCTAAATTTTGGGTTTTTAAAAATGGGTTTGCGCCGTAAAATTTACTCAAAACCTACAGAAGACGGCATAGTTATGAAAAAAACTATCTATATCTAAAAACTTTTGCTATAATTTTGTTTGTTTTTACATAAATATTTTCAGATTACCATCTAATTTTAATATATATCTAACAAGACTAAATTCGACATAAAACTACAATATTTTCAACGTTGTTGGAGGTTAAAATGAAAATACTTGCAATTGAAACTTCATGCGACGAAACATCAGCTGCTATTATTGAAAATGGACGAAAAATAACATCGCTCCTGGTTGCAACCCAAGTTGAAGAACACCGATTATATGGCGGCGTTGTCCCTGAAATAGCTTCTAGACGCCACTGTGAATCAATTTGCCAAATTGTGGATATGTGCCTTAAAAAAGCAAATTTGAACTTTTATGACATAGATGCAATCGCTGTTACGTTCTCGCCGGGCCTTATAGGCGCCTTGCTCGTTGGTGTAAATTATGCTAAAGGCTTAAGCCTTGCTTTAAAAAAACCACTCATTCCCGTTCATCACCTGCGCTCCCATATAGCTTCAAATTACCTAACTCATCCCGATCTTAAACCACCTTTTTTGTCTTTAATAATATCCGGTGGACATTCGCACATTGTTTTGGTCAAAGACTATTGTGAATTTAAAGTGATAGGCAGAACTAAAGATGATGCTGTGGGTGAAGCATACGATAAGGTGGCAAGAGCTCTTGGTTTTCCATATCCCGGTGGAATTCAAGTAGACAAAGCGTCTGTCAAAGGGAACCCTTCATCTTATAATCTCCCAAGGCCATCCGTTGAAGGGTCACCATTTGATTTTAGTTTTTCCGGCCTAAAAACTGCCGTCTTGAATATTTTGAACAGCACAAAACAAAAAGGCGATAAGATAAATGAATATGATCTATGCGCTTCTTTTCAACTTGCTGTGTGCGACTTAATTTCAAGTCGTGTCGTTTTTGCAGCAAGAGATCTAAATCAAAATAAAATCGTTGTTGCGGGTGGCGTTTCCGCAAATTCTGGCATCAGAAAGCGTTTAATGCAAGATGCCAAAGATAATAATTTTAAACTCTATTTGCCGGATATTTCTTTGTGTGGCGATAACGCTGCCATGGTCGCCTCACAAGCATATTATGAATTTAAAAACGGCAATATAGCCGATATGTCCTTAAACGCTATAGCTTCACTAGCTATCGATTATATATAATAACGTATATTAAACATAAGAAACTTATCGAAAGAAATATGCAATTATTTTCCAAAATGCAACCGCTTGCAACAAGCTTTAATTAAATAAAATCAATTATTATATATTTTGTGCGTGTTAAAAGCTTTGTTGATTGCCTCAAAATTATCTAAAGAGCAATAAAATATAAAAAATGTCTTTCATTTAGGTCTATATTTGCAAATGTTGGGGTTTTATGCCTTCAATTATATCTAATTTAACTGCATAATTATGCTTTTATCACATTGTTTTTCTTTAAACAATCTATTTTAAAACGCCCAAACAATTTGTTGGTTTTTCAATTTTTAAGGTATACCATTAAAAACCTATGTAAAAAAAATAATAACTATAAATTGGCTTTTGTAATTTTTAATCTACTTTTGCATGTTTTCTTATTCTTATCATTCCATACTACACTTTAATTTCTATATTTAGTTTTGAAATTTCTCTATAATATTGTTATGTTTTGCATATTGTTCCAAATTATAGCCTGGTTTTAAGTAGTTTTGTTTTTTGTTTTCACGCTTTATTTCAATTTTTCATTTTTAAATCTTCTTTGCATTTATTTTTTATCCTATTACTACAATTTATTTTTTTATGAATTATTTTTTGTGATAGATTTCAACCAAAATCTAATTTATTTTTTTGATGAATTTGTGAATTTTCTATTAATTTTTATTTTTTTATCATATTTATAGTTTCCAAAACATACTATTAACAAACAAAAATATTCCAGATATATTAAAAATTTATGTGTTTCGACATCAGAAAGCTGCCACATTTTGTAGAAATAAAAGTGCCGATATATAGATAATTAGAGGCTATTTGTTCGACATAATACCTCTCTATTCCCGTTGTCGATCAACTTGTTTCGTGTTATTCTTATTTTGCTGGCTAACCAAGCTGCAGTATATTGTAATTTTTATAAAAACTTAAAATCCGATAGATGGGAGCCTTATCAATGGATAACAAAATAATTGTTTGTAAAAGTTGTATCGAAGAATGTCCCGACCTGATGAATAAACTTACTAATAGTGGTTTTGATACTTATATATCTCCAAGAGACGGCAGGATATTGATTAACGAAATCGAAAACAGACATCCTTCTGCTGTAATATGTGAAGCGTTTATGCCTAATAAAGATGCAATTTGTGTAATGCAACAATTTAAAAATTGTGATTACAAGCCGAACTTTATAGTAATTTCATCTTCAAATAACATATTTTTGGAAAAAGAAATTATGCAAAGCGGCGCAAGTTATTTTGTCCTTAAACCATTCGAAACCTCATCTTTAGTACATGTACTTCAAAATATTACAAAAGTAGTACCTACCCAAAAAATGCTAATTAATCCACAAAACTCGCTCGAAGAACAAGTAACTAACATGATACATCAAATTGGTGTACCCGCTCATATTAAAGGCTACCATTACCTTCGTGAAGGAATTATCCTATGTGTTAACGACTGCAAGATGATAAACGCTGTTACAAAATTGCTTTACCCAGCTGTTGCAAAGGTCTTTCAAACTACTCCTTCCCGTGTTGAACGAGCTATTCGCCATGCAATTGAAGTTGCTTGGGACAGAGGCGATGTAGATATTCTAAATTCATATTTTGGATATACAATTCATAACGGTAGAGGTAAGCCAACAAACTCTGAATTCATTGCTATGCTCGCTGACAAAATTAGACTTAAACAATATTCTTTACAAATTAGCATGGCAAGCTAAATGATTATCATCATATCCTTAAATACTATACCTATATGTATATAAATAAACTGCCTCCAATTATTCTGTTTACACAAATTGAGGCAGTTTAAAGTTTATGTTATTAATTGCCATATATTTTTGTTCATTAAAATTTCCAATTTTAATTTTATCTATTTAAATAGATTGTTTTTAAATATGCATTATAGTTTTTTGAACGATTCATATATTTAGCTGCTAAATTTAAGTTTTTATTGATTTTTAAAAGCCTGTTATATTTACACACTCTATCGGTTCTACTGGGAGCTCCCGTTTTTATTTGACCTGTTTCAAGCGCCACAGCCAAATCCGCTATTGACGTGTCTTCTGTTTCTCCGCTCCTGTGAGAAATTATGGTATTGTAGCCATTTTGTTTTGCGAGCCTTACTGCGTCTATTGTCTCAGTTAGTGTTCCAACTTGATTAAACTTTATAAGAATTGCATTTCCACTGCCATTATCAATTCCTTTTTGTAGCCGTTCAGTTGAAGTAACAAATAGATCATCTCCTACTATTTGCACAGATTCAAGTTTATCTTTAATTTTTCTAAACCCATCAAAATCTTCTTCACCAAGAGGGTCTTCAATTGAAATTATAGGATATTTTTGACACAGGTTTAAAAAATAATCAATTAATTCATCGGTTGTCATTCTTTTCCCTGACTTTTTCAAGTGATAATGGTCTTCTTCTATCCACTCACTTGCAGCGGCATCAAGTGCAATGCAAAAATCTTCTCCCGCTTTATATCCACATTGCTCTATCGCTTCACATATATACATTATAGCGTCTTCATCTTTTTCAAGATTTGGAGCATATCCACCTTCATCTCCAACTGAAGTAGAAAGATTATGTTCTTTTAAAAGTTTGCCAAGCTTATGAAATACTTCTGTTGCAGCATATAAACCTTTGTCAAAGCTATCAAAACCAACTGGCATTATCATAAATTCTTGAATATCAATATTGTTTGATGCGTGCGATCCACCATTTAGAATATTCATCATTGGGACGGGCAAAGTAACAGCGTTTATTCCACCAAGATATCTATAGAAAGGAAGATTGCAATAATTTGCTGCTGCTTTTGCATTTGCAATTGAAACCGAAAGTATTGCATTTGCACCTAATTTGGATTTATTTTTTGTGCCATCAAGATCTATCATTATTTTGTCTATTATTTGTTGGTTAAGAGCATTTTTTCCTTTTAATTCTTTGTTTATGATATTATTTATATTATGAACAGCATGTAAAACACCTTTTCCTTGCATTCTAATTCCACCATCTCTTAATTCCACTGCCTCATAACTTCCTGTTGATGCGCCCGATGGAACAGCTGCCACTCCAATTTTTCCACTTTCAAGAACTACTGTTGCTTCGACTGTTGGATTTCCTCTCGAGTCAAGAATCTCCCTTGATTTAACCGATTTAATTAATGACACGTTAACACACCTCTTTACTTTTTAGCTAATTATAATTTACAATTAATATATATTATAAGCTTTATTTATTTTAGTATGCATATAACACTTCTTTTTACAGATAATAATTTTAAACTTAGTTAATTAACTCATTTTATGAAAGGAAAATTTTGACTTTAAATTTTATTGTGCAAAGTATGTTTTATTATCAATAATTCAACTCTGCTACAAAAATTTATGTCACTATTGGTGTAAAATAATGAATAAAAGTATATTATCAATCGTAATTATTTTTTCCTTGCTTACATTAAGTTGTTGCTCTTTTACAGATAAAACTGCAAGTGTGTCTCAAAGTGATCTGCCTAAACAAAATTCCTATCAAGAATATGAAAAAAAATCATATGGATGGGGAATGGGTAAACAATTAAATGAAGATAATTGTCCTTTATCATGCATTTCCTTTCAAGAAAAATTTGGTAAATATGACGCTTATTTTTATAATCCTCCTAAAGAAAATTCCGATAAAAAAACCATTATGCTAACTTTTGACAACGGCTATGAAAATGGTTACACTGAAAAGATATTGGACATTCTTAAAGAAAAAGACGTGCATGCTGTTTTTTTCCTTACAGGAGATTTTCTAGCAAAAAATGATGCTATAATTAGACGCATGGTAGACGAAAATCATACTCTGGGTAACCACACTGTACACCATCCATCTATGCCCGAAATCTCGGTTGATAAGATGATATCGGAAATTCAAACTCTTGACGATGCTGTCTCTCAAACATATGGCGTTAACATGAACTTATTTCGTCCACCAAAAGGTGAGTATTCTGAACAAAGTCTCGCTGTCACTAAAGATTTAGGATATAAATCTGTATTTTGGAGCTTTGCTTATGCAGACTGGGATCCTAATAAGCAACCTAACGAAGAAACTTCTAAAAAATCGCTCATTGATCATCTTCACAACGGCGCTATTTATCTCCTTCATGCTGTTTCCAAAACAAACACAAACATACTTTCTGACTTTATTGATTCAGCTAAATCTCAAGGTTATGAATTTGTTGCAGAACTATAATTAAATTTTAACTGACATTATTTTTTGATGTAATAAAAAAAGGTATACAGATGGAAAATTGCCATTAGTATACCTTTTTATTATGCTAAAATAAACATATTTTAATTAAAATCAAACACAAAACATCAGTTTTTTATACTTTTTGTTTAAAACATATAATTTATTCAAATAGTTATGTTCTTAAAGAACATATCATTTTTGTTATCCTTATATTTTTATAATAAATCAAACATCCTCACCCTTTTGTAGCCTAAGTTTTATATTATAACAAAATAAAAATAACATATACAATATAATTAAAAACGTCAACATAATGTTTTATACTAAAAAATATATAATGCTAGTAATTATTTTATAAAATATAGAAATAATCCACCAACTATAATTTATTTATATATTTTTAAATTTCATGCTCTTTTGTGCAATTATTAACAATATACATTATATTTATAATAATATTACCAAAGCTGAATAGCACCAAATTGTGTGAACAGTACAAAAAAAGTCCTTTATAGTAGAAGATATTAAATTTTAAGCAACAAACTGATTTCGAAATTCCAT
>CAJTNJ010000012.1 GCA_910577565.1 uncultured Oscillospiraceae bacterium | reverse complement strand
GAATTTTCAAGGGTATTGGATGGTTTCATCTTTGTATATGATTATAAAATTTGTTCTCACAGCTTAATTATACGGTATTGTCAAAAAATAAATTTGGCATAATAAACGCGAGAATATAATGGCAGAAGTTGCCACCATACTCTATATTATTTTTATTATAACTCAAATACTGCTTTTTGGCATTCTATATAAAAAACTATTCTTGACGGTTATTAAAATAAAATGTTATAATTCCAATGTATTCATATAATTATTTCATTAAATTAACAAACTTAAAAATTTTGTATAGGAGAATTTAATGGGCAATCTTTTAGTTGCGCAATCAGGTGGTCCCACAGTGGCTATTAATTCCACTTTGTTAGGAGTCTATAAAGCATCAAAAAATAAAGTTGATAAAGTATATGGAGCAAGGTATGGTATTAAAGGTTTATTGGAAAAAAATATATATGACTTATCTAAACTGTTAAATGGCAATAATGAAAATTTATTGAAACAAACGCCAGCATCTGCTTTGGCTTCATGTCGTCAGAAACTTAGTGACTCTTCTAAATCTACAGAACAGTATGAAAAAATTATTAAAATTTTCAAAGATTTTGATATTAATTATTTTGTATACATTGGTGGTAACGACTCCATGGATACCGTTAATAAAATATCTCAATATATAAAATATAGTAATATTTCAGATATTATAGTGGTCGGTGCGCCAAAAACAATAGACAACGATTTGGTTTTAACAGATCATTGTCCTGGTTTTGGTTCGGCCGCAAAATATATTGCAACTACAATTTCTGAATTGGAACGTGACTGTTCTATTTACCCAATACCATCTATAACATTGGTTGAAATAATGGGCAGAGATGCCGGCTGGTTAACTGCCGCTTCCGCTCTGTCGCGTTTAAATGGCGCTAAGGGTCCATCACTTATTTACTGTTGTGAAAAGACGTTTTGCATAGATAAATTTTTAAAAGATATAGAAAGCAAAATGAAAGGTTATTCAAATGGTATAGTGATTGTTTTAAGTGAGGGAATACATGATAAAGATGGTAAGTATATATCTGAATATGTAAATGAGCCTTTTATGGATGAATTTGGTCACAAACAAAATGCCGGTGCTGCAAGAGTTTTGGAAAAAGTAGTAAGATCAACTTTTGGATGCAAAGTCCGAGCACTGGAAATTAATCTTATGCAGCGTTCAGCAGCTCATATTACTTCATTAACCGATATAGAAGAATCGATTAAAGTAGGCCAAAAGGCTGTACAGTGTGCTTTAAGTGGTATGTGTGGAGAAATGTCAACTATAATAAGAAAAAGTAATAGGCCATATGAAGTTGAATATAGTTCAGCAAATACTTCACTTATAGCGAATAAAGTTAGATATTTACCAGATGATATGATATCAAAA
This sequence comes from uncultured Oscillospiraceae bacterium, assembly GCA_910577565.1. Taxonomy (GTDB): domain Bacteria; phylum Bacillota; class Clostridia; order Oscillospirales; family Ruminococcaceae; genus RUG12519. Next base: position 34,376 of record CAJTNJ010000012.1, on the reverse strand, counting down.
GATGGAAATGATGTAACTAATAAAGCTATTGATTATTTAAAACCATTAATACAAGGGGAATTAAAAATTAAATATAATAATGGAATACCTTTGCATTTAGATCTATTTAAAAATATAGAATAAGCAGAATTTTTATCATATATTTTCATATTAATATTATTGAGGGTTAGTTAATAATTTTAAAAGGAGAAATAATGATGAAAATTAAATGGAAACCATTAATAATAAGTTTATCGATAAGCTTGGGTGTTTGGGTTTTATCTGGTCTTTTAACAATGAATAATTATTCAATTTATGAAAAAATTAATAAACCACCATTATCTCCTCCAGGATGGGTTTTTCCGATTGTTTGGATAATATTATATTTTTTAATGGGAATAAGTTCATATTTAGTATGGACTTCAAACTATAAAAATAAAAGACCAGCTATTATTGCTTATGGATTACAATTAATAATAAACTTCTTATGGCCTATTATTTTCTTTAATTTTGAGTTGTTTTTGTTAAGTTTTTTTTGGATTTTACTTCTTATAGTTTTAGTTGTTATAACAATAGTATTATTTAAAAACATTAATTCATTTGCTTCTTGGTTATTGGTTCCATATTTGTTGTGGATAATATTTGCTTGCTATTTAAATTACGGCATAGCAATGTATAATTAAATTTTATTAAATTATGACGTGTTAAAAAGAGAGATTTCAAAATGTATAAATATCAAGATAAGCTAATATAATTTGGCATAATATAATTATACAATTTGTTATGTTGTAACAGATATTTTCTAAAAACCTAAAAATTTTATTCTGCTCTAACTTTTTACCATAATTATAATAGTAAGGTTGTTTTATATTTCTTTGGAATCTGTATTTTATTTTTCTTATTTTATTTATCTTCTATTTTTCTTTGTTGTGCTATAGTATCTAAAGTGCTACCAAGTTGTGTAAACACCGCACCTAAAAGTTCAATTTCATCAGTTGTTTTATTTTTAGCTAATGCTATTGCTGTGGCTGTTATAGATGCTATAAGGCCGGATGGACAAAACATTATATCACCTCATAATTATATTATTCACTATAATATAAACATGTTTAAATTTATATTGAATATAGTTAAAAAATTTCGATGATTACAATTAATGACAATCAAGAAAATACAATCTAAATTTAATAAAATTGCCATTATATATACAAAAATTATTTATATCAATGCTAAAATTAAACAATTTATTTTATGAATATCAGAATATATAAATATTTGGTATTTATAACTAATAAAGTTTAAAGTATTATCTTATTTTAATTTTTGTGTACTTTTAAAAAATATCTAAATAGTAATTTAAAAGAAGTTATATATTAATATAAATCTTTTTAATAAAAATAAAATTCATGTATGGAGTTCCCAAATTATGTAAGTATTACAATGATGTGTAATATTACTAAGTATACAATATATTCAAATTTCTTAAATAGAAATATATTTATTTTTAGAATATATTAAAAAAATTATAATTTTCTATGATTTCAGCTTTTTTCCAGCAATTTTAAACTAGTTTATCCTTTTTTCTTACAAAAGTGGTATAATAATAAATGTTTCTTTAATACATGATAAAATATAAAATCCATCAATTAAAGAAGATAAGACAAATTATTGGTAAAAAGTCTATATAAAGTGAGGAAATGAAATACAAAATGAGTACATCTAATGTAGAACGAGATAAATTCAGCAATAAACTTGGATTTATCCTAACTTGTGTAGGTTCCGCAGTCGGAATGGGAAATATCTGGCTTTTTCCATATAGGCTAGGTCAGTATGGTGGAGCAGCTTTCCTAATCCCATATACTATTTTTATGATTTTGTTTGGTTGTACTGGTGTTGTAGGTGAGATGGCGTTTGGAAGAGCTATGAGAACTGGCCCTTTGGGTGCCTTTAGTAAAGCTTTAAAGTTGCGTGGCATAAAACATGGTTCGTTACTTGGCGTGATACCACTGCTTGGTTGTTTGCTAATTGGTATTGGATATTCTGTTGTTGTCGGTTGGATTATAAAATTTATTGTGGGCAGTATTACCGGGTCAGCTTTGTCGGGCAATTCTATTAATTATTTTCAAAACATGACAGGTGATTTTTCAAGTATTCCATGGCATTTTATAGCTTTAGCGATCACGTTCATAACCATGATATTTGGCATATCTAAAGGGATCGAAAAGTTGAATAAAATTGTCATGCCGGCATTTTTTATTATGTTTTTGCTTCTTGCAATATTTATGTTTTTTGTGCCAGGTTCGACTGCCGGATATACATATTTATTTAAACCTGATTGGACTTTATTAGCAGCACCCAAAACTTGGATCTGTGCGTTAGGACAAGCCTTTTTTTCTTTGTCTCTTGCTGGATCTGGAACTATAATTTATGGCAGTTATTTAAGTCATAACGAGGATATTGTTTCATGTGCCGGAAATGTGACTATATTTAGTTTTGTCTCATCAATCCTAGCAGCATTGGTTATAATTCCAGCTGTTTTTTCCTTTGGCCTATCCAATGAATTACAGTCAGGCCCGCCGCTTATGTTTATTACTATGCCAACTATTTTTAAGTCACTGCCGATGGGGCAATTAATTTCAATAGTATTTTTTATTGCAGTTTTGTTCGCTGCAATTACTTCATTAATTAATTTATTTGAAGCACCAGTTGAGCTATTGCAAACTCAATTTAGTTTATCTCGAAACAAATCGGTTTTAATAATCGCACTAATAACTTCAATCTGTGGAATTTTTATTGAAAATGCTCAAGTAGTTGAATTCTGGATGGATGTTTTATCTGTATATGTCGTGCCGCTAGGTGCATTTCTCGCAGGTGTTATGTTCTTTTGGGTCTGTGGGAAAAATTTTGCAAGAGAACAAGTCCAAATTGGGAAAAATAAAAAACTTGGTAAATGGTTTGAACCTATGACCAGATATGTCTTTATAGGGTTAATTTTAATTGTTTACTTTTTAAATATATTAATTAAGTAGTAAGTAGGTGGTTTTTATAGATTTTAAAAATATTTTAATTTTAGGATTAGGGCAGATCGGGAAAGAAGTCATCTGGTGGTTATTAGGGAGTGCCCAAAAGGAGTATATAAAATGTAAAAAAGAAATAAAATTGATAAAATAAAGAAATGAAATGTGAAAGATGTAAAAAAGAAAATCAACAATTAAAATCTAGAAAAAACAAAGGCAGGAAGCCAAAGGTAGAAATGTAAATACTGTGGAAAAGTATATAAGCTAAAACAAAAATGAAGGAGATATAGCAAAGATATAAAGAGATAGGCGATAAAATTGTATATGGAAGGAAATATTGAAAGAGTAGTAGGGAGGATATTAGGGATAGGAAAGAACATATGCCTATATTGGATAAAGAAATATGCGAATGAAATAGAAGAAAAAATTGCCGCAAATGAGAGAGAAAAAGTAATAGAGATGGACGAGCTATACAGTTATGTAGAGAGAAAAAACAGAATATATGTGATAACGTTTATAACAAGAAAACCAAGGCAAATTGTAAGTTTGATATTGCGCTTGATAAAATTATTAAAAAAATGCAAAGGATTTTAGTCAACTCACCTAAAGTAGAGCATTATTATTTTGACTTATATTGTGTATATTTAATAGTATGCTATTATGTAATTAACAGGTCAATAAAAAGCAAAAATCAGCCCCACACCGTAAAAGGAGTAAATTCAGTATATAGCACATCTGCATAGAAAATCCAAATTTTTTTTGTTTTATATATGCTGTTAAATCTATTTTTTAAATATTTGTTTATGCTTTTAATAAATTTGCCTTAACTAAGTTCTCGCATAACTTGCTTAAGTCTGATTTTTTATTGACTTTCTTTCTTATCTTTAATTTGGGTCACTCCCATATATCTATATTTAAAACTAAAAATTGATATTGTATTATTGAAGATGATTTTGTAACATGGTATAATGTCAATCATAAGTGAATATTAAGCTACTATAGAACTGTTTTTAAAATTCTTTGTAATCTACATATGGATAAGTAAAAGTCAATTATTAAGTTTGTTTTTAAAATATAGAATGGAGAGCATATTTATATGGATAAAAAACAAAGAATAGTACTTTTTAGAATTATCATATCTTTTATTTTGTTTGTGACAGCTAATTTGCTTTCACTTGATAAATGTCTTAGATTAATTGCTTTTTTGGTTCCATATATTATTATTGGATGGGATATAATTTACAAATCGTTAGGAAATATTTTAAAAGGAAAAGTATTTGACGAAAAATTACTTATGTCTGTTGCAACGGCAGGAGCGTTATTTTTAGATGAATATTCTGAAGCGGTAATAGTTATGTTGTTGTATCAAATTGGTGAATTGTTTCAAAGTTACGCTGTAGGTTGTTCTAGAAAATCAATATCTTCGTTAATGGATATTCGTTCTGATTATGCTAATTTAAAAATTAATCACGAAATAAAAAAAGTATCTCCAAGTGAAGTGAAAATTGGTGAATTAATAGTAATTAGACCAGGCGAAAAGATACCTCTTGATGGACTAATTGAAGTTGGTAGTTCATCAATAAATACTTCTTCTATAACGGGTGAGTCAATACCGCAAGATGTTATTCCGGGAGATAGGGTAATTAGTGGATGCGTTAATATGGGCGGTGTTTTGGAGGTAAGAGTGGAAAAGCAATTTTGTGAATCTACTGTTAATAAAATACTTAATTTAATTGAGAATTCAAGCAACAAAAAAACAAATTATGAAAATTTCATTACAAAATTTGCAAGATATTATACACCTTTTGTAGTGATATTGGCATTTTTAATCGCAACAATCCCCCCATTTTTGTTTGGTGAAAATTGGAATGATTGGGTTGAACGAGCTCTTATTTTCTTAGTGATTTCTTGTCCATGCGCTTTAGTAATATCTGTGCCTTTGAGTTTTTTTGGAGGTATTGGTGGAGCATCCAGAAATGGAATATTGATAAAGGGTGGAAATTATTTAGAAAGTCTTGCAAAGATTGGTATTATGGTTTTTGATAAAACAGGTACCTTAACAAGAGGCACATTTAACGTTACCGCTATACATACTGATGTTTTAACAAAATCTGAATTGCTTGAAATCGCTGCTTTAACAGAAAGTCATATAAATCATCCAATTTCTAAATCAATAAAAAAAGCATATGATAAAAATGTTGATGAGTCAAGAGTTACTGAAGTGAAAGAAATTTTAGGACGAGGAGTTAAAGGTTTAATTGACGGCAAGCAGTTTTATGTTGGGAATGCGGATCTAATGCGCGATATTGGCATTGATTATGAAGATTGTAATATGGTTGGAACAATAGTTCATGTAGCTTTTGACGGTGAATATGCAGGACATATAGTTATATCAGACGAAATAAAACCGGATGCGAGAAAATCAATTGAGCTTTTAAGGGCAGAAGGCATAAAAAAGGTTGTCATGTTAACTGGAGACAGTAAAATAATTGGAGAAAGTGTCGCTGATGATCTTGGTTTAGATTTTTTTTACACAAATCTTTTACCAATAGATAAAGTAAATAAAGTCGAAGAACTGCTTAAAGAAAAAATGAGTAATTTAAAACTTGCTTTTGTTGGAGATGGAGTTAATGATGTTCCGGTACTTTCTTGTGCCGATGTGGGTATTGCTATGGGTGGTATAGGGTCAGATGCTGCTATAGAGGCTGCTGATATTGTACTTATGGATGATGAACTGCTAAAACTTCCCATGGCTATTAAAATTTCAAAGAAAACTATAAATATAGTTAAGCAAAATATAACTTTTTCACTTGGATCAAAATCATTAATTCTTTTATTAGGCGCTCTTGGATTGACAAATATGTGGATAGCTATATTTGCTGATGTTGGAGTTTCGATAATTTCAATATTAAATGCTTTTAGAACAATGTATATTAAAAAGCTTAAGTAACAAATATTGGAAAAATAATCACATAAAATTATTTATGATCGTTTCATAGCTTTATTGTTCTGTTTAAATAATAAGTTATTGGTGGAAGTGTCCCAAATAAAATATAAGGAAGGAAGTCAATAAGAGAAGTATAATTTTTAAGAAGAGGAAAACGAAGCTTAAACTCTCAAAATTTGTTATAAGCATAACCAAAAATATTCATGACAATTTAAAAAGTATATAATGAGCGAAAAAAGAATTTAGAACGTCTCTGTAAAGCAGATATATATTTACGAATATCAGAATTGATTCTTTCTACTGTATTTCAAACCCCTATAGCATACATTTTTATTACTTATTTAGGACCTTTTTCTTTTGTCTCAGGCTTCTGTTCTTCTAATTCCTTATTTAATGCTTTTATCCAATTATATACTGTGATTTATTTATTTATTTTTATTATCCTTCCTACTGTTATTTCATTGTTACTTTCATAAAATATTTGTATTGTCTTCCTTTTAAAATTCTCATTATAATTTAATTCTCTTACGAACTTTCTTCTACACTTTTTACACTGATATTGATGTTTTCATTTCGGCTTTTCTGATTTCTATGCTTTTTCGTTCTCGTATTTCCGGGTATTTTATCTTTTTCATAAATTCTATTATATTATTTTTTATTTTGATACTCCTGTCTTATCTAAGTTATTTCATACTGTTTTTTTATTTTCTATAAACTCTTTTAGGATATCACCAAAATTTATTATAAATATGTAAAATTTAAAATTATTTAAATAGTGAAATAAGAGTTTCAATTTACTTATTTAATTTTACGATAAAAATTAAGATTTTTATTGATTTTGCTTACAAATAATATTGAATAGTATTTTCTATAACATTATCGCTGAATTATTTGTCTTATTTGTGTAGTAATTCTTTGAAAGTGCCATAAAAATTATAATTATAATGACCTTAAAAAATCAAACAAGGCCATTATAGTTATTATATCATATTTAATTAGTAAAATTTAATTAATGAATTTTTGTTTTAAATATAGTTTTATCATTCTATATTATTGCCATTTGCGCCGTTAGTATATTGGCGAGCAATATATCCATTCATTTCATTATATCTAATATATATCCATGGGCCGCCATTTAAATCATCTACAACATCAAATAAATCCTGATTATTTAAAATTGCTATTTTAGCGCTTGATTTTGATGGTGCACTGCGCAGATATACGCTGTTTGCAGTTACTTTTCCAACTATGTGCAAATCATTTAGAATGTTTGTCCCGTTTGCGCCTGTTGTATATTGTCTTGCTATATATCCAATTGTGTTGGAAGATTTTATTTGTATCCAAGAGCCGCCATTTAAATCGTTTATAACATCAACAGCATCACCATTATGTAAAACGCCTATTTTTTCTCCATATATGCTTGGCGCATTTCTAATTGCAAGATTGTTTACCGTTGACAACACAACTACATCACTGCTTGATGTTATATTTTTGTTACCTGTCTCACTTAAAAAGTCACGATAGCAATTATTCATATCTACATTGCCAACCACTCCGGGTACCGAACCTTTGCTTGTATATTGGTGAATATCTCTAGGAAGAGTTGTATTTGGATTTGCACGATAATCGGCAAGCCATTTAGTAAATTGGTCCGTCATTTGTTTGTCTATTCTGTTTAAAAACCAATCTGTATTTGCATAAATACCCGCTAAAAAACTTGCTTGTCCAATTATTTCGCAAAATGTTATACACATAGATGTTATGGTTTCTATGCCAAGATTTGCTTGAGAACTGTCTTCTATGTCAAAATAAATGGGATATTCGAAAGTTTTATCTAAAATACAGGTAAGGCATGCGTTGGCTTCACTTTTTACTTCTTCCACACTAGTTGCATAGCTATACCAATAAGCGCCTATAGGAATGCCGGCATTTTTGGCGCCGGAATAGAATGTTTCAAATTTAGTGTCTTTTTGACTTGCATATCTTCCGTAACCGGCACGAAGTATTGCAAAATCAATATGATTTTTTGTTATATTCCAGTCTACACTTTTGTTGTGATGAGATATATCAATTCCTGTTGTCATTTTAATTCTCCTTTGGATTTTGATATGTTAAAGCTGAGGCACTATCTTTAAAGCCTTTGGTTGTTGGATCGTTAAGAGCAGCTAAAACAGACGAAAAAACAGAGGCTAAAATTACAGGATTTAAAAGAGCATTATTTAAAGCTTCAATCAATGTTTTCCAAGATGTAACATCGCTCCATCTCATACCAATGCTAGCAAGAGCGGGAAATATTATGGAACATGCAATTTCTAACCAAAACACAGGATTTTTAATTCTAACTTTTAAGTTCATTTTACTATCCTTTCCTTTATCTTTAACTTTTAGATCAATGCAAATATAAATTGGTCCCCTCATATTAAGGCTATAAATTCTTATTTGTTGCAAATATCTATGCAATTCTAAAAGGATATTGGATGAATAATTTTAAATGGTAGCGAATTAATCGCTACCATTTGATTTTAATGAAACTATAAAGTATATCATATTATCTTCACAGTAAACATATATGTTTCCGCTATGCGCTTCTACAATAGATTTGGCTATAGCAAGGCCGATTCCAAAATTGCAACCGTTTTTTGAGTTGTTGCACGATGCTCTGTAAAATGGTTGAAAAAGTTTTGAAAGGTCACCGCTTGGTAATTTATCACAGGTATTTTTAATGGAAAGATTGATATTGTCATTTAATATGCTAAGTGAAATAATTATTGTGCCAAAAGGTTCGGAATATTTAATTGCGTTATCCATAAGAACTGTAATAAGCTCTTTTATATATATTTGATTGCCGTTATAAATGACACCCCTTTCTATGTTTAGTTCTATGTGTTTTTGTTTTACTTCTTCCAGTGTTTGGAATGATAGAATAGTTTCAAGCAATGTGTCGCTTAAATTAAATTGGTTAAATGGTTGCAGCCAATTTTTTCGTTTAAGATTTGATAGCATAAGCAATTTTTTTATAAGCAAATTCATTCTTTCTTTTTGTGATATGACAAGTTCGCTTTTATTGTGTTGTTTTATTTTTGATTTTGATAATTCTTTGCTTTTAGAATATATATTAATGGGATAAGAGTCGTTTTCATCAAAAACAGAAGGATCTTTATTGATTATTATATTTGAACATATATTAGATCTTTTATTAATAATTAAAAGTATAATGATTGATATTGCAATGAATATGGTTATTAAACTTGAAACAAAAAATGAAATGGCAATAGAATACAAATTTATGCTGCAATCCAAATATACTAAAACCGTTTGGTCGTTGTTTTCATAGGCTTTATATTTATATACTCCAAAATAATTAGAGCTTTTTAAATTGTTGATGTTTTTTGGAAGCATACTTTTTGCTTTTGAATATGTAAGATTTTGGATATGATTTATATTTATATCAATCAAATTTCCTTGTTTGTTATATACAGCATAGAAGTATCTTACCGGATATGTCGTATTCTTAAGGTGTAATGAGTTTGAGATGTCATTTATTATAGGAAGAGAATCTATTGAAACATTGGATATTTCTGCGTCATTTTTTATTATATTGTCAAGAATCTGATCTGTATTTTGGTCGGTATTAAAAAACATTACAGCATGCACGGATATTGTAATTAGCAATGTAACTATAATTAATGTTATCATATATATATTGTTGAGAATTTGAATGGATTTTTTACCCATGAAAGGCTAACCTCCAATAAATAAGCTTATATTAAGTGATTATCTTTATATTATAAATTATTAAAAAGAATATATTTGCAAGACAAAAAAGTGTTTAAACTAATTTTTGCTATTATAATTCCGCAATGGAGTAAATTAGCATATGTTGCTCAGTAAAAGCTTTGAAAATTTTAGACCGTTTAGGCTCTTTTTATAACATAATCATTTTAATTTATAAAAATTTCGGCACTAAAAGGTATATAATAATTAAAAGTTGGATTTTTCTATTATATTAGACATTCTCCATTTTGATTATATTGACAGGGAAATTCTCATATGGTAGAATTAGATGTATTTTAATTAATATATATTTATGATTGTGTTTTAATAATTAGACAGCTTTTTATAATGAGCATATAAAAGTCAGTTTTTTATTCTAATGATTTATTTTTCAATATCATCAATAGCAATCATTAAGCATATATTTATTATGTTTATTGCTATATTTTAGGCATGCAAACATTAAATTTATAATATTATTTTTTTACGATTGAAAATATAGGGGGTCTTTATGAAAAGAATAATTTCAATCGCGCTCATATTATCACTTTGTATAGGACTTGCCACCGGGTGTAAAAAAAGAACTGTGAATAATTATGATGAGAAAAAAATAAGCGTTGTTACGACTATTTTTCCACAATATGATTTTACTCGTGAAATATCTGGTGATATGTTAAATTTAAACATGTTAATAGCTCCGGGAGCTGAAACTCATTCATATGAACCAACTCCTCAAGATATAATAAATATACAACATAGTGATTTGTTTATATATGTTGGTGGAGAAAGTGATACTTGGATTAATAGCATTTTAAGCTCTATGGATACAAGTAATAAGAAGATAATTTCTTTGATGGACTGTGTTGATGTATTAGAAGAGGAAACTGACAATATAGCTCCATTTGATGATATTATTAAAAACGAAGATGATGAATATGAGGTCGAACAAAAAACGGAGTTAGAAGATATAGATAAAAAAGAATATGATGAACACGTTTGGACATCTCCAATTAATGCTATAAAGATAGTTAAAAAGATAACTGGAGCACTTTGTGAATTGGATCCTGATAATGCTTCTAATTACACAAATAGAATGCATAATTATATTGATAAGCTTATAAATTTAGATGAGGAATTCAAAAGGGTAGTAGCAAACAGCAAGAGAAAAGTTCTTGCTTTTGGTGATAGGTTCCCATTTAGATATTTTGTAGATGAATATGGACTTAATTATTATGCGGCATTTCCCGGTTGTGCTTCTCAAACAGAGACAAGCGCTGCAAAAATAGCCTATATGATTGAGAAAATAAGAGAAAATGAAATACCAGTTGTATTAAAAATTGAGCTGAGCAATGGCAATATAGCAGAATCAATAGCCGAAGCGACAGGCACAAATGTAAAAACATTTTATTCGTGTCACAATGCTTCTAAAAAAGATTTTGATAATGGTGCAACATATCTAAGTTATATGAAACGAAATTTGGAAACATTAAAAGAGGCGCTAAATTAATATGATGTTGCTTAGTTGTGAAAAAGTGGTATTGGGATATGGAAGCAATATAGCAGTTGAAGATTTATCAATGAAATTAGAATATGGCGATTATTTATGTATAGTAGGAGAAAATGGTTCCGGCAAAAGTACCTTAATAAAGGGACTGCTTGGGCTAAAGTCGCTCATTAAAGGCAAAATTACCATGAATGGCTTAAAGCAAACCGAGATAGGATATTTGCCGCAAAAAACTGATGTGCAAAAAGATTTTCCGGCAAGTGTTTTTGAAGTGGTTTTGTCGGGCTGTTTAAATAGCACGGGATTATTTTCATTTTACAGTAAAAAACAAAAATGCATAGCAATGGAAAATATGGAACTTTTTGGAATTAAACAATTAAAAAAAAGATCTTTTAAAGAGCTTTCAGGTGGGCAGCAACAAAGAGTTCTTCTTGCACGAGCTTTTTGTGCAACAAAAAAGCTATTGCTTTTAGATGAACCGTGCACCGGGCTTGATCCAATGGTTGCAAAGGAACTTTATAAGATTATAAAAACTATAAATATTGATAAAGGAATTGCTGTTATAATGGTTTCACATGATATAAAAACTGCGGTATCAAATGCTGATAAGATCTTGCATATTCAAAAAAAGCCTTTGTTTTTGGGGACAACCAGAGAATATTGTCAGAGTTTGATAGGCAAGCGTTTTTTAAGAGGTGTGTAGAAAGTGTTGAATTTTTTTATTGAAATACTTTCATATCCATTTATGGTTAGGGCTATCGTTGTTGGCATATTCGTATCGTTGTGTGCTGCTTTGTTAGGGGTTAGTTTGGTTTTAAAACGTTATTCAATGATAGGAGATGGTCTTTCACATGTAGGTTTTTCCGCACTTGCAATAGCTATTGTAATGAATTGGACACCTTTAGCTGTTTCAATTCCCGTAGTGGTTTTAGCTGCGTTTTTGTTGCTTAGACTAAGTGCAAATAGCAAAATTAGGGGAGATGCGGCAATAGCATTAATATCAACAACTGCTCTTGCTGTAGGTGTTATGGTGATTTCAGTTACAACTGGAATGAACACTGATGTGTGCAACTACATGTTCGGCAGTATACTTGCTATGAGTCAGTCTGATGTTAACTTAAGCGTAGTGCTTTCAGTAGTTGTGCTTATTATGTTTATAGTGTTTTATAATAAGATATTCACTGTTACATTTGATGAAAATTTCGCAAGAGCAACAGGGACAAATGTTGATATTTATAATATGCTTTTAGCAATTTTAACGGCTATCACCATAGTTATAGGTATGAGAATGATGGGAGCGTTGCTTATATCGAGTCTTATTATTTTCCCTGCGCTGTCATCAATGAGAGTTTTTAAGTGTTTTAAATCGGTTGTGATAAATTCAGCGATAATTTCTATTATATGTTTTATAATAGGAATAGCGGTTTCATATTTATATGCAACTCCAACAGGGGCAAGTGTAGTTATAGTAAATTTAATATTTTTTGTGTTGTACAGCGTAATTGGATTTGTAAGAGAAAATACATAAATTTGGATTATAGTATATAATTAAAAACATCTAAATAATTAATTTCTAAAGATATGTTAATTGTAAAGCATGCAGTTATTTAGACAATTTTGGATGTTGATAATATTATGACCAAAAAAAGAATTTTTAAAGTCTATTGCTTTTCTAAAATTTAGAATAGGTTTAATGGTTAATGATAAGCTACATTAAGAGATTTTTAGTTGTACAGATGGATGTAATACTACCCCTGCTTTTTCCTTCTTTTTTTAGCTTCAATATCTTTTTTCATACTCTTTTATTTGCTTGTAATTTCTTGACATAACAAAGTAGTTTATTTCATTCTATCATAGGAGGTCTATTTTTTCTATTGTTCGTTTTTACTGGTCTTTTGCATAATTGTCAGTCTGTTTTTTGTTTGTTTTTTTAAGTTGTTTTTTAACAAATTCAATTGTGTCATTGTCAATATCTTTGCTGCCTTCAGTGCTGTCGGATTTTAAAAATACAATCAAAGTTTGAAATATAAGTTTAATATCGAGCCACAACGAATATTGTTGTATATATGCAAGATCTAGAGTTAATTTGTCTTTAGGTGTTGTGTTATACTTACTCATTATTTGGGCAAGACCTGTAAGGCCTGCCTTGACTTTTAAGCGGTATTGAAATTCAGGAAGTTGTTTTTTATATTCTTCAGCAATTTCCATGCGCTCTGGTCTTGGACCAACCACACTCATATCGCCTTTAAATATGTTAAAAAGCTGCGGTAGTTCGTCAATACGAAATCTTCTTAAAATTTTACCAATAGGTGTTATGCGGTCGTCATCTTCTTTGGCAATCATTGCGCCGGTATTTTTTTCTGCATTCACTATCATTGAACGAAATTTGAGGAGATTAAACTCTTTGCCATCTTTAGTCAAACGCTTTTGTTTATATATAACGGGACCTTGGTCATAAATCATTATTGCTGTGGCAAAAAATAGCATAATGGGACTCGTTAAAACAATAAATATTGAAGAGAAAATTATGTCGCCAAGTCTTTTTAATAAAAGTTGTTCAAAACTCATGCCATAATTTGTTGTGGAAAGCACAGTAGTATCATCAACAATTAATCTTGATGAACTATAAACTATTATATCTGATACATCGGGTGAGATGTATATATCTTTATTGTGCTTATAACAAAATTCAAGTAAAGGTGCTCTTTTTTCTCTAGGTACGTCGAAGAAAAAAACAGCGCCATTACCGCGTATTTTTCTTAGTATTTTTTTGTCGTCGTATTTAACTAATTGAGTGAGTTTCCAGCGATGAGGATTTTTTTTGATTTTTGAGACTAAAATTGGTAGATCTTCAATATAATTATAAATAATCATAGCCTTTTTAGGCATGTTAATTTTGAAATAAATGGTGTTAGAAAACCTGGCAAAAATCCAAATTATAATAATTTGCAAAATAATAACGATTAGAAGTATTGCAAGTCCAGGCAATACTTTATCATGAAGATAGTGACCTAAAAATGTACTAAAAGACGGTTGATTGTTTAATAGGGGATCAACCGGACCTACAAACTCATCCGAAAACTCATAGTATTGTGTTGCACTTATTCCCATTACATACATTGTTATGAAAGTGATTATATCTCCAACCAATGTTCCTAAAATTGCGTAATTTCTTATATCTGAGGTGTGTTTTTTACCTACGGGAAATCCACCATATATTCTTATAAACGAAAATACTGATATGAAAAAAATTCCAAATGAGACAATAGAGGTACGATTGAGTGTTTTAAGCTGTGGTATTTGTATCATAAAAAAGCCAAAAAAAGTTATAAAAAGACATATCATCATAAGTGACTTTATTGCGAATAGAAAAGTTTTTTCAAGCTTTACTGGTTTAGTGCGTTTAACATTCATTTAGTTCTCCTTCAATATTCTTTTTTATTGTTATATCTTTTTGAAAATGATAGAAATATTTGCTTAATTACACTTCTCATACAGAACAAGCAATAAATGGTTAGTGGTATGCAATAAATTAAATTGACTATCTCATTAAAATTGAGATATACAAAAACTGTTATTAAAAAAACAATTATATAGTGTAAAAAATAAGACATTTTAAATTTAATTTTAATTTTAGGTTTAAGGCCAATTATTCTAATAGCACTTACAGCTGCAAAACAAGCTATCATTGCAATTCCTGCCGATTGAAGTCCAAAAAACCATACAGTGCTTAGCATAACCGTAAATGTTATGATGGCACCTATCAGCTGAGAAAAAAACATAAGTTCTACCTTTTTTTCTGCTTGCATAATAGAACTTAAGAATAGTTGCAGTGAATCAAAGAAACTGCCTAAATAAAGCAAAGGAACTAAGCTTCTGGCACTTTCATATGAAGGGCCTATTATTAAAGCAAATAAAATGCTTGTTACCGGAAGCAAAAACATCATTCCACAGCTTATAAATCTGATAAATGAATCGAACATCTTATTATACATCTTTTCTTTAATATCACTTCTGTTTATGGAAAATGAATATTCCTGAAAAGCAAAGTTAAAAGCCATCATTACAATCCCTATCAAAGAGTTCATTTTAAATGCAGCAGTAAATATGCCTGCTGCAGATTTGCTTATGCAAAAGCCTATAATGATGACATTAGCAGATTGGTTAACCCAATATGCGCCGTAATTCAGAGCTGTTGGTACGCAATATTTGAGCATATCTTTAGCAAGTTTTAAATTAATGTCAGATAGCTTTAAATTTCTAAAGCTTTTAAGGGAAATTTCAATAAATAACCCTTGACATATGTAAGATAAAGCCATGGCAAGTATTAAAGCATTTGATGTCATGTGAAAAACGAACATAAACAAAATGCTTGATAAAAGCTGAGCCGTAGAACCTACAATGCCGGATATTACATATAATTTGTTTTTTCCAAGTCCTCTGCAAGCAAATTGGACTCCTTGATTAAATACATAACCAAAGCTTAGAAGATAAAGTTCAAAAGCATCTGCAATAGGTGATATGTTTAAAAAAATGATAAATCCGATTGTATAAATTACAAATGTCACAAATTCTATAAAATAACCATTTGCAATTATTTTTCGCTTACCTTCAATTGTGTCATAATCAAAGACAAAGCGAATGATAGCCATCCATGCTTGAACAGAAACAAGAGTCATAGTAATGTTGATTAATGTAGAAGACATAGAAAAATAACCAAGATCACTGTCGGTTAACACATGTGTGGCAACAGACATTACTATAAATCCCATTAGTCTGTTAATTACGTTACCTAAGAAATATATACTGACAGTTTTTAGAAGGCGGCTCATAAATAACTCCAATTTTAATTATAAAATCGCAAAATTTAGTATAACAAAAATATAAAAAAAAGTCTAGAAATATAAAATAATGGTAGTGCTCAAATTAAAGAGAAATTAATTAAAATTAAAACGATAGATATTCTTATCATGTAACTATTTTTAACGAAATATTCTCAAACAAACTGACTGTATTTCTGGAAAAAGAATTAAAATTGTCTGAAAATTTTTAAGTTTTTAAAAATTATCTTTTAATTTAAAACTAATAGTAAAGTTATGCTATCACAAATCAGACAGATTTTTTTCTCGCTATCCCAATATTAGTCATTTAAAGAGTGAATTTGCTTAATCGTGGCTTAATTGCTTTATATATTTAAATAGCTTAGCATTTGGTGATTTTTAATCTTAAATAAATGTAGAGTTAGGCTTTAATTAAATTAATTGTTTTAGTTCATAATAAAATAGTAAAAATTTCTTATGAATTATCTTAATTAGAGATACATAAGAAATTTTATTTTTAAATTTATTAATAATTTTTAATTTTTTATAATATATTAAATGAAGATTTAAAATTTTTAAATCCAATTAATTTATATTCAATAATATTCATAACTTCCATAAATATTTTCAATTTCTTAATTAATAGTGTTTAAAAGTAATTTTGTTTTCTAAGATCTCTTCTTACTGATTAATAATTTAATCATAATAAATCTTAAATATCTTTAATAATATTTTGATTATTTTAATTTTTCTATTAATTCATTACGCATATCTTCAAAACCTGGTTTACCTAAAAGTGCAAACATATTTTTTTTATAACGTTCTACCCCTGGTTGATCAAATGGATTCACACCTAACATATAACCAGAAATAGCACAAGCCTTTTCAAAGAAAAATATTAAATATCCAAGCTCGCTTTCGTTTATTTCTGGCATTTCTAATAATATGTTTGGGACGCCGCCTTCTGTATGAGCTAAGATTGTGCCTTCAAGTGCTCTGCGATTTACAACACTCATATTTTGATTTGCAAGGAAATTAAGACCGTCAAAATTATCTTTATCTTCTTCAATATAAAAATCTAATTTAGGTTTTTTTATGTCAATTACTGTTTCAAAAATCATTCGTGAACCATCTTGAATATATTGTCCTAAAGAGTGTAAGTCAGTAGAAAAAGTAGCAGATGTTGGCAATATTCCCTTATTGTCTTTGCCCTCACTTTCTCCAAACAATTGCTTGTACCATTCATTAAACATCACCATGGATGGTTCATAAGAAACAAGCATTTCAACATGCTTACCTTTGTTGTATAAAATATTTCGTATTGCTGAATATTTATAGCAATCATTATTTAAATTACATTCCAAGAAGTCTTCATGTGCTTTAGTGGCACCCTCCATTAATTTGCAAATATCAAGACCCGATACAGCTATTGGCAGTAAACCAACTGCAGTTAAAACAGAAAACCTACCGCCTATATTATCGGGAACTACAAATTGCTCATAGTCATTTTGCAAAGCAAGCTCTTTTAATTTGCCTTTATTTGCATCAGTTGTACAGAATATTCTTTCTTTCGCACCATAAACGCCGTATTTTTTTTCTAATATTTCTTTGAAAATTCTAAATGCAAGTGCTGGTTCTGTTGTTGTACCGGATTTTGAGATAACATTAACTGAAATGTCTTTGTCTTTGCAGAGTGTGATAACTTCGTTTAAATGAGTTGAACTAATATTATTTCCTACAAAGTAAATTTGAGGATTATCTTTAGTTAAAAGGTTGTATAAAGGAGATCTTAAAGCCTCAATTACTGCTCTTGCTCCAAGATATGAGCCGCCTATACCAATAACTACAAGTATATCTGAATTGTTTTTTATTTTCTCAGCTGCTTTTTTAATTCTTAAAAATTCTTCTTTGTCATAATTAACAGGCAAATTCATCCAACCTAAAAATTCATTGCCCGCACCGGTATGATTAATCAAAGATTCGTGAGCAGCTTTAATTAGGGGGAATATATTGCGTAGTTCGTGCTGAGAAACAAAATTTTTAATATAGTTTGTGTTCAAACGAACTGACATATTTTACACCTCATTACTTCTTAACTTTATTCAATTTAATAATAATATATTTTATAAAAAAAATCAAGCGCAAATAGTGAGTGGAGGAGTAACCAAAAGGAGTATATAAGGTGCAAAAAGGGAAAAAATGATACAATTAAGAGATGAAATGTGAAAGATGTAAAAAAGAGACAAGCAAATAAAAACCGAAAAAAACAAAGGAAGGTATAAGTGTAAACACTGTGGGAAAGTATATACTCCAAAACAAAAATGAAGGAGATATAATAAAGAGATAAAGAGAAGTGTGATAAAACTGTATATGGAAGTGAACAGTGAAATTATAGTAGTGAGGATATTATGGGTAGGGAAAAATACATTTTTACGCTGGATAAAGAAATATGCGAAAGAAATAGAATCTGAAAATGCAGCAAATAGAGAGGAAAAGTAATAGAAATAGACGAATTTTACAGTTATGTAGAGAGAAAAAACAAAATATATGTGATAACACTAGTAAGTAGAGAAAAAGACAAATGATAGGATATGATATAGCATATGATAAAAGTATTGAAAGAATACAAAGTCTTTTAGACAAATCACCAAAGGAAAAACATTATTATTCTGATGCTTATTCTGCATATTACAAAGTATATGCTATTATGGAACTCATATGTCACTAAAAAACAAAAGTCAAACTTACATTTTAGAAGTTATAAATTCTGACTTAAGTTATTATATAGCACATTTGTATAGGAAATCCAAATGTTTCTTTAGATTAATAGATACTGCAAAAGCTGTCTTTAAAATTTTTATTTATGTTTTTAATAAATTTGCCCTAACTAAGTTCTTGTACTCTTAGACTAAATCTGCTTTTCTTCTTTTCTATAAACTCTTTTAGTAAACTCCCTTTACAATAAAATACTTGACGCTATAAATTAAATGGTATATACTTATAACATTGAATTAGCCACTGCTAACTCATAAAAATTTTAATAATATAAATTTTCTTAATGACCAAGGGAGTATAAATTTGCGTGAATATGAGTTTAATAGAAAAAAACCGTCAACAAAAATCTAAATCTAATTTATCATATATACCTCTTAGCATGATTAAACCAAAAACCCAAGTCGTTGTAAAATCTATAAGTGCTAAAAACTATATACGTAAATTTTTATCGGATTTGGGATTCGTTCAAGATGCGATGGTGAACGTTATTGCTAAATTTTCTGGTAATATAATAGTAAGCGTTAAGGGCACAAGAATTGGGATAGATAAATCAATTGCCAGCGAAATTATGACTTCGATTGCTTAGTTAATTATTATATATTTTTACTTTGTTGTTATTTTTATAGAATTAAATAACATATTAATTTTGTTTAGACTATAGTATTAAACAAAAATTTATTTATATAGATTTTATAACGTATTATACTAAATTACCTATGCTAATAGCTATTTTACTATTAGCTTTATATTTTAATTATGATTTTTATACCTGGGAGCAAAAATAAATATGTCAATTACAATCGCTTTGGTTGGTAATCCTAACTCCGGCAAAACAACATTATTTAATCAATTAACCGGATCTTCACAATATGTAGGAAACTGGCCTGGTGTTACCGTAGAAAAAAAGGAAGGCAAATTAAAAGGCTACAAAAATGTAAAAATAATCGATTTGCCGGGCATTTATTCTCTATCTCCATATACATTGGAAGAAATAGTTAGCAGGAACTACCTTCTTCAAGAAAAACCTGATGTTATACTTAACATTGTTGATGGCACTAACTTAGAGAGAAATCTTTACCTAACTACTCAACTTTTAGAGATAGGCCTTCCAATTGTTGTCGCTGTTAATATGATAGATATTGTTAGAAAAAATAGAGACAAAATAGACATTAAAAAACTTTCGCAACAACTTAAATGTGATGTAATTGAAATTTCTGCAATTAAATCTATCAACATTATAGATGCCGCAAAAATAGCAATCGATAAAGCTAAAAATAATATAAACAAAAACAATATTCCTATATATTCAAAAAATGCAGAAAAATATCTTCACAAGATCATGAAAATTATCCCTGAGCATAATTTTATAAATGAATTAAATGCTCGCTTTTATATAATAAAGTTGTTTGAGCGCGATGAATATATAATAAAATTTTTAAAGCTTAATAAACAAACATTAGTTAAACTTGATGAAATATCAAACCAAGCTAAAGAAGAATTTGATAGCGACCCTGAAAGCATTATTGCTAATGAGCGTTATAACTACATAACGAAAATAATCCCAAAATTTTATAAAAAAAATAATAAAGGTCTAAATACATCTGATAAAATCGATAAGATTGTTACCAACCGTTTTCTTGCTTTTCCTATATTTATTTTTATAATGGCGATTATTTATTTTATCTCTATAACTTTGCTAGGGAAACTAGCTTCAGACTGGATAAATAATGTATTTTTTGGTGATTGGATACAACCTTTTTTCAACAGTTTTTTAGAAAACATCGGTTCTGCAAAATGGCTTATTAGTCTTGTAAATGATGGTATTATAGCTGGCGTCGGTTCTGTATTGTCATTCGTGCCACAAATGTTTATATTGTTCTTTTTTTTGTCTGTGCTTGAAGATTGTGGATATATGACAAGAGTAGCATTTATTATGGATAGAGTCTTCCGGAAATTTGGACTTTCTGGAAAAAGCTTTATTCCTCTTTTAATTTCTTCCGGCTGCGGCGTCCCAGGAATAATGGCTACAAAAACAATTGAAAATGAAAAACACCGCCGTTTGACAATTATGACTACTACGTTTATTCCCTGTAGTGCAAAATTACCTATAATTTCTTTAATAGGCGGTGCTATATTTCCAGATATTTGGTACATAGCTCCTACAATATATTTTATTGGTATAGCCGCCGTTATATTATCAGGCATTATGCTTAAAAAAACTAAACCTTTTAGAGGTGAACCAACACCTTTTGTAATGGAATTGCCACAATATCACATTCCCCCAGTCAAAAGTACACTTTTACATATTTGGGAAAATGTAAGATCATTCATAGTTAAAGCCGGCACAATCATATTTTTGGCAAGTGCTCTTATATGGTTTTTATCAAACTTTGGAATAACAAACGAAGGTTTTTGCATGGTAGAAGAAACGAAATCCATACTTGCAGCAATAGGAATGTTTAT
Organism: uncultured Oscillospiraceae bacterium; assembly: GCA_910577565.1. Lineage (GTDB taxonomy): Bacteria > Bacillota > Clostridia > Oscillospirales > Ruminococcaceae > RUG12519. The sequence continues at coordinate 13,097 of CAJTNJ010000012.1, read as the reverse complement.
AGCTCCTATATTTGTACCTTTGGGCTTTTCAAATTGGCATGCTACAGTAGCTACAATCTCGGGCCTTTTCGCAAAAGAAAATATAGTAAGTACATTTGGAGTTATCATGGGATTATCTGATGCAACTGAAACAAACGCCGATTTTCTTACTAAAATTTCAGAGCTATTTCCTTACTCTGCGGCCGCTCTTTCATTTTTGGTATTTAATCTTCTTTGCGCTCCCTGTTTTGCAGCAATTGGTGCTATATATAAACAAATGTCAAGTGCAAAATGGACATTAGCAACTATAACATTTCAAACTCTGTTTGCATACACATTAGCTTTGATTATTAATCAAATAGGTGGTATTATATATGGTGATGTAACATTCAACATTTGGACAATAGTGGCATTTTTGCTTGTTGTTGTTATGTTAATATTAATATTCAGACCGACGCCAAGTGATAAAAAATTATTAAACCGTAAAGTTTTACAAGAATAGAGGGAAATTAATGTTTACATGGGTTATGCAAAATTTATCAACTATTATTATATCTTCAATTTTGCTTATTGCCATAATACTTGTTATTGTTTATATTATCAAAAAGAAACAAAGCGGTGGGTGTATAGGCTGTAACAAAAATGGCGGATGTGAAAGCTGCCAATATAATTTCAAAAACATAACTAAGTGATATTAAAATTATAGTAATAATATATTTTATAATTAGACTGATTATAACAAATATGATTGACGGCGTGGTGAAAAAAATAAGTCCTATATAAATGAAATTTATTAAAAGCAATATACTAAATTAAAAGCTTAAGTAATTTAAAAAAATATGGGCTTCTGAGGAAATTTAACTTGAGTTTCCAATTTCAAAATATAATATAATAAATAAACTCTAGTAAATTTTCCATTTTGTTATATATTTATTTTTATATATCTTGCGATGGCTAATTATATAACATATAAATTTGCATAGATATTAACCATAATGATATATGTGACTCTATTTAAAATGGACACATCAATCATATTGCATATTCAATTCTTTAAAGGCAACTATCAATTGTTAAGTCGAAAATAATAACAAATTTATGAATGCTTTGTGTAAACTTGCATATTTTTGTTGCGATAAACAAAAAGTTTTAATTAAACAATAATGTCTTCTAAACTTACAGAATTATAGACTGTTGATTTCTCTTTTCCTTATATTTCTTGAAAAATGTAAATTGCATAAAAACGCTATAAAATAAAATTTGGGGCATAATGAAATTATAAAAATAACACAACAAAATAAATTAATATGCATTCAATTTGGTTTATCTTAATTCACCACTGCACAAGCGTATACTTTCATTGACAAAACTAATATTGATTGCTATCATATCATTATTAATATTGTATCTGCGCAAAAATTCAATTTGGAGGTTTATGAATGACAGATTCATATAATCGTTGTTATCAATGCATGCATGAAATTAAAATAGGAACAACGATTTGCCCTAATTGCAATTATCCTATAGCAAAAAACTTAACTTGTCTAAACATACTTAAACCGGGAACTATATTAGCTAACAGATATATTGTTGGAAACGTTATTGAAAAAAATCAAGAAAATATAACATATATTGCTTTTGACAAACACTTAGATGTCAAGGTTTCGGTTAAAGAATTTTTCCCCATGTCTTTAGCTACTAGATTAAACTCTAAAGAAGTTATACCAAATGATAAAGATTTGGAACTGTTTAATAAAATTAACTCTGAATTTATAAGCATATTTAGTGTATTATCAAAATTCCGTACCATGCCAAATATTTTAAAAATATATTCTTCTTTTTCTGAAAATAATACATCTTATGTAATTCAAGAATATCCAAGTGGCATAACGCTTAGAAGATATCTTTCTAATAATTATGGTGAATTAAGTTGGTCAAAATCGTCGTCTATGTTTATCGAATTAATTAAATCAATGCAGCATCTCCATAACACTGGTATTATTCACTGTGGATTATCGCCGGAAACAATTTTAGTCGAAAATGAGAAATTAAAAATTATAGGATTCTCTACCATATATCTTAGAACTAATACTAGTGCTTTTCCTTGTGAGCTTTATGATGGTTATGCAGCACCTGAGCAATATGAAAATAATTACTGCGGGCCATGGACAGATGTTTATGGAATTGCAGCAGTTATGTATAAAACTCTCACGGGTACCATGCCTATAGCCTCAAACACTCGTTCATCCAACGATAACTTAATTGCACCGGATATCTTAAATTCACATGTACCAAAAAATGTTTCTCTTGCTATTATGTCCGCTCTTACACTGTCTCCAAAACTAAGGACTCAAACGCTGGAAGACTTTTATGCAGACACAGTGACTCCTTTAAGATCAACACAAAAACAATCAATTGAATTCACAAATCAGAATTTAAAAATTGAAAGCAAAGATTTCTATGGAACAATTCCAAAAAAACCGGAAATAAAAACATCTAAACTGGTTTTCATAACTATGGTTGTTTCTACAAGCATTGTAATGTTATCACTTGCTATAATCATGTTTTTGCTTTTTGGAGAACATCTTTTTGGATGATAAAAGCCACAAAAAAATAAAACTGTGTTTTAAAAAGCACAGTTTTATTTTTAAACAATATTATTAAGTTAAAACCAAGTTTTTATCAATCATCCAACACTTCATCATCTAATGATATAATTTCTTCACAATTTTCGCAAGACATATCATTATCTAAATCACCACAATTGCTACAATCATCACAATCGTCACAACCACAAATCGATTCATCGCCAAACAATAAATCTTCAATATCTTTTAAATCTTCATCCATTTCACAAATAGATCGACCAAAATCACCACAAGTTTCCTCTAAATCTTTTATTGTAAGTGTAATATCCTCTAATAAATTAACAATAGCATTTAAAATTTTAGTTTGTTCTTCGCTTTCGCTTGGATTTATACCTTCTATTAGGCCTTTAATGTATGCAGATTTTTCAGTCAAATTCATAATATACCTCTCCTTTAATAGGTTTTAATTTATATGTGTAATTTTTACAATAAAACTTAATTTATGCACGTTCCATATATTCGCCTGTTCTTGTATCAATGCGAATTTTATCTCCCTCATTCACAAACAAAGGCACTCTAATTTCTACTCCTGTTTCTAAAGTAGCAGGCTTTGTAGCATTAGTTGCAGTATTTCCTTTAATTCCGGGATCTGTTTGGGTAACAACCAACTCAACAAAATTTGGAGGCTCAACTCCAAAAACTTTACCTTTATATGATAAAACCTTAACTTCCATTTCTTCTTTAACAAATTTAAAACTGTCACCGAGCTTACTTTCATCGATTGGAATCATATCATATGTTTCCAAGTCCAGAAAATATTTTAAATTTCCATCAGAATATGAATATTGCATATTTCTGCGTTCTATATATGCTGGGGGAAACTTGTCTGTAGGGTTAAAAGTTCTTTCAATCACTGTGCCGGTTATAATATTTTTTACCTTAGCACGAACAAAAGCTGCTCCTTTCCCAGGCTTAACATGTTGAAATTCTACAACCTGTAAAACATTACCGTCCATATCAAATGTTATACCATTTTTAAAATCCCCTGCCGAAATCATAAAATACCTCCAACTTTTATTTATAAATCAAATCTTACTAAAATAATTTTATACCAATTACAATTATAATGCAAGTCTTGATGTACGATAATATCTATAAATTATAAATTTGACAAAAATGCTTCCATTAATGGCTCTTTTATAGATAAGCTAGTTTCTTAAAAAACAGATAATATGTGTAGTTATAATTAAAACTTTGGTTGCATTGCAACATTTTTTTCTCAAAAAGTCGAAAAATCCATTAGCTCATTAAGTTTTTTATTAAAGCTATAATAGATTTAGTTTGTAATGCTATTTAAATTTATATTTGTGGGGTATATTAGATAAACATATATTTTTTATAAAATAATAAGCTCTTTTGAACATTTGGTAAAATTTTTGCAACCATCTTTTGTTACAACGACCATATCTTCTATTCTTACGCCATATTTGCCTTGTAAATAAAGCCCCGGCTCAACAGTTACTACCATACCTTCTTTTAGAACAATATCATTTTTAGGCGCAAGACGAGGAGCCTCATGAATTTCAAGTCCAACACCATGTCCAAGGCCATGCCCAAATTCACTTACATATCCAAGGCTTTCAAAATAATCTCTTGTCACTTTGTCAACATCTTTACACACCTTTTCTGACTTTATAAAATCAAGAGCTAATTTCTGACCCCAAAGTATCGTTTTATATAAGTCGGTTTGTTCTTTAGAAGGTGTTCCAATGCAAACTGTTCTTGTCATGTCGCTGTGATATCCATCTAACATCGCACCGAAATCCATTGTGACAAAATCACCGTCTTGTAATTCTTTTGAAGATGGGACACCATGGGGTAATGAAGAATTAACTCCTGAAACTACAATTGTATCAAATGCCAACCCATCAGCTCGATCTAGAATAAATCTATTTAGTTCACGCGCAACCTCAGATTCTGTTTTGCCTTTTGATATAAACTTAAGTATATGATCAAATGCAAGTTCGGTTATTTCTTGAGCTGAGAGAATTTTATAAATTTCATTGTTTGTTTTTACTATTCTTAATTCTTCTATTAACTTATCAAACCGGTAATCTGTTACAAAATTAATATTTTTGAAATTATTTTTATAATCCTGAAGCTCCTTAACTGTAACTTTATACGCTTCAATAGCTACATTCTTACAATTATGTTTTTTTATAATGTTATCAATTTCTTTATTTAGATCGTTAAACAAAATTACCTCAGCATTTTTAACACGCAAAACTGCCATTTCATAATATCTAAAATCTACCAATAAATAAGCTTTCTCATGTGTAACAATCAATGTACCTGCTGTAGATGAAAAATTAGTAAAATATCTTCTGTTTATATTATTATTTATTATTCCGCAATCTATATCTTGTGGCAATCTCTGCATTAATCTATTTAACATCGACATAATACTATCCTCCATTACTTTCTACAGCTATATCAAATCTTTAATTGCCAAAACAGCAAGGAAATAACTATATTTTCCAAAACCTACTATGCTGCCCGCACACACCGGCGAAATCACTGATGTTTTTCTAAAATCTTCACGGTTATATATGTTTGAACAATGGACTTCAACACAGGGTATGTGTATAGCAGCAATAGCATCTCTTATAGCAATACTGTAATGAGTGTAAGCCCCTGCATTTATTATAATGCCGTCTACTTCTTCTCTTGCCTGTTGAATAGCGTCTATTATTTCCCCTTCATGATTAGTCTGAAAGATTTTGCATTCTACTCCAAGCTGTGTTGCATGAGTTGCAATTTGCTCATTTATCGAAGATAATGTTTCTTTTCCATATATAGATGTTTCACGAACTCCCAAAAGATTAATATTTGGTCCGTGAACAACTAATACTTTCTTTCTTCCAATTTTAGTCTTCATAACACCTCTCCTTTGTAATATCCACGATAAAAATAACAATAACGAATATTATTTATTATTTAAAAATTTATTGTAAATACTCTGCATTTTTTGAGCATCTTCTGCTTGAGTTCCCGAAGATTCACATATAAAAGTTGGAGATAAATTCTTTTTGGCTATCAATTCAGCAAGAAGTTCAAAATCGGGGCCATAGTTTTCATCTTCAAAAGTTAAATGCCTTTTTTCTCCACCAGGAAATGTATATTCTATTTTTGAAAAGTGCGAATGGAAGCTTTTAAGCCTATCAAAACCAAGTCTATTTTCAATGGCATATAAAACATCTTCAAAATCTTTTTGGTTTTTAAGACCGCCATATGTTCTAGCGTTTAAATGACCAAAATCAATACACGGAATCATATTATCATCAATTTCACACAAAGTCAAAACTTCATCCAATGTTCCAAGTTGATTTATTTTACCCATAGTCTCTGGGCAAATTGATATATCATAGAGATCTTCTTTTTTTAAAGCTTCTATGGCACGTTTCATAGTATCTTTCGCAAGTTCTAAAGCTTTTTCTCTTGATATTTTACTGCATGAGCCGGAATGCACAACAACTCTGTCTGCGCCCATAGCTTTTGCAGCTGCTGCAGACTGCAAAATATAATTTATGCTGTTATCTCTTTTTTCTTTTTCAACACTAGATAAAGAAATATAATAAGGTGCATGCAAAGATAACTTTATTCCAATCATAGATTGACCAAATTCTTCAGCTTTTTCATTTGAAATGCGAACACCTCTTCCGCACTGATATTCATATGCTTTAAGGTTGAATGACTTTAAATAATCAAAAAGACCAATCTTATCTTTTTTTTGCCTATAGCTGTCAGAATTGCCGGCAGGTCCAAAAATCGCGCCCATTATTTTCCCTTCTTTTTATGATAATAATTTAAAAATGGTTTTTCCAATAATTTCTTAATTTTATATATAAAGCCTGTTTCTGAAATAATTGGCTCAACAAGTATTGTTTTTAAGCCTTGAGATTTCCCACCAATAACATCAGTAAAAATCTGATCACCAACGACTGCGATCTGATTTTTTGGAACAGATAATTTCTTTATTGCTTTTCTTAAACCAAACGGCAACGGCTTACAACTCATAGCTACATAGTCTATATTTAATGATTCAGCAAAAGGTTCTACACTTTTTTTAAAATTATTTGATGAAATAACTAGCATTATTTTAGCATCATGCATAGTTTTAATCCAGTCCACAATGCCATCGTATGGTTTAGATTCATCTTGTGCTCTTAAAGTATTATCAACATCAAGAATAAGTGCAAATATACCTAACTTTTTTAAGCGGTTGGGCGTTAAGTCAAATATAGACTTTAAATAAAGATCGGGGCTTAGCATGCATATTCTCCTGAAATTTGTTTTTATATTTATAAAGAAAACCCGATCATATTGTCGGGTTTTAATAATTTTACTTAAATTTACGCTTACGGGCTGCTTCTGATTTTTTTTTACGCTTAACAGAAGGCTTTTCGTAGTGTTCTCGTTTTCTTATTTCTGATATAATACCAGACTTAGCACAAGATCTTTTAAACCTTTTTAGTGCACTGTCCAGAGATTCATTTTCCTTTATATGGATTTCTGACAATTCTATTTCCCTCCCTTTGCTAAACAGCATAGGTTTAATTCTTAAAAAATCATCTCGAATACAGACTAATTATATTATAATTGCACAAATAAGTCAAGAAGTTTTTATGCTGGGAAGTTCTCAAAGAGAGGTTTTAAATTAGAAGAAAAATTCACCAACAAAATAATATATTAATAATGAAATTTTAATAAATTCAACCCAAATATATATACAAAAGCAAAATATTGAGAAAATTCCAAAACTTTAGAATTATTTTTAAAACACTTGATATGATATTTATATTTTTAATATATTTAGTAGGAATTATATATGAATTTGTCCAATTTTTATTATATTTTCTGTTTGATAGTTTTATGTATATTTAAAGTTTTCCTCATTATCTCTATTTCTAATTTTTGCTTTTTGAATATTAACTAAAAACAAAAGTGAGATTAAAAAAGATAATCTCACTTACAATAATCATATTATTTACGAATTCCGAGTTTTGAAATAATAGCACGATATCTATCAATGTCTTTGTTAGTTAAATATTTTAAGAGATTGCGCCTTTTACCAACCATTTTTAAAAGACCTCTCCTTGAATGATGATCGTGTTTATGGATTTTTAAATGTTCAATTAAATCATTAATTCTGTGAGTTAAAACAGCTATTTGTACTTCTGGAGAACCGGTGTCTCCCTCATGTGTAGCAAACTCACTGATAATCTTTTGTTTTTCTTCTTTTCTCATCATAATAAATTACACCTCTTTTGAATTTTTTACGAGAAACATAGAATTAAGTTTTAGTGATTCCATAAATATATTGGCAAACGCTTAATTCCAAGTATACCGTATTTACACATTTTCTTTACAAATTAATTATAACATTCAAAAATGATTTTGTAAAGTTTATGCATTTAAAGTGAGTGCCCTAAATAAGTTCATAGACAAAGAAGAAAGAAAAAATGCGGATTTAAGTGAAGAGTACAAGAACTTAACTAGGCAAATTTATTAAAAGCATGAATAAATATTTTTAAGACAGCTTTGGCAGTATCTATTAATCTAAAAAAGCACTTGGATTCCCTATGCAAAGGTGCTATATAATTCCTTAAATCTGAATTGATTCCTTCTACGGTGTATGTCTCACTTTTATTTTTTAATAACATATGCGTTCCATAATAGCATACTTCGGAATATGCGGAATAAGCATCAGAATAATAATGCTCTGCCGTTGGTGATTTGTCTAAAAGCCTTTGTATCCTTTCACTACTTTTGTCATATGCTATGTCATATCCTATTATTTGTCTTTTTTCCCTACTTACTAGTGTTATCACATATATTATGTTTTTTCTTTTTACATAACTGTAGAGTCATCCATCTCTATTACTTTTTCTCTCTCATTTGCTGCATTTTTAAATTCTATTTCCTTCGCATATTTCTTTATCTAATATAGACACATATTCTTTCCTATCCCCAATATCCTACCTACTACTCTTCCACTGTTTGCTTCCATATAAAATTTTATCGCCTGTTTCTTCGTATCTTTGCTATATCTCCTTCCTTTTTGTTTTGGCTTATATACTTTTCCACTGTATTTACATTTATATCTTTGGCTTCCTGCTTTTGTTTTTCGGGATTTTACTTGTTGGTTTTCTTTTTTTACATCTTTTAAATCACATTTCTCTTTTTAGGGCACTTCAACATTTATGTATAATTGATATATAAAAGTTTTTTTGTATAATGTTTTGTCTAATAAAAATATTAAATTTTGTTTATATTGAGTAATGTTTTTATTGATTTTCCTGTGTTTTTTGCTTTCATACAAAATTTTAATTAGGTTTTTGTTTTATTAATGTTAAAAGGTTAATTTAAGCTTAATTTTTGAATAATGTAAGCAATGTTGCTTATTTTAAATGATAGTTATTACAATAATTCATTGTCGAATTATTGAAAAAGTATGGTTTTATTTATAAAAAAAGTGCTATAATATCTTTAATAGCACTTTTGACAAATATTAATTTAAAAGGTTGATATTAATGTAAGATTATAAAATTTATTTTTCAATTGACTATATATGATTTATTTTGAAAAAATTATTTTAAAAATAATAATATAAATAACAGTAAATTTAATATTTTTAAGTCACAAAATACAAAATTAATCGTTTTTATTATCAATTTTAAGTTGTTTTAGCAAATGCTTAGGTAACTTAATTTCTTCGTTTTCAATATCTTTTTGAATTGAGCGAGAGGATTTTAAGATTTTAATTAGTTCTTTTTCATAGTCTTTATGTTTTTGTTCTTCTAGACAAAAATAGTCAATTAATCCCTCAACTCGAATTTTATTATTCTTGTCATTAAGCGATAGAAATTTATTTACAATTTCTCTATCATTTTTGTCTGTTATGTGAATAATATTTTCTCCTTTTACATTATGGTTAACCAAGTAGTCCATTGAAATATTGAAATATTCAGCAACTTTGCGAACTTTTTCTACGCTTGGAGAACTCTTTTTCCAAGTGTATAGGACCCCTCTAGAAATTCCAATATATTTTTCTAATTCAAAGATGGTAATATTATTCTCGTCACATAAATTTTTAATAATATAAAATATATTCAAAAAAACACCTCATTCATAAATTATTTGGATTATTTTGGTACTAAATTAAAAAAATAATTGACAATTAAATTTTCAGTGGTATAATCATAAATATAGTATATATTTAAAATTAATAAATATTCAATTATACCATGTAATAGTATTGTGTACGACTTACTATTATATAGTATTTATATGTGTTTGTCAATAAATTTTTATATAATTTTATAGTTTAATATAATATAATGTTTTAATTTAATAAATTAAGAAAGATTTAGTATTCCTACTTAAATATATTTAATTTTTAATTTATTTTGTTACGCAAATATAATAATAAACTTATCATACAAAATTTGATGTGATAAGTTTATTTCTTTATTTTATTCAAAAAGTAATATATTGTCACTATGAGTTTATTTATATTTTTGTCATATGTTTTATGCTTTTTGCTATATTTTCAATTGCTTTGTGGTCATTAGTAATTAATGCAAAAATGCAATTATATATATCTATGGTCTTGGTGCTAAGCTTTTTTGCCATTTTTGTAGCGCTTTCTTTAGTGGGAGAAAACAGTTCTAAATCCATTATATTGCTTCCGGTTTCTTCTATAATCAATTTTACAATATAGCCATCATCTTGTTTTTTTATTTCAACTGTTTTTCCTTTGTTTTGACGTTCTTTTTCAATTAAATCGTTCATTTTTTTTATTGTTTTTTCTAGTGTCGATTTAGGTAGTGCATTTTTTAGCGTTATAGCAGTTTCTTTTCCAAGGTTAGTTAAATATAAATTTGAATTTTTATTATTATCTGATTTTTCGATTATATGTTTTGTTTTTAAAAGGTCAGTCATAGCTTGACAAAAATTAAAGTAGTTTACTGTCTCGTTAAATTGGAAAACTTCGTTTAATTGGTATCTTGTAAAAGGTTTTTTTACATCGTTAATAGTGCAGCAAATGAGAATTTTAATTTCATATATATTAGATAAACTTCCTGGAATATCGTCTATAATATAAGTGTCTTGATCCATAATATACCTCTGAGCTGAAAAAAATTTATTTTATTTAATATATCTTAAATTTATTATAGCATAATGTATATTTTTTGAAAATAGGGTTGAGCTTTTAGCATATTTTTGTTAATATATCGTTATATTGAAGTAATTTTAATAGTCGAATGGAGAGTGAAATATGTTGGAACCGGTTATAAATCAAATTATTATGTGGCTTAGTATGATAATTTTAATTGCTTTTTCAGCTTTTTTTTCATCATCCGAAACGGCGTTTTCAAGTGTTAATAGAATTAGAATTAAAAAATTGGCTGCTGATGGAAATAAGCATGCAAAAAGAGTTTTAAAGTTAAATGATGAATATACTAGAGTGTTAACCGGTGTGCTTATAGGCAATAATATTGTAAATATTGCGGCTTCTACAATTTCCACACTGCTTTTTACTATGTATTTCGGAGCTATGGGCGCTGGAATATCAACTGTAGTACTAACAATTGTAATACTCATTTTTGGTGAAGTGATACCAAAGACAATTGCAAGAGATAAAGCTGAACTTGTTTGCATGAAGAGTTCTGGTGTAATATGTTTTTTTACAATTATTTTTACACCGGTAATTTTTGTGTTTGATAAAATAAAAAATCTTATTGATAAAACCGACGAAAATGATAAAAAACCAACAATGACTGAGCAAGAACTTAAATTTGTGATAGATGAAATAGAATATCAGGGGATTTTGGAGGATCATGAAGGCGAACTTGTGCGATCGGCTTTGGATTTGGACGAGACTACAGCTGAAAAAGCTATGACGCCTAGAGTGGATTTGGTATCGATTGAGGTCGATTCAGACATTGAAGATGTAAGAGATATTTTTTTGAATGAAAAATATTCCCGTTTGCCGGTATATAAAAAGGATATAGACAATGTTATAGGTATTTTGAGTGAAAAAGATTTCTTAAGAGCATATTTATCGGGTGATAAATTTACTATATCAGATTTGGTAAAAAAGGCGCCGCTAGTTCCTCCGCAAATGAATATTTCAGATTTAATGGTAAAGTTTCAAAAAGGAAAACCCCATATGGCTATAGTGGTAGACCAATATGGGGGAGTAGAAGGTATTATAACGCTTGAGGATGTTTTAGAGCAGTTGGTTGGGAATATATATGACGAAAAAGATTCAAAGCAAAGTGATATTAAAAAGATAGATGAATCCAGTTGGTGGGTCAATCCTGATATAGGCGTTGATGAAATGTATGAGGCTATAGACCTTAATGATTATGATGCCGATGATGAGAGTAATACTGTTGGGGGCTGGGTATTAAAAAATCTTGAAAAGGTACCGGACAAGGATGATAAGTTTTTAGTTGATGGGTTGGAAGTTACTGTATCTGAAATGGATGATAAGCGCATAGTAGGAATTATAGTTAAGAAAATGGATAAAGAAAAAAATTTTAATGCTTAATCATCGTAATCTTGCAGCAAACTATTTAGTTCTTCTATGCTGTTGAGATAAATGCCTTGGCTGAGCATTTGTCTATCTTGTTCAGGCAGCAAATTGGTTCTTGTGTCGAGAGTTTTAATAGGTGTAGAATTATCTTTTTCGTAAACAGTTATTTTTCCTGATACATCTTTTACACAGTATTTATAATCTTTTGCTTCGCTGGCAATTTGGGTGACTTGAGAGCTTTTGTCTGCGGTCTCACAATGTATTGTGTAAATTAATATATATATTGTAAAACATACCATGATTGCACCAAGCATGATAAATGAATATATTAGTATTTTATTTTTGAAATTTTGATTCATTTAAAACACTCCAATGTATAGTACTTTTAGAGTGAGTTTGTCCAAAATATGACTTTTTATTCATTTTTATTATATATAATGAAATGTTATATTGCTTCAAAATTAGTATTTTCCAGATTGTTTTATATTAATAATAAATAAAAATTTCATATATTATTTAATTTTTGACATCCATAATATAGCGCTTTAAAATTTTGGAGTTTTAATAAACTGAAAAAAGAGGTAAAAAATATATTGACAAGAGGGAGAAAAAGTAGTAAAATAGAAAAACATCACAAATGGATGTCGGTAAAATATATCTGTGTCATATGGAATAAATTGCTATTGTTAAAGGCAAAAAAGATGTTGACAAGATAGCAATAGTGTGATATGATATTATGGCTGGCCAAAAAATGGCTTTAGCGTATTTGCCGGTGTTATAGCAAGCAAAAAGCTTTCTGTAACGGGAAATGGACCTTGAAAATTAAACAATATGACAAACAAACAACGACCCTTGTTAATCAAAGAGTTTAACAAAAATTATATTTGTTGTTTTTATGTAAGTAAAGTCAGCAAAAGAAAAGAGCA
>CAJTNJ010000011.1 GCA_910577565.1 uncultured Oscillospiraceae bacterium | reverse complement strand
GCTTTCAATATACATCGCATCCGTATTTTAAGCTGACTTAAAATACAACATAACATCATCAATGGTCAAGACGCAGAAATCCGTATGACAATGCCTTAGGCGAAAATTTCTTTTGCATTATAAAAACAGAGTATATTTATCGAGCCAAACTTAAAACTTATGAGGACGCTTGTCTTTTCATAGACGGATACATCTATTTTTACAACAACGAAAGAATGCAGCTAAAATCAAAGCTACCCACGATGGAATTTCGAAGTCAGTTTGTTACTTAAAATTTAATATCTTCTACTATAAAGGTCTTTTTTGTGCTGTTCAGTCTATATCTTTTTGATTATATTTTTTCACTGTTCGTGTGGACATAACCTAGATATTTAAATTTTTAAACAAGAATATATAAAAGCGGTGAATTATAATAATCCATCGCTTTTGTCGTATTTAATTATTTTTGTCTTCGATAATGCTTATGTGCAAATCATCAAGCTGCTGTTTTTCAACTGAAGAAGGACATTTTGTCATTGGCTCACCGGCGTTTTGTACCTTAGGGAACGCTATAACATCTCTTATGCTGTTCTTTTTAAGCATAAGCATAACCAGTCGGTCAAGCCCATATGCCATTCCGCCATGTGGAGGTGCACCATACTTAAATGCATCCAGCAAAAAGCCAAATTTTTCACGAGCTTGCGACTCACTAAAACCAAGTGCCTTAAACATCTTATCTTGCATATCCACGTTGTTTATACGAATTGAGCCTCCACCAAGCTCGCATCCATTTAGCACCAAATCATATGCCTTTGCTCGACATTTGGTCGGATCTTTGTCAAGCATATCTATATCGCTGTCTTTAACTGCAGTAAAAGGATGATGTTTTGCAACATATCTTTTTTGCTCTTCGCTATATTCAAGTAATGGGAAGTCGGTAACCCATAAAAACGAAAATATATCTTTGTCATAAAGCTCATATTTATCTGCGATATGGCATCTAAGCGCACCTAGAGCATTATAAACCACCATGTCGTCCAAATCGGCAACAATCAATATCAAATCGCCAATTTCAGCATTCATCGCATTATATATTGCCTGCTGTTCACTTTTGGATAAGAACTTTTCATAACTCGAGCTGCGAGCTTCATCGGTAATTTTTGTAAATGCAAGACCTTTAGCTTTATAGGTTTTCACAAAATCAGTTAGCATGTCTATCTCTTTGCGAGACATCTTGTTTGCTCCGCCTTTAAAGTTAATTCCACGAACACTGCCCGTTTTTGCAGCATTTGAAAACACCTTAAATTCCGTGTCTTTTACAAGCTCCGTAAGATCAACAAGTTCCATTTCAAATCTCGTGTCAGGCTTGTCGGAACCGAACCTTTCCATGGCAATCTTATATGGCATTCTTTCAAACGGCGTTTTAATGTCAATATCAAGCACTTTTTTAAACACAGTTTTAATAAATCCTTCGTTTATCTCGATGACATCAGATTGATCAACAAAACTCATCTCAAGGTCAATTTGAGTAAACTCTGGTTGACGATCTGCTCTTAAATCTTCATCTCTAAAGCACCGCGTAATTTGCATATATCTATCATATCCTGATAACATAATCAACTGTTTATAAAGCTGAGGTGACTGCGGCAGTGCATAGAATTTGCCCGCATGCACTCTTGATGGGACCAAATAGTCCCTTGCACCTTCAGGTGTTGATTTTACAAGAATTGGCGTCTCAATCTCAATAAAACCGTTCTCATCATAATAGTCTCTTGCAGCTTTCACAATCTTGTGGCGCATAATCAGTGTATTTTGCATTTCACTGCGCCTAAGATCAAGATATCTATATCTAAGTCTAAGATCTATGTTAGCTTTAAGGCCATCACCTATTTCAAACGGAGGTACATCGGATTTTGCCAAAATTTTGAGCTCTTTAACAAAAATTTCGATATCTCCAGTTTTAATATCGGGGTTTTTATTTATTCTTTCGCGAACCACCCCATTTGCGGCAACTACAAATTCAGCCCTGCATTCATAAGCACGATCAAAAGTTACCTTGTCGGTTTGATCACTAAATGCAAGCTGCACTATTCCGCTTCTATCCCTAACATCAATAAAGATTAAGTTGCCAAGGTCTCTTTGTTTTGCAACCCATCCCATGACTGTTACGACTTTGCCTATATCACTTTTTTCAAAATCTCCGCAATATTTTGTCCTTTTAAGTCCAATCATTCCTAAATTTTCCAAAACTTTTACCCCTTTAATTTAACTATTTTTTTAAACTGCCTGCAAAACTCTTTTTCAAAGCTTTCAAGTGACACATCAAATGGGTTATCGCCTTGCATATCTTTTATTTTAACAACGCCTTTTTCCATTTCCAAGCCTCCAATTATGCAAGAATAACACCACCTATTTTGTCAGAATATTTCATCTGTGCTTTTATGCTTCTTGACATGAGATCGGTTTGAACACTAAACTTTTTTCTCTAAGCTTTCTTGCTATGTCAAAAACAACACTGACTGCTTCATCTCCCATATCTCCAATATATAAATTGCAATTTTTCTCAATTTTGATTATCTGGTTGTTTTACATATTTTATAAATTTTTTAAATACTTCTATCCATTTAATTCAGCCTATCTTTAAACTGCCTGCAAAATTCTTCTTCAAAGCTTTCAAGTGACACATCAAATGGGTTATCACCTTGCATATCTTTTATTTTGACAACGCCTTTTTCCATTTCCAAGTCCCCAATGATGCAAGAATAATGCGCGCCTATTTTATCAGCATATTTCATCTGTGCTTTTATGCTTCTTGACATGAGATCAGTTTGAACACTAAACCCTTTTTCTCTAAGCTTTCTTGCTATGTCAAAAACAACACTGACTGCTTCATCTCCCATATTTCCAATATATAAATAGCAACTTTTCTCAACTTTGGTTATCTGGTTGTTTTGAGCTTTCATAATCAAAATGAGCCTTTCCATGCCTATGCCGTACCCGAGCGCAGGAGTGGGTTTGCCACCCATCATTTCTACTAAGCTATCGTAGCGACCTCCTCCGCATACTGTGCTTTGAGCGCCAAGTTCATTGGATGTGAATTCAAACACAGTTTTGGTATAATAGTCAAGGCCTCTGACAATTGTTGGATTAATAGTATATTCGATCTTCTGCAAAGACAATAGCTTTTTAACAGATTCAAAGTGTTCGTTGCATTCGTTGCAAAGGTAATCTATAATTTTTGGAGCGCCTTTTGCAAGTTCTGAACATTCTTTGGTTTTGCAATCAAGCAGTCGCATTGGATTTTTATAGAGCCGCTCCAGACACACATCGCATAGTTTATCAACATGCTGTTTATAATAATCAATAAGCGCGTGGTAATAGTCAGTTCGACAATTTTTGCATCCTATTGAGTTAAGATTTAGTTTTAGACCTTTTATGCCAAGCTCGTCAAAAAAGCAAGATGCCATACTAATTATCTCGACGTCCGCTATAGGAGAATCTGAACCAAAAAGTTCTGCTCCAAATTGATGAAACTCTTTAAACCTGCCCGCTTGAGGTCTTTCGTTTCTAAAGCATGTTAACAAATAGAACACCTTAAGCGGCAATGCATCATTAATTATGCCAGATTCCAAAACAGCACGAACTGTGCCTGCAGTTCCTTCGGGTCTCAGTGACAATGAACGCCCGCCACGGTCAAGAAAAGTAAACATTTCTTTTTGTACAACATCTGTGCTGTCCCCGACTGATTTTGTAAAAAGCCCAGTATATTCAAAAGTAGGCACCCTTATTTCAAAAAAACCAAATTTTTGGCAAATTTCTAATGCTTTGCTTTCAATTCGCTGCCAAATAGTGGTTTCGCCCGGCAGTATATTTTGAGTTCCCCTAGGCGCCCTCAAATCTTGCTTCATTAAGTATCTTCTCCTTTATAAATAACAATTAATTTGCAACCATAGCACAAAGTTTAGTGAATAATATCACAAAAACAGAAGTATTAAAATGCATAGTTAAAAAATAATACTTTTAATTTTTCATATAAAACATCTGTCACAATATGGTAAATTTGAAAATATATTTAGTATCAATTAGTTTAATATTTAATTTAAGTATTCTTAGAAAGTGTCATTTAAACAAGAATAAAAATGAATCGGTTTATAAGCTATCGCAATTTTAAGTTAACATGCACTGTCATTTAAAATCAATTATGTAGCTAACAAACGATCTATTTTCGTTAAATAAAAGTTATATATTTGCTGCTATCTTGTTGTTGCTTTAAATTGAATGTGGTATATAATTTAATATATATCTTGTTTTATTTTATTCACAAAGTTTCTCCACTCAAAATCTCCGCGTTCGAGACCATGAATTAGTGCTTCTGCTGTTGCTATGTTCGTTGCAACCGGGATATTATACATATCGCAGAGTCTTAGCATTTCTATATCATTAACTTCTTTAGATCGATCAACTAACGGATCTCTAAAAAATAAAAGGATGTCAATTTCATTATAAGCAATTCGTGCAGTAATTTGCTGATCTCCTCCTTGGCAACCACTAAGATATCGCGAAATCTCTAGACCTGTGGCTTTGGCAATCAATTTGCCCGTTGTTCCGGTAGCACATAATTGATTCCTAGATAAGATGCCACAATAAGCTATGCAAAACTGAACCATGAGTTCTTTTTTTGCATCATGTGCTACCAACGCAATATTCATTATATATTACCTCCCAGGTTAGCTTCGTGATATCATAGTTATATCATCAATCTTTTAGTTTCTCCATTTATTCTTGAGCATATCGCATCAAAAATTTTATAGGATAAACTTTTAGTTTTTAGCGGTTTGCCTTTAAGCGTTTTAAGCGGTATTTTGTCATCTTCCAAAATTACACCAATAAGTTGAGTTTGTGTCTGGTCAATTATGCTGTCAAGATTTTTTGCAATGCCTTTTTTTAAAAAATCCTTTCTTACTCTATTAACAATCAACCTCAAACTAGCTTTGGTTTTGCATTCGTTTCTAAGAAAACTCGCAAACATGCTTGCGTCACGGATTGAAACAAGATCTTGAGTAACAACAATCAAAAACAAATCGGCAACTTTTGAAACAGTTTCGGTCAAATGATAACCGGCCGGTAGATCAATCAAAATATTCTCATAGCGGGACCCTAAAGTGTCGCAAAGCACTTTAAGCTGCTTTGCTGTCGGTAGGTTCCTATACTTAGCAGGTGCCGGAATAAGCGATAGTTTTTCATTATCAGGCGCAGTTTGCAGAACATCCGACAAAGTGCAAATTCCATTTAATACATCATCAAGGTCATATACGGTATCATTTATGTTTAAAAATATGTCAAACCCTCTTAGACCGGCGTCAAGCTCAATTATAACCGTAGCTTGTCCGGCCGATGCTAAAGCCCGAGCTAAATGACAGCAAACGGTAGATTTTCCAACACCACCTTTACCGGAAGCTATTGCAATTACCTTGCTCATATATCTCCTTTTTCACCTAATCTTTACTATTTTTTAATTTTACCATATATTACGTCATTTTGCAAAGTAGAAAAATTTAGTTAATTGTTAAAAAATATTATTTAAAATTAAAATTTATGAAAAATATATTTTATTTTTTGATGCTATGGTCCTATCATTCTATTGTGTTATGGTAGATGTTTTCGAAAAGCTGAAAAACTTTTTAAAACTAACATATGCTACACTTTGGTTTGTTTATATGTTGTTAATGATTATTTATATCTTATGAGCAAATTTGCGGTTTTCTATTTAATTTATGTGGTTTCTTCCTTTTAGCATATATTCATTTTCATAGAGGCGATTTAAAACAAGCAAATGTAATGCTTAAATTTTTAAACTATTAGTGACCTTCAAACATATGACTCAAAGTTTAGAAAAATCACGTTAAAAAGTCATCTGAATTTTTAACACTATGGCCTATTATTATATTATGTTATGGCAGATATTTTCCAAAAGCTGAAAAGCTTTAAAATGAACATATGCTAAACTTTGGTTTGCTTATATGTTGTTAATGATTATTTATATCTTATGAGTAAATTTGTAGTTTTCTCTTTATTTATATGGCTTTCTCCTTTTGGTATACATTTGTTTTTATAGAAGCGGTTTAAAAAAATCAAAAAGTCAAAACTTTAAATTAATTAAGTCTTGACTGCTTTAAGCTGTTGTAAATTGAAACAATTTGAGCAAAAAAGTCCTGAGCCGATGCACCGTCTTCTATCATAAGACCCATTGCTATCTCGGGTTTAGATGCCGGATATATGCCAACTGCCGCTGCGTTTGTAAGATTCAAATTGCTGTCAGTATATTGAGGAGAACCTGATTTTGCGGCAATATCTTTACCGGCAAGAACAGGCCTTGTATCGGCCATGAGCTTCATGCCGTCTATTGTAACTTTCCACGCATTGCTATTCTTTGGCAGTTCGCTCAAAACTTGAGGTTCTGTTTTATTTATAATCTCGCTGCCATCAAACTTTTCTATTGATTTTACCACATGAGCCGCATATCGCGTTCCTTTATTGGCTATTGTCATTTGAGATATAGCCATCTGAAGCGGAGTTACATAAACTTCCGCTTGACCAATTCCTGTTTGGTATGTATAACCAACTAAATATTGGATGCCGTGCTTTTCATAATATGTTGGGTTTGTTACCCGCCCGTCTGAATTTAAGACTTCAAGCCCGCTGTCAGTTGCAAATCCAAAATAAGGCGCATATTCGTCTATTTTATCAATACCCATATTTTTGGCAACGTTATAAAAAAAATTGTTGCATGAATACTCAAGCGCCGTATATACATTTGTTGGCCCTCTATGGTGACTTTGAAGACAAGTCATATTTGTCCCTGGAAACGGATTAACACATTTATAGTAAGTTGTAGGTTGAAATATACCGCTTAGCATTCCCGATGCCGCCATAAATGTTTTAAAAGTAGATCCCGGACGGTAAAGCTCGACTAATGCCCTGTTTTTTATTGGGTTTAAGCGACTGCTTGTCAATTGATCATATTCGCTATAATATGAGTTAATGTCATAAGACGGATAATTTACTATTGCAAGTGTCTCACCGGTGCTTACATCAAGCACTACAAGCCCCGCTCCTTTTGACGACCCTGCCGGTCCTACATGAGTTTGTGTAAAGCTAGCAAGACTCTCCTGCAGATTTTTTTGAAATTCATAATCTATGGAAAGTCTTACCGTGTTGCCCGGTTTTGGCTCATCGCCTTCTTCATAATATTTATTTTTTACATTGCCGTCTTTGTCTCTTTCTATTGTAAGAATGCCGCTTTGACTTTTCAGCTGATCTTCGAATACACTTTCTATTCCGCTTTTTCCAACTACCGCGTCCATAGCATATCCTTTACTGATATACTCTTTTGCGTCCTCGGCATATATTGCCCCAACTGTACCTATGATATGAGGCGCAACATCTCCGCTTAAATAATGCCTTGTGGCAGTTTCAGAAACCTCAACACCTTTTAGATAGTGTTTCATCTCCATAATCTGTCCTGCAAAGTCCGAACTGATGTTTACTGCTAATGTAAAAGTGCCACTATAGCTAAAGTCCTTGACTAACATCTGTCCTCTTATGGATGCTATGTCTCGAGTTTGTTGTTCATCATAACCAACTATATTATATTTTTGTGCAAGCAAATATATGGTATCTTCCGCTTTTGCATAGCTTTGTTGAAAAAGAGCTGACCTTAGCTTGTTCCCTTCAGCTTTTTTGTCATCTAAGAACTCATATGGTTGCGTTCGCGAAATAGGGAAATCGTCATCCCAACTTATCCCTTTTTCATACATCATACTTATAAGTTTTAATAAAATATTGTTCCCCTCTTTGTCTTTCAAAGCAGCTGCCTCTTTGTTGTCATTTGGTTCGGCAATTGGGAACTCTCTGTCTATTATCAGATTTAATGACAAAACACTTGTTGCAAGCTTTTTGCCGTTTCTGTCAACAATATCACCTCTGGCTGCCGGTACCACCTGGGTTGTGTTATTGTTATTTTCAGCCAATTTTATATATTTATCTACGTTTACTATCTGGTAGTTTACAAGCGTAATAATATAAATTAAAAAAAATAAAACCAATAACAAAATAAATGTAGCAAGTCGCAATATATCAGAGACCGATTTGCGGTCGTTTTTGTTCACAGCAGTTTCCGCCTCCTTGTTTTTAAGACAATGTCTCAGCCTAAATAATCTATATTTTTTGAACTGACAGTAAGCTTAACATAAAGCCACCTGCAAAATAAATATAAAATTGGCGATATCAAAACAGTATAAACTATTGTGGGTAACATATGAAAAACTAATATACTCCATGTATAATCAAAGTTCCAAATTACATATCTAAACAAAAAATCAAAAAAATTATATATTAAAAGTGCGCAAAATATTAAAACCATCGCATTCAATAAATTTCTATTTGCTATATAAGAACAGATCATTGAAACCGCAACACCACAGAAAATCAAGATAACTGAAGAATAGCCAAACAGCCTTCCCGAAGAACAGTCCCATAAAGCTCCGCAAAAAAGTCCCATAAATGCGGCGCTTTTTTCGTTGCAAAACATAGAAAAGCTTATCGCAAACGGAAGAAGCAAAATCGGCCTTATTCCAAAAAACTCAAACAGCCCCGGCGTTGACTGCAATATAGATAATATGGTTGCTATAATTAAAAATATAGCCCATTTTCTAATTTGAAAAAAAGTCTTACTTTTAACCATTTCGTTCTCCTAATAATTGCCTGGTAGCTTTGATCCCTTCCCCGTAAAGTTCTTGACAACTGTTATATTTTTAAGCGCCATAATGTCCTCGGTAGGTTTTAAAACAGCATAGGATGACATCCCATTTGAGTTTATTTTTACTTCGTTAACTGTACCAATAATAAGATTTGCAGGGTAGACACTGCCCGCTCCAGAAGTTGCAACCAAGTCGCCAAAGCAAGCTGTAGTTTCTCTTCCTAAGTGAAACATCGCGCAATATCCATCGTGTATCAAATCGGCCTGACCTGACACAATACCCGTTTCTCCGTTTGTGCTGTTAAAAGCAGAAATTTGAATGTCTGGACTAAGGATTGTAGTAACCTCACTGTACATTTCTCCAACTTTTGTAATGGCACCAACAAGATAACTCTTGGTTATTACGGGATTATTTATGTCAATGCCATGATATGCGCCTTTATTAATCGTAAAACTATATAAATCATCCGGATCCTTCGCAATTATGTTTGCAGGTTCAATATCAAAATCTATATGAAGTGATTTAATATCGGCTGCTTCTTTTAACTGCTCATTCTCACTTTTCATCATATCATAGTCAAGAATTTTGTTTTGCATATTTAAAATTTCTTCTTTAAGAAGCTCGTTTTCATCTTTATATTTACCGCTTTGGAAAATTTGATCAAAAAAATCGGTAACAGAGTTATTTATAGATGTAACTAATTCGCCAATTGGCTGAGTTATGGATCTTAAAATTTGTTCGGGGGCAAGAAGCTGACCGGTTGATGCTCCGAATATTATCAGGCCTACCAAAACTGCAGTTATTATCAACAATATCTTAAACCATATGCTTCTAAAAAAGTCCTGCAACCAGCTAACCTCCCTACGATAATTTAAAAATATAAAGCAAAGTGATTTTAAAATTATACAAATTTACTAAAATATGTTAAAATTAATTCTAAAACTAAAGGAAAGTCAAAATATCGCCACAGATTATTAAAATGAAAAATATATCATTTAAAATTAATGATTATAACCAACCTCTTTTTTGCCAATTTAGCATCGCTTTCGGTTAAATTTATAACTAAAATACTTAGATAGAGGTCGATGTATACGTAATTAATTAGCAGTGGCTGTAACCTTTTTATTCTATTTTTTACTTCATTTTCGCAAACATAACCTAAAAGTATGCAAATAATTATATCACACTATATAACTTATATCAAATATTAAATGCCATAGTAAACGTCAAATATGGCGGGACATACAAAAATTGCAAGTTCCCTGTTTAGATGTAATTTTCTGTAGCAAAAGCCTTTATAAATAAAGCTTATGCAAATTTGCTAAAATGTTGAAAACATAATGGCGTAAGTTTAATTTTGCAGTTTGTTTATTGTTAACTCACACTCATTTTAACTTAAAATCTTATGTTTTGAAACTTACAAGCGAAGAAGCCACATACAACCTCATTAAAACAAAATGAGTATTATTATAGATAAGTCAGATAAAAAGGAGTTAACAATTTTCCTTTGATCTGTAATTAGGGGTAATCGTAATCCCCACAAACAAAGTTTATTATGCCCACGACAAAAACTTAAGCATGTGAATATTTTTTGAACCATCTGCTAATGTTTGACTAAATCGGGAATATAATATTAGGATACTTTTAATTTTACCAATATATTTCGCTTTTCATATTTCCATTATGCTTAAAATTTATTTTTATGCGCTTTCACTATATAAAAACAGGAAGGCTTGATAAATCCTTCCTGAATAAATCTATATTAAACCATAATGCTCTTATAAATAAAAGATTCCGCTTTATATTTAACCATCATTCTCATTTAAAACATCGTGCAGTTTATCAATATTTTCAAGG
The DNA here is from genome assembly GCA_910577565.1 of uncultured Oscillospiraceae bacterium. Lineage (GTDB taxonomy): Bacteria > Bacillota > Clostridia > Oscillospirales > Ruminococcaceae > RUG12519. Next base: position 33,476 of record CAJTNJ010000011.1, on the reverse strand, counting down.
ACTTTACCTGTGCCGTCTGCAACACAGTCGAGCGGATTATCGGCAACATAAACAGGCATGCCAGTTTCCTGGTTTATAAGCTTATCAAGACCTCTTAATAGTGCACCGCCACCTGTTAGTGTGATTCCCTGATCAATTATGTCAGCTGCAAGTTCTGGTGGGGTCTTTTCAAGAGTTACATGAATTGCTTCAAGCACACTCTCCAAAGGTTCCGTCAAAGCTTCTCTTATCTCTTCGGATGTAATTTCAATATTTTCAGGCAGACCATTTAAGAGATTTCTGCCTTTAATATTCATAGACTCTTCTATTTCAAACGGAAAAGCAGAACCAATTTGAATTTTGATATTCTCTGCCGTTCGTTCACCAATTAATAGGTTGTATTTTTTCTTGATGTAGTTGATAATTGAATTATCAAACTCATCTCCACCTACACGAACCGACTTTGCCGCAACAATTCCACCAAGAGAAATAACTGCTACTTCTGACGTGCCTCCGCCAATATCAACAACCATGCTGCCGGTAGGTTCAGCAACAGGAAGCCCGGCTCCGATTGCAGCAGCCATAGGCTCTTCAATTATAGAAACCCTCTTTGCACCTGCTCTTTCAGTTGCCTCTTTAACAGCACGTCTTTCCACAGCCGTAACTCCAGACGGTATGCATATTATAATTCTTGGCTTAATTAAAAAGCTTTTGTTAAGTGCTTTTCTAATGAATTGCTGAAGCATTGCAGTAGTGATATCAAAATCTGCAATTACTCCGTCTTTTAGAGGGCGAACTGCAGTTATTGAACCGGGCGTCCTGCCAATAACGTCTTTAGCTTCCTGACCAACGCTTTTTACAACATCTGTTCGTGTATCAACAGCAACAACCGAAGGTTCACGGATTATGATGCCTTTGCCTTTCATAAAAATTAGCGTATTAGCTGTTCCTAAGTCAACTCCTAAATCTCTTGAAAAAGCCATGAGTTTTTCCTACCTCTCTCTTAAGTATAACCATTTATCGTTTATTTTAATTATTCATTTCAAAATTAAGGTATGTCCAACAATAAGATAATATGATCAAAATCATATTTTATAAATTAAGTTATTTGTAAATATACTGCTGTGTCAAAGCAACAAATCAAATATTTCATTCACTTTTTAAATAATTATAATCTGTAATAAAATTTCGTCTTATGTCTATAACAAATTTTTAACTTATGCACATATTTTAAAGCAAATATTAAATTGAGTTAAAACAACATATATGCTGGCAAACAAATGCAAAAAGCTTAAATTTATTATTTTTAAATTAGCAAAACAATCAATTTTGCAGATATTAACAAAGCAATTATATAAACATTCTAACGAAAATCATTATATTTGTACCCTACGTTGATATTATATTATATTACCCTTTTTTTCTCAACGTTTTTTTTAATATTTTATATTTTGTTTATAATTCTACGCTATTATTTTGTTCTAATTGACATTTCTTACAATATTATTCATTTTTTCTACAAAATCCGACTATACACCATTTGCATCTCGCAGTTTATATCCCTCTGTAATATAGCCCTCTTGTATAATTTCCGTCAAATTTTACTTGTTGTTTAAATTTTTCAATAAGCGATTTAGCTTCAATAGTGCTCTCGATTGTAAATTTAATGGTTGCAAAATCTAAGTTTTCTAGTTCTTCTTGTTTATCACCCATCCAGAGCATATTAGCATTAAAAATTTTAAATATGCCGTGCTTGCACCGCACAGGAAATTTTTTGCCTTCTCTGTCATAAAGGGCTGATTTGTTGCCGCACTCAATACAATCTCTATCTATGGGGCAGTTCCTTGAAACCATTAACGGAACTCTTCCTGCAGCCAAAATACCAATTGGTATATCGGATTTTATCCTTTTTATAGTTTTTAACAAACACTCAACAGATACTATAAAATCTATAAACCCTAAACGCTTTAACAGATTTGCACTTTTACTATTTGTAATATTTAGCGATGATCCGCCATGTAGTATAAAATTATTCAAAAGCGGCAGTTGTCCCAAATTCTGAACGGTAGCATGTTTGAGGCCCATATTGGTTAGTTTTTCAAGTTTTGATTTTATTTCTCGTTCACTATTAAACATTGTTTGCGGCATTAATACGCATATCTTGTGAATTATTGGTTGCAGTTTGCTCTCATACTTTATTATCTCGTCTATGTCAAGGCTAATGAGCTGTAGATTTTCAGAAAAAACAATCTGATCAAATTTTTCGCACTCTATTCTAAGTTTGATTTTTCCGCCATAAGTTTTAGAGTCTCCATTTTTTACTTGAATTCCAAAAGTCAAATTATCATTCAATTTAGATGGAGATGTTGTTTTCCAAGATTCCATTCTCATCATCATAAGTTTTGATATAGCCATTCGTCTCAATTCATTTAAAGATGATAAAGGAACATGTAATCCATCGTCTGCTGTAATTTCAAACTCATTTAAATAATAAGGAGTTGTTCCTAGTTTTGCAATTTTGTTTTTTATAGTTTGCTTGTCAATTCCCAACCCTTTTGCTTTTTGTGGTATTTCACCAAAAACTACCGATTCATTTTTGCAGTCTTTAAATTTTAGTTTTACACGCTGACCTCTTTTTATAGTTATATGTGCGTTAACTTTAAACCTATTAAGAGGTCTTCTATAGTTTTCCCTGATTTTAGCATATAATCCTTCAGGCGCCATATCATCCTTAGTTCTTATCCCAAACATATGCCTGCCACGATCGTCTTTTATATAACCATTAGTAAATCCGCTACGAGAAAATACGCCAAGTAATGAATTTATATCAGGTTTTTTCCCATCTAAAACATTTCTGTAGGCTGCTGTTGCGGCTGCGACATACTCAGGACGTTTCATTCTTCCTTCAATCTTGAAAGAGTGCACACCAACATTTTTTAGTTTGTCTATCATGTCTATTGCGCATAAATCTTTTAGTGACAAATCCGGTTTAGGCGGTTTTGAAAAAGAAAAAGGCAGACGGCACGGTTGAGCGCAAACTCCTCTATTTGCGCTTCTTGCACCAAGCACAGAGCTCAATAAACATTGCCCCGAGACACAATAGCATAAAGCTCCATGAACAAAAACTTCAACCTCTATTCCTGTTTTGCATACTTTTCCTATTTCATCAAGTGTCATCTCTCTTGAAAGCACCACTCTTGACACTCCCAAGCTTTTTAAAAGGTTAGCACCTTGCACACTATGAACGTTCATTTGTGTTGAAGCATGTATTAAAAGATCTGATTGAGTTTGTCTTATTAGATCAAGCACGCCTAAATCTTGCACAATAATTGCATCTACACACATATCGCTTAATATTTTAAGCAGCTTTTCTATTTCTTTTAATTCGATGTCGGTAACGAGAGTGTTTAGTGTAATATAAACTTTAACGCCAAAGCTATGGCAAAACTCTATTGCTTTGTATATATCATCTATGTCAAAATTTTCAGCATTATTTCTTGCATTAAACTTTTTAAGTCCCAAGTATACCGCATCGGCTCCGCTGTAAACTGCGGCTTTGAGTTTGTCTTTGCTTCCAACGGGAGCAAGTAGTTCTGTCATTTTATTTCCCTTTTTCCAAATCGCTGATATTATTTCTAAGCTTTAGCATCTCAAGCTCAGTTGAAAGTTTTTTGTTTTTACTTAAAAGATCTTTTATTTGTTCATTGCACTTATCGAATTTATATCTAAGTTTTGCTGATTCTTCAGCATATGCTTTAAGCTGCTTGCGTATATTGTCGGTAGATCTGCTTATTTTAGAACTTTCGCTCATTGTTTCAAGAGAAACCAATACAGCGGCGTCAAAAACTGAAATATTCCTATCTCTTTTAAATATTTCATCGAATTTTTTATCAACTATCCTAGCTATGCCCATTATAAAATCCGATGACTCCTCAGATTCTAGAGTATACTTTTTATTACAAATATATACATCTGTTTTATTCTTTGTCATGCAAACTCTCCCTAAATAAAAATATTTATATAGATAATTATACATGATATATTGCAAAATATAAAGACACCTGATAGTTTTTATTTTCTCAAAAAACATAATTCTAATTTAAGATGCTTTTGTTTGTTAATAAGATTTTATCAAACTAAGTATGACACTCAAAACAAGTGATAATGCCGTAAAATTTGTTTGTCTTTTTAGAAACATCTACCGAAATTTGATTTAATATAAAGTATAATTTGTATCTATTATCTTTAATATTTTGCCTCACAATTTTCTGAATAAATGTCATTTATATGATTTATTTACATATTTTTATATTTTAAATTATTAACAAATGTTATATTGTTATTTACATATCTATTTAAAATATGATAAGCTTGCTAGATATAATATAGTTCTTTTGTTTTTGTGATTAAGCATTTCTCATTTATTTTATAAAAATTTTTTCATAAAATTTTGGCGTAATTAATAAAAACGGCTTGATACCTGCTAAAAACAGATTCAAGCCATTTTTTGTTGTTTTAAATTTTTAATTATTTGTGTTTAATAGCAGCCTGAGCAGCAGCTAATCTTGCAATTGGTACTCTAAATGGTGAACATGATACATAATCAAGACCAACTTTGTCACAGAACTCTATACTGCTTGGATCACCACCGTGCTCACCACAAATTCCAAGGTGAAGATCTGGTCTTGTTTTTCTTCCAAGTTTGCTTGCCATCTCAACCAGTTTTCCTACACCATTTTGATCTAATCTTGCAAAAGGATCTTGCTCGTAAATTTTCTTCTCATAATAAGATTCAAGGAACTTACCAGCATCGTCACGACTAAATCCAAATGTCATCTGTGTTAGGTCATTAGTACCAAAACTGAAGAACTCGGCATCTTTTGCAATTTCATCCGCAGTAAGAGCTGCTCGAGGAATCTCTATCATTGTTCCCACTTTATATTTAAGTGAAACTCCAGCGTCTTTGATTAATTGATCTGCTGTTTTAACAACAATAGATTTTACATATTGTAGTTCAGCTATGTCGCCAACCAAAGGAATCATAATTTCAGGTACCAAATTCCAGTCGCTATGCTTTTTAATTATATTTATTGCTGCATTTATGACAGCTGTTGTTTGCATAACTGCAATTTCGGGGTATGTTACAGCCAAACGGCAGCCACGATGACCCATCATTGGGTTAAACTCATGAAGTGAAGCAACAGTTGCTTTAACTTCTTCCAAAGTTATGTTGAGTTCTTTTGCAAGCTCTGATTGCTCAGCTTCTTCTGTTGGAACAAATTCGTGTAGTGGTGGATCCAAAAATCTTACGGTAACTGGTTTGCCACCAAGTGCTTCATAGATTTCTTCAAAATCTTTTTGTTGCATTGGAAGCAGTTTATTAAGAGCTTTCTTGCGTTGGTCTTCAGTCTTTGAAAGAATCATCTCACGCATTGCTTTAATTCTGTCTGCTTCAAAGAACATATGTTCAGTACGACAAAGTCCCACGCCCTCAGCACCAAATGCAACAGCTTGTTTAGCATCGCGTGGTGTATCAGCATTTGTTCTAATTTTTAGACGACGAAGCTCGTCAGCCCATGTCATGATCTTTTCAAAATAGCCTGAAATTTCAGCCTCAACGGTTGGTATAGCCTCACCATACACATTACCGGTTGTACCATCTATTGAAATATAGTCACCTTCTTTGTAAGTTTTTCCGCTAACTTTAAACCATTTTTCTTCTTCGTTTATTTCAATTTCACCGCAACCTGATACGCAGCATTTACCCATGCCGCGAGCAACAACGGCTGCGTGCGATGTCATACCACCGCGTACGGTAAGGATACCTTGTGCCGAATCCATACCCTCGATGTCTTCGGGAGAAGTTTCAAGTCTAATAAGGATAACTTTTTCGCCATTTTCTGATGCTCTTACAGCGTCTGCTGCATAGAAAACAGCTTTGCCTGTGGCAGCCCCCGGAGAAGCTGCAAGACCTGAAGCAATAGGAGTTGCTGCTTTTAACTTCGAAGCGTCAAATTGCGGATGCAACAAAGCATCAAGTGATCTTGGCTCTATCATAGACACAGCTTTTTCTTTATCAATTTTTCCTTCTTCAACTAAGTCGCAGGCAATTTTGAGTGCAGCAGCCGGTGTACGTTTGCCGTTACGAGTTTGAAGCATGTATAGTTTGCCTTCTTCGATTGTAAACTCCATATCCTGCATGTCACGGTAGTGGTCTTCAAGTGTATTGCAAATTTTTACAAACTGGTCGTAAACATTTGGCATAACTTCTTTTAGTTGATCGATAGATTTAGGTGTACGAATTCCAGCTACAACATCCTCGCCTTGGGCATTCATTAAAAATTCACCAAACAGCTTGTTTTCACCAGTAGCAGCATTACGAGTAAATGCAACACCTGTTCCGGAAGTGTTTCCCATATTTCCAAATACCATCATTTGTACGTTAACAGCCGTTCCCCATGAAGAAGGAATATCATTCATTCTTCTATAGTATATAGCTCTTGGGTTGTCCCACGAACGGAAAACTGCTTTAACAGCCTCAATTAGCTGACTTTTTGGCTCACTTGGGAAATCTTCACCTTTTTCTTGTTTATAGTAAGCTTTAAATCGAGATACCATCTCTTTTAAATCATTTGCATCAAGCTCAGTATCAAGCTCTACGCCTTTTTCTTTTTTCATTTCATCAATGATTACTTCGAAGTTTTTCTTATTGAGCTCCATAACAACATCTGAAAACATTTGTATAAAACGGCGGTATGAGTCATAAGCAAAACGATCATTTTGAGTTTTTTCTGCAAACCCTTGAACAACCTGGTCGTTTAAACCAAGATTAAGAATAGTATCCATCATACCGGGCATTGAAGCACGAGCGCCCGAACGAACTGAAACCAATAATGGGTTTTTGGGATCACCGAATTTCTTTCCTGAAAGGCTTTCTAATTTTTTTAGATGTTCTTCAATTTCAGTGATAATTTCTTCAGAAATCTTTTTGCCGTCTTCATAATATTTAGTACAAGCTTCTGTGCTGATTGTAAATCCCTGTGGTACAGGTAGGCCCATACTTGTCATTTCGGCCAGATTCGCTCCCTTTCCTCCCAAAAGTTCACGCATTGTTGAGTTTCCTTCGCTAAATGAATAAACAAATTTTTTGCTCATGAATAGCTACCTCCATTTTTTTATTGAATTGTCAAGTAAATATCACATAATTAAACTATGATAATTTTACATTGAATTAATTATAACAGAATAAACTTATAATTTCCATAGATTTGCTAAAATTTTTAATATAAATTTTGTAAGGAGAAAAAAGATAGTGAATAAGACTAAACTATGTTAAGGTTCGGTTGAAAATAAAATCAAAAGGCAAGTGTAATATTTATTACTATGAGCAAGATAATATAAACAATGCTCTAACGTTAGTCCTTGATTTTATACTTAAATAAACACGGTGTTAATAAAGCAAAACCATAATCCAATGAACAAATCTATCTATAGTTGATTAAATAGGTATGACGGAACCTTACACTCTCTAGTTGACAAGGCTACAATTTCGCCATCATTCCAATTAACACGCTGTGTAAGAACTAAAATTGATTTGTAATATGCAACGAAAAAAATCTCAATACCGGTATAATTTTTTTAGGTAAAGCGTTGACATAGTGGATATATTAGCTCTATCTTGGGAATGGTTTGCGTTCTTATCTGCAGTATTCAAAATAGAAACTAATAAAACGTCAATTTATTATTAACTTTTAGATATTAAATAATTCCTAAAACTACAAAAGCTTAATTGTGCCGCTATAAATCAAATTTTCAAAAAATAATAAAGACGTTGTAAATTTTGCAACATCTTTATTATAGATAAAACTTTATAAATTTAATCTATTTTACAATCGTTTATTTTTCCACTATTTATCCCTGCAAAGCCATCTAAACTTACATTTTCACCATTTAAATTTCCCTTTGCAGTGCATTCGGTTATTGTTCCACCATTGCCATTGCATCCTACAAATCCACCGACATAATTATCTCCACTTACATCTCCTGTTGATGTACCTGTTATCGTTCCATTATTCCATCCTACAAATGCACCTACAAAATCATTCCCTGTTACCACTCCTGTCGCATTACAGTTAGTTACTGTTCCTATGTTATTAATTCCTACAAATCCGCCCACTCTTCTATTTCCCGTCACATTTCCCTCAGCATTACAATCAATTATTGGCCCCTTATAATTATATCCTACAAATCCACCTACGCAATCTTCTCCAGTTACAGCTGATATTACAGTTCCTGTTGCTTGACAGCCAGTTATTGGTCCAGTCCAATTAAATCCTACAAACCCACCTAATTCACGATTGCCTGTTACATTCCCTGTTGCTGTGCATTCGGTTATTGTTCCACCATAATTAAATCCTACAAACCCACCTGCTTCATAACTACCTCTTACCGTCCCTGTTGCATTACAATTAGTTATTGTTCCTTTATTATTACATCCCACAAATCCACCGGCATAACCATTGTCACTTTTAACCGATAACGTTGTTTCACTATTTGTTATTGTACCTTTATTTTCATAAACAAAGCCTGCTTTAATATTTGCATCTTCACTATTCATATCTACTGAGCAGTTGTCTATCGCTCCACTTTCTTCATTTTTTACAACAAATCCGCTTATAATATTGCTATCATTGATTAATTTGCCGCCATTGAACTTAATCCCTGATATCTTTCCGTTGTTGGTTTTGACAAAACATTTAAATGAAAGGTTGCTTATAGTGTGTTCGCCTCCATCAAATTGTCCGCTAAATGTTTCTATGTAATCAAACGCCTCATTTTGCATGTCTAGATCGCATGTCAACGTAACTTTTTGATTATTTCCCCAATATCCAAATGTCTTCATAAAAAATGCAAAGTCGTTTTTATCACTTATTATAAATTCCTCTTCCTCTGCAAAGTTATTTATTGTTCCACCTTCATTAAGTCCAACAAATCCACCTACATTACTACCAGCACCACTTACAGTTCCTGTTGCCGCACCTGTTATTGTTCCATTACTACTATTACATCCTACAAATCCACCTACATATTGACTACCTGTTACATCTCCTGTTGCTGAGCAGTAATTTATTTTTCCACTACTATCGCCTACAAATCCACCTACATATTGACTACCTGTTACATCTCCTGTTGCTGTGCAGTAATTTATTTTTCCACTACTATCGCCTACAAACCCTCCTACAGAGTTGTTTCCAATTACACTTCCTGTTGCATTACATTCAGTTATTGTTCCGCCACTATTTTGACCTGCAAATCCGCCTACAGTATCATAACCTGTTACATTTCCTGTCGATGTACAGTTTTCTATATTGCCATAATTTCTACTAACAAATCCACCTGTATAACCAGCACTCTCCACTAGATTGTATGTTACATTTCCTGTTGCTTTGCAGTTATTTATTGTTCCACCTTCGTAATTATATCCTACAAATCCACTTGCACGATTAAACCCTGATGTTACATTTCCTGTTGCTTTGCAGTTTTCTATATTGCCATAATTTCTACTAACAAATCCACATACATACATAACATCAAAGAGATCATTATTTTTAACCGATAATGTCGTTTCGCTGTTTGTTATTTTACCTTTGTTTTCATAAACAAACCCTGCTCTAATACTTGCATCTTCACTGTTCGTATCTACTGAGCAGTTGTCTATGACTCCGTTTGTTTCATTGGTTACTACAAATGCGCCTTGAATATTGCTGTCATCAATTAATTTGCCATTTTTGAACTTAACCCCTGATATTGTTCCATTGTTTGTTTTAACAAAACATTTAAACGAAAGGTTGCTTATGGTGTGTTCTCCTCCATCAAATTGTCCGCTAAATGTTTCTATGTAATCAAACACTTCACCCTGCATGTCTATGTCGCATGTTAACGTGACTTTGTAATTAGCTTCCCAATATGCAGAGGTTGTCATAAATGTTATAAAGTTGTCTTTGCTGCTTATTGTAAATTCATTTGTTGTTTCTGCTGCAATTGCCGGCAGTGCTGAAAGAAAGCTCGTACTTAATATACACATGGTTAAAATAAATGATAATAATTTTTTCATGTTCATTTAGAATCGCTCCTTTAATTTTATTAAAATATAGTATAGATAATATCACATATTTATTAATAAAGCAACATATATTTGTGTGTAAAGTGACCAAATAAATGAAAAAAGGATACAGAATATAGCTGAGAAAGCGCCGAAAGCAAAATATTATTCTGATGCAAATCCAAGCTGTCAAAATCATGCTATAGTGCTAAACATTTTTATTTTAAAGACAAAAGCCATACTTTTTATAGTAAAATGGATAAATTTAGATATTCGTAAATATATAGTTGCTTTACAGAGGCGCTCTAAATGCTTTTTTCGTTCATTAAATACTTTTAAAATTATCATGAATATTTTTGTATATGCTTATAACAAATTTGGCGAGTTTAAGCTTTGCTTTCCTCTTTCTAAAAAGTTTGTTTCTCTTATTGACTTTCTTTCTTAATCTTTAATTTGGACACACACGAACAAATGTTTACTTGAAAAATTAAACTACAGCTAGTATAATTATATTTGGTATTTAAAAATTATAGTGAAAGGATCTTTAATATGTCTTTTAAAAATTCGCATCTATCGTCCGTTTATGAAACAGTTCTTAAAAGAAACGCTAATGAACCAGAATTCCTTCAAGCGGTAGAGGAAGTTTTAATTTCTCTTGAACCTGTTGTAGAGCGCAGACCTGAAATTGAAAAATATGGAATTATTGAGCGCTTGGTTGAACCTGAACGCCTAATTCAATTTCGTGTGCCTTGGGTTGATGATAATGGCAAAGTTCAAGTTAATCGTGCATATCGTGTAGAGTTTAACTCTGCTATAGGTCCATACAAAGGTGGCCTTCGTTTGCATTCTACAGTTACTGCTTCTGTCATTAAGTTCTTAGGTTTTGAGCAAATATTTAAAAATGCTTTAACAACTCTGCCGATGGGAGGTGGTAAAGGTGGTTCTGATTTTGATCCAAAAGGAAAATCTGATGGTGAAATAATGAGGTTTTGCCAAAGTTTTATGACTGAGCTTTATCGTCATATAGGTCCTGATACGGATGTTCCTGCTGGAGATATTGGTGTTGGAGGTCGCGAGATTGGTTTTATGTTTGGCCAATATAAGCGTATAACTAATACATTTACTGGTGTTTTGACGGGTAAAGGCCTTCCATTTGGCGGATCGCTATTTCGTACCGAGGCTACAGGATACGGCCTTTGCTATTATGCTAAAGAGATGCTTAAAAATCTATGTAATGACTCTTTCGAAGGCAAAAAGGTTGTAATCTCAGGCTCTGGTAATGTTGCAATATATGCCGCCAAAAAAGCTATTGAACTTGGTGCTAAAGTGATTGCTCTATCTGACTCTAACGGTTACATATACGATGAAAACGGCGTTAATATAGATGTTGTTAAACAAATTAAAGAAGTAAAAAGAGGTAGAATATCAGAGTATGCTGACAAGGTTTCATGTTCTAAATACTTTAATGATTGCAGCAAAATTTGGACAATACCATGTGATATTGCTCTTCCTTGCGCTACTCAAAATGAACTTGATGACAACGCAGCAAAGACCCTTATCGCAAATGGTGTAATTTGTGTAGCAGAGGGCGCTAATATGCCTTGCACACAAGCAGCTGTTTTGGAATTTTTATCAAACAAAATCGCATTTGGTCCTGGCAAAGCAGCAAATGCTGGTGGAGTTGCATGCTCTGGTCTTGAAATGTCACAAAACTCTATGCGTTATTCATGGACGTTTGAAGAAGTTGACGAAAAAATACATAATATTATGAAAAATATATTTGCTGAAGGATATAAAGCTTCGAAAGAATATGGTGTTGCCGGAAATATGGTTATTGGAAGCAACATTGCAGGATTTAACAAAGTATGTGATGCCATGTTGGCTCAAGGCATAGTTTAATAAAATATTTTCTCGATGTTGAACCTTTGTTACATTCTTATAAATGACTCTTGTGAATTAAATTTAAATTTTTTAATTTTTATATTTTTAAAATTAGTACAAAATAAATATCACCCGCTATGCGGGTGATATTTTCGTTGAAGAGCTAACAAAAATGAATCTTCAATTTTACTGAGGAAAATAGAAAACCTTTATATACAAGAAATTCTACTTTTAATAAAATAAACATAGGTCTGCAAACAGTAAGGAACAAAAAGAGGATTTTTCAAATGAAAGACATGAATAGTTTATTATATTCAAAATGAAGATGCCAATATCATATATTATTGGCTCAAAAATTTATATATAAAAAAATAATATGATAAAATAAAAATGTAAATATTGGGCTAATGATTAATGATCTATTTAAACAAAAAGAAGTTGAATAAGAATTTGAATAATAATAACTAAATATACATACTGACGTGTATATCGCCAAGTCTAAGTATGTAAAACAGTATAAGGTTATTTAAACGTGAAGATCAGTTTGATGATTTTGGATAGACATACAAATTTAACTTATAATTATGATAAAATATGCACTCCTAGTGCAGGAATATATATTATGTATACAATATGATACGTAATAAAAAAGGTGATAACTAAGAATCAATTGAAAAAAAAGAACAAATAAGTTTTAATGAATATATTATCGGTAGTAATAATATTAAGATATATATATATATATAAAGTCACAGCTTATAAAATATTTTTGTTAGCGAACTTTTCAATACCTCTTGAGTATCACTAGTATCAGGGGAGTGCCCTAAATAAGTTTGTAGAAAAGAAGAAAGAAAAAAGTAGATTTAAGTGAAGGGTACAAGAACTTAGCTAGAGCAAATTTATTAAAAGCATAAACAAATATTTTTAAGACAACTTTTGCATTATCTATTGATCTAAAAAAGCACTTGGATTTCCTATGCGAAGGTAATATATAATTCCTTAAGTCTTAATTTACTCCTTCTACAGTGTATGTCTCACTTTTGTTTTTAGTGATATATGCGTTACATAATAGCATATTTCGGAATATACAGAATAAGCATCAGAATAATAATGCTCTGTCTTTGGTGATTTATCTAACAGCCTTTGTATCCTTTCACTACTTTTGTAATATGCTATATCATATCCTACTATTTGTCTTTTTTTCTGCTTACTAATGTTATCACATATATTCTGTTTTTTTCTCTCTACATAACTGTAGAGTTCGTTCATTTCTATTACTTTTTCTCTCTCGTTTGCTGCATTTTCTAATTCTATTTCCTTAGCATATTTCTTTATCCAATATAGACACATATTTTTCCATATTCCTAATATCCTCCCTACTGCTCTTCCACTGTTTCCTTCAATATACAATTTTATCGCCTGTTTTTTTATCTCTTTGCTATATCTTCTTCATTTTTGTTTTGTCGTATATACTTTTCAACGGTGTTTACACTTATACTTTTGGCTTCATGCATTTGTTTTTCTCGCTTTTAGTTGTTTGTTTTCTTTTACATCTTTCACATTTCATTTCTTTATTATATCATTTTATTCTTTTTTAGGACACCACCAGTACCTTGCCATTTTAAAACTTTTGCATACCGTCAAAAATTTCACTGGTATTTTTCGTTCAATTACACATATATGCAAAATAAAAGGTGGGGAATTAAGCATCCCACACCTTTATATTAAAAATTAACATTAAAAATATTATAATCTATCTTTTTCTAGAATAAGAATTGCGTTTGCCTGCAATATTGCGTTTTATGTCAGACATTTTTTCTTCGCTGTTCTTTTTAAAAATGCTTAACATATCTTCAAAAGATTGAGGCTCTTTTGTTTTTTTGGAACCCTTATAGACGTTGGGTGAGCTATTGGACTTTCCATTATAATTATTTGATCGACTGTTTTGGTTAAAGTTATCATATTTTTTTGATGACGGCATTGTTTTTGTTTGTGGATTTGCTTGCTTTATTGATAGACTTAATTTATTTTTATCAACATTTAACACTTTAACCTTAACAATGTCTCCCTGCTTCAAAAAATCAGAGACATCCGTCACATAAGCGTCCGATACTTCGGAAATATGAACAAGACCTGTAACACCATTTTCTATTTCAACAAATGCGCCAAATTTAGTAATACCAATAACTTTACCGTCTACTATAGTTCCTATTTCAAGTTGCATTGAATTGCAAAAGCCTCCTTAAAAATTTAAAAATATTTATTCTCTTGTTACATCAACAAAAATACGTTCAAAGGGAGAAACTAGGTTTAGTTTTTCTCTCGCAACTTTTTCAATATATTCATCGGTAATGCCAGAATTTATCTGTTGCTTTAAAATGTCATTTTGCTCTGTCTGGTAACTCACTTTTTGATTGAGTTCGTTTAACTCCCGCTGTTTTTTGGAAATGTTAATTTGAATCATAACTAGCTGAAAGATAATAACACATATAAAAAATATAAGGACTAACTTGAAAAATATCTTTCTTCTTTTTTTCTTCCTTATTTTTGTAGCCAATTGCATTGCCTCCAAACATTTAAAAAAATCTCTATTTACCAAATTTAGACTTTAATTTATTATACAATGAGTTATTGGTAAAATGCAAGAGATTTTTTTTATTTTTAAAGCAATTTTTAAATTTTTTAGTAAGTTTATATAATAAAGATGTGATAATATGAATAAGTTTTTTAAACACCTTTCTAAAAGGCAATGTCAAAATCCATATAATTTTATGTATAACCTTAAAAATCACTTTAAATATTTTAAATGCCAGACGTCCAATGGTTAAATAATAAAATACAAATCCTAAAAATTCTCCAATTAACACAAACATTCTAAATCCACCTGAGGTGAATATATAGAAAAACACCAGAGTTATTGTAGTAGCAAGAAGCGCATATATGATATCTTGAAAAAATATAATTGTTTTTGTGCTTGGTATGCCCAGTCTAAAAATTCTAAAAATGTCCCACAACGCTCCAAGTCCCATTCCAAGCAGCAGTGAAAAAAAGAAAACTAGGATGGAAGGGGAAAATGACATATACATCAGTGAAATAACTTTGTTAAAAATCCAGAAGCGGTTTGTTTTTGATGATTGGAATAGAAAAGACCATCTACAGTACCAGAAAGGCTTAGTTCACCTGTTTCGGTATTAAATCTATTAATATGAAGATTTGTCCCTTTGATTGTTAAAAAGCCCATCTCGGTAAATGCAGCAATTTGTTTTTCATCGAAACTGTCTACATCGTTTACTCCCGACACACTAAGATTGTTCCTGTTTTCAAGAATAATGTTGTGCGCTGTCTTTATTTTCTTCTCCTCTATCATATAAAAGCCCCCTTTTGTTTTTAACTTTTATATAATATTTATTCAAAGCTTAACGTGGATATGACCAACTAATCTATATTATTTCATAAAGTTTTTCGGCGTGTTGCTTATTAACATGCTCTAAAACTTCATTTACACGCACTTTTAAAGGACTACTCCCAATTTTAATCTCTATAACATCTCCCGGTTTTACCCCATAAGATGCTCGTGATATATTACCATTTACAACAATTTTGCCCGCATCGCATGCCTCGTTTGCAACAGTTCTTCTCTTTATTAATCTGGATATTTTTAAAAATTTATCTAATCTCAAAATATGCACCTCCAAATATTTAACTAAAAAACGCTATTTTATTTTTCATTTTTAATTTTAACAAAAAAAGTATTTAATTGTAAAATATATTACTTAAAAACTTAAAGATTAGAAGATATTTTAAGATTGCTGAGCTTTTCGTTTTAGTCATATCAAATCCAAGATTAATGTAAGTTGTTATCGATGGCTATTGTATTTTACCAAAAATTGCAGTTTTTATTTTATTAAAATGATATTCATTAGTCATGATCATTAAAGATTTCATTTGATATTATTATATAAAAAAGCACACAAGCAGATAGATCCGACAGGTGCACTTTTAAATTAACTTTCAACAACTCATATTAAAAATGAGTGTCTGTTTTTTTCTATTAATAACATACTTCTCTAAACTTTTTCTAAAAATCATAATTTTAAGTTAAAAGCTATGGGAAGCAGAAATATGTTTTGTCGCAATTTGCAATATAAAACTATGTTTTTTATTTTGCAACAGCGTCTTTAAGTGATTTTCCAGCTTTAAAAGCAGGAACGCGACTTGCTGGGATAGTCATAGGTTTACCGTTAGAAGGATTGCGACCTTCACGTTCTTTGCGGTCGCGAGTTTCGAATGTTCCAAAGCCTACGATTTGTACTTTTTCTCCAGATACAAGAGCGCTTGTAATGTTTGAGATAACACTTGATATTACTTTTTCAGTATCTTTTTTAGTAAGGCCTGTAGATTCTGCAACAGCATTGATTAAATCTGATTTTGTCATTTTCAAAAACCTCCAATTTTTAACGTTTATTTTTGCATATCGCGTACATATATTATACAATTAGTACGCCATACGCTGACATATTCAAGAAGATTATACACCTTGTTTTAGCAGCTGTCAACTAACTTTTCCCAAAATAAAGCTAATTTCTTCCTTTTTTCTACATTTTAATAAAATTATTGCTTTTAATATAACTAAAACGTCTAAATTTTTAATTGTTTTAATAAAATCAAAATGCAAAAAAAGTAAACAACACACTTAAAAACACATAAATTTGGTCTATTTACAAAGATTTCGCTATAGAAAGTTATATCATATTAAAAAATTGTTTTCTTGTGATTAATTTATTTTTTGTTGCACTAAGTCTCTTTAAAGAAGCCTTTAAAATATAATTTTTAAGTAATTTACTATTGCATTAAAGACATTATAATAATATACTAAAATATAGAAACTATTAGGAGGTAATTTTATTATGAGTAATTTTAATTCATTTTTTGAAAAAGCACGTTTTATTGCAAATTCAGCAGGTAAAAAAACAGGTGAAATTTTAGAAATATCTAAACTAAAGCTGAAAATTTCCCAAATAAGAGCTTCTATAGAACACAAATATGCAGAACTTGGCTTTATTTACTACTCCAATCAAAAGGCAAAGCATATTGAAAAAACAGAAACTTTTAATAAAAAAAGTCAAAACCTCTTCAAAGAAATAGATGAGCTCTTTTTGAAATTGCATAATATCGAAAAGACATTCGCAGAAATTAAAAACAAATTGAAAGTTGAAATTTGTCCTTGTTGCGGCAAAAAGAACGAAGACACATGGTCTTATTGCTCGCACTGTGGCGCAAAAATATATAATGAAGAATCAGAAACCAATAATGCAGAAGATGAAATCGAAGATTAGTTTTGGTGAGGATAATTATGAAAATCATTTGGAAATTAGAGTTTTCATGCAAGATGGCAAAGCTTAACCCGCTATGTTTGTTGTAAGCATTAACTAATATATCTGCAAAAAAGCGCTTAATTTGTGTGTTTTGCATGATGCTTATTTTGAAAAACCTATAGAATTTTAAAGGGATATCAATGTTATATTATTAATCATTTTATCATTATACAAGATGTTTTTCTAAAAAAGATTGAAAACATTGAGGTTGTTTGAATTTTTATTGCACACTTAAACTTTTGCATGTTTTTATCAATGTTTGCAACAAATTTTTTAGCATTTAAACTGCATTTTCTAATTAAAAAAGCTTTTGTTTTGCTTATTAATTTAAAACTAGTTATATCCTACTATCACACAAGAAAGTCATTCTAGTATAATGTCATTTTTATTTACCAATCAATTGGTATCTGTCCTGTTTTTTCAAGAAATTCGTTGGCTTTAGAAAAATGACGGCAACCAAAAAAACCTCTCGATGCAGAAAGCGGACTTGGATGAGGTGCCCTTAAAACTAAATGCTTGGGGTTTGTAATAAGTTCCTGCTTTTTCCCAGCGTATGCGCCCCACAACAAAAATACCATTGGTTTTTCGCGCTTGTTAAGCAAAGTTATTATTTCATCTGTTAGATACTGCCAACCAATATTTGCGTGTGAATTAGCCTGACCTGCTTTGACGGTAAGAACTGCGTTTAGAAGCAACACACCTTGTTTTGCCCACCTGGTCAAATCACCGTTGGCAGCAACATAGGGCTTTTGGAGATCTTCGCTTATTTCTCTAAATATGTTTTGCAACGATGGCGGTGGCTGCACTGGCGGTTTCACCGAAAAGGACAAGCCGTGTGCCTGACCCTCTCCATGATATGGATCTTGTCCAATAATTACCACTTTGCAATCATCATAGTCTACATATTTCAATGCATTAAATATGTCGTGCATGTTTGGATAAACTTTTGTGTGAAAATAGTCATATTTTAATATTTTGCGCAATTTTTGGTAATATTCTTTATCCCACTCTTTTGCCAAAAGCTCGTCCCATTTATTCTCGATTAAAACCATCTAAACTCACACCCTTTCGGAGGTTATTTATTATATGAAAATTGCTATCATTGGTGCAATGGAAATTGAAGTTAAAACAATTAAACAGCTTATTGAAAAATCTAATAACAAAATACTATACGGTATGCCCATAACCAAAGGAATATTTGAAGATAAACAAGTTGTTGTTGCACAGTGTTTTCCAGGTAAAGTAAATGCTGCTATTTGCACTCAGACTATCATTATTAACTACAAGCCCGATCAGATAATTAATATAGGTGTTGCAGGTGGATGCGATTATATGAACGTAGGCGATGTGGCGGTGGCAAAAGAATTCATGCAACATGATATCGACACGACTCCGCTTGGAGATCCTATGGGGCTAGTCCCAGGGCTTTGTTTAACAAGCATATCGTCAGACGAAGATATATGTGAAAATTTAATAAAAGCTGCTAAAAAAGCAAAATTAGATTTTCACAAAAGCATATTTGCAACCGGAGATCAGTTTGTGACTCCAAAAAAGATTGAATATATAAAAAAGCACTTTCATAGTGAAATATTTGATATGGAAAGCGCGGCAATAGCTCATGTTTGCAAATTCGCAAAAATACCATTTGACGCAATAAAAGTGGTATCTGATAATGGGCATGCAAAAACTCAGTATGAAAAATTCAAGTTCCAAGCGGCAAAAACATGTGCAAGCGTAATTATTGAATATTTAAAACTCATTTAAAATTAAAACCCGCTATTTTGATTTGGTTATTAGAATTTCGCAGTTTTTGATAAGGTTTAAAAGTGCGCTTTTATCATTTGGATAGTTTTTTTCGAGCAATTCGTTGTTAATATGAGCTTGCTCGGGGTTTTTCGGTTCTCCGTAAATTTTTGGAAGTGTCGCTCTTGAAATTACATCGGCGGTCGACTCTGCTCTTATCATCTCAGCTTGAGCCCGCTGGTTTGCGATTGGATCTGCCACAACAAACATCTCATCTTGATTTTTTTTGTTTATTCTAAATACTACACGAAACATGCGATAAACCGAGAGGCATAAGAAATTTGAAATTTCATTCATCATGTTTGAACTACCGGATTTTGACAAAACATCAAACAAAATGTTGAGTGAGCAAAACAAAAGCTTTTTATTATAAACGGCTTTTAATGTTTTTGGGTTTGGCATCTCTTTTTGATTATATGGATCATGCAAATCTTCGGCGGATAGGGTTGTTCCCTTGCGTTCAGGTGAACGACCAAGAAGATAGTCGCAAGATACGTCATAAAAATCAGCCGCTCTTACCACAAACGACAACCCACACTCACGAATCCCTTTTTCGTAGTGCGAAAGCAGTGCCTGAGAAACACCTAGCTCTTTCGCCGCATTTTTTTGACTAATTCCTCTTTCTTTTCTTAGCAAAGACAATAACCTCGGGAAGTTGGAATTCATTTTTATTTATCCCCCTGATAATTTTATTTCAAATTCAATTATTTATATAAAACATCGTTAAACTTTAAGTAATGTTAATTTTAAAAATACTTTCCGTAAACCAGTATAAAAATTATAATATATTGTTTATAGTTTGTCAAAGGAAATTTATAAATTGTCAAAAAAACAAATAATTAAGAATATAAAATTGCAAAAATTACGCTTAAAATATAAAGAATCAAAAGCCTACAACGGCAAAACATGTTGACTTTTATGAACAATTTTTGGCGTTTTCAATAAACTTATTTATTGCTTAATAATAAATGCTAGAGGACATTATTATTGCCATGTTGGTGTATTACTAAATTTTCATGTATTTAATAAATTTGATTTTTATTGCATTTTTTATGAGGCAAGTGTATTGCGAACATATAAATCACTGGTATATTATTTATTTTAATGATACAATGTTTAGTAAAAATAGCTATAAAATTTTTTTTAAAAGGAGTGTCAATTTGAAGGCATATAAATTATATTTAATAAGACATGGGTTAACTAAAGCAAATGAAGATGGCAGATATATAGGAACAACCGATATCCCATTAAGTGATGAAGGAAAAGAAAAAATAATCTCACTTAAAGAAAACTACGAATACCCAAAAGTGCAAAAAGTCTATACAAGTCCGCTTGCTCGAGCTGTGCAGACTGCAAACCTAATTTATCCTGACAATTACACCGTCAATGTGGATTCACTCAGAGAATATTCTTTTGGTGAATTCGAAAATAGATCGATAGAAGATCTTGCAAAAGATCCAACATATATACAATGGGTTAGGGAAGGCATGATCACACCACCAAATGGTGGTGAAAGCAAAGAGCAGTTTGCGCAGCGCATTTTTAGCGGGTTTAACAATTTGCTGATTGATATGATGAAAGAAGTTGTTACCTCTGTAGCAGTTATTTGCCACAGTGGCATTATTTCTGCGCTTCTTGCAAGATATGGTCTGCCTCGGCGTTCTCCAACCGATTGGAATATAAAACCGGGTGAAGGATATTGTCTTTTAACATCAGTGCAAATGTGGACTAAAGACCAACTGTTTGAGGTTTGTGACACTATACCTTATGGGAAGCAGGAATATAATTCCGCCTCATATCACAATCTTAAGCTAGATTAAATTTAGATAATTATATAAAAACATTGAGCTAAAACAGCACTCAAAATAACGATATAGCATATATTAACGGTGACCAAAAAAGAATAAAGGCTTTTTTATGACTTATTGCTGTGTAGATATATTTGGCATTATGGGTATTATGGGTATAACGAAAAACATTTAGAATTTCTATGCAAAAGTTAAATATAGCACGTTGAGTTAAAATTTGTACCTTCAACGGTTTATATCTTGATCTCGTTTTTAGTGACTTGTGAACCTCATAATAAAATATTTCGAAGTATGCAAAATATGCATCAAAATAGTAATAATCGGCTTTTGAAAAGTTATTTACCAAGCCTATTTATATACTATCGCAACACTTGTTATGTGCTATATCGTATACTATTATATGTGCTATATCGTATACTATTATATGTGCTATATCGTATACTATTATTTGTATTTTTTTATACTTCCTATTCTGTTTTTTATCTTTGCAAAACTGTAAAGTTCATACATTTTATATTATTTTTTTCGCTTATTTGCTACATATTTTGCTTTTGTTTTCTTCGCATATTTTTTATCCAAAGTATAAACATATTATTTTTGATATTCCCGACGTTTTATTGGTTTTTTTCATATATAATCTTATTCCATGTTTATTTTATCTCTTAGCTATAACCTATTTTTTTGGGTTTTGGAGTATATTTCTTTATATTTTTTATTATGTCACAATATCATGTTATAGTATTACCTATTTATCATATTTTTTTGCTTTTTGTTACGTTTTATATTAATATTTGTAAATTTAAAAATATAAAAAATTGCATTAACAACATTTCTAAGTATATTTATTATCATTAGAGTCAAAATTAAGTTTTATTTGCTTCTATTAGTTTATTAACTTATACTAACTACACTTATCATTTTAATTTTCAGCTTTTATAATGTTATAAATTTTGTTTGAAATTATATATATAATATGTTATATTAAAACTTATCTAGGGCCTAATTTACTTTTAAAAAAGAGGTATGAAGCGAATGGAACTTCACGAATCTGGAGAAAATTATCTTGAAGTAATGTTATTGCTCAATAAGGAGAGAGGATATATTCGTTCTGTTGATGTGGCAAATAAATTATCATTTTCCAAGCCAAGTGTTTCAAGAGCTGTTTCTATATTAAAAAAAGCCGGACATATTTTAATGGACGATAGCGGGCTTATAACTTTAACTGAGTCCGGCAAAAGAATTGCTGAGAAAATTTATGATCGACACTGTTTCTTAGTAACTTATTTTAAATCTTTAGGGGTATCTAATAATGTTGCCGAAGAGGATGCTTGTAGAATCGAGCATGTTATTAGCAATGAAACATTTGAAAAACTTAGAGAACAATTTAATAAATATAAAGCAAAGGAGAGCGATTAAAATTAAAAGATGTTGGTGGAAAGAAGCAGTTTTTTATCAAATATACCCTAGGAGTTTTAAGGATTCAAATAATGATGGTATAGGTGATATTAAAGGAATAACTTCAAAATTGGACTATCTAAAAGAATTAGGAATAGATGTTGTTTGGCTATCTCCTGTTTATAAATCACCGAATAATGATAATGGATATGACATAAGTGACTATAGAGATATTATGTGTGAGTTTGGTACTTTAAAAGATTGGGACGAGATGTTATGTGAAATGCATAAACGTGGCATTAAACTAATAATGGATCTTGTATTAAATCATTCTTCAGATGAACATATGTGGTTTATTGAATCCAGAAAATCAAAAGACAGTTTATATAAAGATTATTATATATGGGCAGATGGCAATGAAAATGGAGAACCACCAAACTTATGGGAATCGGTTTTTGGTTTTAGTGCTTGGCATTATGATGAAGATGCTAAACAATATTATTTACATTTATTTAGTAAAAAACAACCTGATTTAAATTGGTCTAATCCAAAGCTCAGAGAAGAAATTTATGATATTATTGAATTTTGGATTAAACGGGGAGTAGATGGATTTAGACTAGATGCTATTAGATTTTTAGGTAAACCTGAATATAAAAACGAAGCAGTGGATTTTTATCCGAACGATGATCTTACTCATATATATCTAAAAGAGATGAACCAAAAAATTCTTTCAAAATACAATATTGTTACAGTTGGTGAAGTACAAGATTTAGATATTGATGGAGCTAAAAAATATATTAGAGAATCTGATAAAGAATTAAATATGTGTTTTCAGTTTAACCATGTAAATATATGCGAAATGAAATATGGAACCAAGTGGGTAAACAAAAAGCCTAATATGTTTGATGTAAAAAAAGCTTTATCTAAATGGCAGACAGAGTTACCTGTTGACGCGTGGAACACATTGTTTTTTGGAAACCATGATTTGCCGCGTCAAGTGTCTTTCTTTTCTAATGATAGTGATCATTATAGAGAAATATCTGCCAAAATGCTTGCTACGATTATCTTTACACTTAAAGGTACGCCATTTATATATCAGGGTGAAGAGATAGGAATGACAAATATTATCTTTGATAAACTTGATGATTATAATGATATTGATACAATTAACTTTGTCAAACAAAAAGCAGAGATTGAAGATATAGATATAGAAACTGCTTTTAAACAAAACAAAGATATAATTAATTTTGTTAGCAGAGATAATGCAAGAACCCCTATGCAGTGGGACGATTCTGAAAATGCAGGGTTTACAGCAGGCACGCCTTGGCTTAAAGTTAATCCTAATTATAAAAAAATTAATGTAGAAAGTAATATAAAAGATTCAAATTCTGTATTTAATTATTACAAAAAATTGATTGAGTTAAGAAAGAAAAATGATGTAATTATTTATGGAGATTATCAGGAGTTTTTGCTTGATGATAAATGTGTGTTTATTTACAAAAGAGAGCTTTATGATGAAAAAGTATTAGTAATAATAAATATGACTGACGAAATAATGCAAAAAAAAATGCCGTTGAATCTCAATGTAAAAGAAGCAACTCCGGTTATTTGCAACTATAAAAGAGCATACAATTTTAAAAAAGAGATGTTGCTAAGGCCATATGAATCTGTTATATATTTTTACTATTAACGCTATAACTAAAACTTTTAAAATAAATAAAATTGAAAACACAAAACAGTTGCAAATTGATTTCTTGCAACTGTTTACACTTATATTACTATTTTAATCTAACTTTATATTAATATATATATAAATTCAACTCAATCCAAAAACATATGCTAAACATAATTTACAGTTTCATTTAACCCGTCCCAAATCACAATATTTCCGGAATCTTTCGTTTTTTTTAGGTCTATTATCCTTTGGTTGGAAGAGCCCCTAAACTTTAACTTTAGATCTTTTTTTGACATATCAAACAAACCATCAACCAAAATGTCTACATATTCAAGAATTTGCATATGAGCATTTGTTAGATGTTCGTAGCAATAACCTGTCCACATCCATATCGACTTATTAGTTTGCTCTTTTGCACGTTTTAAAAGTTTGCGCAAATCATCATCCTGAACAAGTGGTTCTCCACCAAGAACAGACAATCCGTTAACATATGGAATTTTTAGGTGAGAAATAAGTTCATCTTCGGCTTGCTGTGTCCATTTAGTGCCGTTTTCTGCTAACTGATATTCTTTGTTAAAACAACCTTTACAATGAAATGGACAACCTGTTACAAAAATAGATGTTCGTATGCCTGGACCATTTGCCACGTCATATTTCCTTATTTGCCCGTAATTCATTGCTAATACTCCTTTTATAAATGAAGAACTCTTTGCTTCATTTCTTTAGTCTTACCTTCGTTCCAAAAATGAAGTCCTAAATATCCACATGTTCTTCTAACAACAGTTAATTTGTTAAGGTCTTTATTGCCACAATTAGGACATTCCCAAGCAATATCATCATTTATAATAATTTCGCCGTCAAATCCACAAACATGACAATAATCGGATTTTGTGTTAAACTCGGCATATTGTATGTTATCGTAGATAAACTTAATCATTTCTTCTAAAGCTTCTAAATTATGGCGCATATTTGGAATTTCAACATATGATATACATCCGCCTGTGCTGATCTTTTGAAATTGACTCTCAAATTCCAATTTGCTAAAAGCATCTATCGGTTCACGCACATCAACATGGTATGAGTTTGTGTAGTAACCTTTATCTGTAACATCTTCTATGTTGCCAAACCGCTCTTTATCTATTTTTGCAAATCTATAACATAGATTTTCAGCTGGTGTTCCGTATATAGCAAAACCGATTTTTGTTTCTTGTTTCCATTTTTTAACGGTTTGTTGCATATGTTCCATAACCGACAGCGCAAATTCTTTTCCCATATCCTGTGTATGACTCTCTCCTGTTATAAGCTTTGTCATTTCATAAATTCCAATATATCCCAAAGATAAGGTGCAATATCCACCTTCAAGCAGATGATCTATAGTATCATCTGGACCAAGCCTTGCAATAGCGCCATCTTGCCAATGTATAGGAGAAACGGAAGCTTTTGTGCCTTTTAATAAACTGTGACGATATAACAAAGCTTCTTTGCAAAGCTCAAGTCTGCGATCGAGCAAGCGCCAAAACTTGTCTTCGTTTCCTTCTGCAATTATAGCAATCTGTGGCAAATTGAGTGAAACTACTCCAGCGTTGAATCTGCCTTCAAACTTAACATTACCATTTTCATCATACCACGGAGACAGGAAAGAGCGGCAGCCCATGCAACTAAAGGTATGACCTTCATATATTTCACGCATTTTTTTAGCAGAAATATAGTCGGGGTACATTCTTTTTGCACTGCAAGGTATGGCATATTCTCTTGTGATATAGTCATATTTTCCGCCTTCTAAACAGTTGTTTTCATCAAGAACATATATGAGTTTAGGAAATGCTGGTGTAACAACAACACCTTGACGATTCTTAACACCATTAAGGCGCTGCTTGAGAATTTCTTTAACAATCAAAGCAACTTCTTCTTCATACTCATATCCATCTTCAATATGCATGAATATGGTAACAAAAGGTGCCTGGCCATTTGAAGTTTGCAAAGTGTTAATTTGATATTGTATAGTCTGAACACCAGAACTAAGCTCTTGCATCATTTTGTCTTTTGCAAGCTCATCACAAAGTTTTTCATCATATCCCATGTCCTTATAATGATTATAAGCTTTTGTTTTAGTCCTGCGTAAGTATTTACCGAGATGTTTGATGTCAACGCTTTGGCCGCCATATTGGTTGGAAGCAACTTGTGCCATAATTTGTGTCATTATATTGCATGCAGTTTGAAAGCATGAAGGAGACTCAATGAGAGTATCATTAATAACAGTTCCGTTGTCGAGCATATCTCCTATGTTTATGAGGCAGCAGTTAAACATTGGACTCATCGAGTAGTCCATGTCATGAAAATGTAATACACCGTTTTGGTGTGCCTGAACAATTGTTGTTGGCAGCAAAATTCTTTGTGTAATATCTTTGGAAACCTCACCAGCTACCAAGTCTCGCATGGTTGAATTGAGAACTGGGTTTTTGTTGGAATTGTCCATCGCAACAAGGTAGTTAGTTCCTTTTAAAAGACCAATTATGCCTTCATCTGTTGTGTTTGTTGTGCGCTTAAATTCTTGTATAGCCCTATAGCCTTCATATGCTTTAGCTGTTAGCATATGTCCTTTTTGAGTCAATTTGCTGTATACAGCGTTTTCGATTTCACGAATTGTAATATTATCAAGCCTATTTTCACATTCGCACTCAATTTCATCTGCAATAGATTTTGCTATATCTTCATCAATTATGCCGCTGCCATAATTCATAGCTTTCATTATAGCGTCAAATATCTTTTTAGCATCAAATTCTACTATACTTCCCTCTCTTTTTATAACCTTAATTTTCATAGTAAGCCTCCTACAAATTGTGTTTAAATTTTAACAACATACTATATATAGTGTTAGATGTGTAAAAAAATAACCGAAGCAAAAATTCGCTCACAGTAACTTTATAAAAATTTTATATAACAACCCACTAACAATAATAATATTCCTTTAAGCATCAAAAGTCAATAAAAATTAATATCTAAAACATATTATTTTTTAAATTATATTTGTGTATATTGGCCAAATTAAAACAATCAATCCGACAACCATGGGGTTTGTTTTGAGTTGAATAAATTTTGTAAAATAAAACAAAGATATGTGTGGTTTTTTGTATATTAACACAACACTTACTTTTTTCATTAAAAAACATCTTATTTTATAAAGTAATGAAAAACTTGCAATTATTGCAAAGTAATCAACTTAGAAAACAATGTAAGCTTTTCAATGATGTGTTCGCATTATAGAAAACAAAAAGTTTGTTTATGAGAATGTCAATTCAGGACGGCATATGGAAAATTAATGTATCTGTGATGGTTTAACCACCAGTTGATTTTTGGAATAATCGAAGCAATAGAATGTATTGTGAAACATAAAATTTCTCATTATCTTTGTGATAAAAACATCTCGCTTTGTCATTATGTCTAACTGTATATGACCTTATAGCTTGTACTTTGTTCCTAGCTTTGTGGATATTAAGATTTTTGTCAGTGCAATTATTAAAATGATATGCAACAAAAAGAAAAGAAGATAAAATGCTATCCTTAAGCAGATATATAGCGCTTTATATTTATTTTGATGACACAAAAACAAATAATTCATAAAAAATTATTTATATTTTGCTTTAAAAAGCAATTTTTTTGAAATCGTTAAAAGAATAAAATGAAAGTATAGTTGGCAATTTGCTCTAATTATCAATAATAATTTCAATTTCACTCTTTTAAAGATGCAAGAATAAAATATAGTGTCATATGTGATTAATTTACATGAATTTTGGACAAAATAAAAATACTAATATAAAATTGTGTTTCAAGCAAAGGAGTGTGCGTTTCATGACGGTGAAACGAGGAGAAATTTATTATGCAGATCTAAGTCCGGTAGTTGGCTCTGAGCAGGGTGGAGTACGTCCCGTCTTGATAGTACAAAATGATATGGGCAACAAACATAGCCCAACAGTAATTGCTGCTGCTATAACCAGTCAGCGTGACAAAGCAAAACTGCCAACCCATATAGAAATAGAAGCAACAAAGTGCGGTCTTTCCAAAAACTCGGTGGTACTACTTGAACAAATGAGAACAATTGACAAAAGAAGATTAAAGGAGAAAACTGGAGAACTAAGTCCAGCTTATATGAACTATGTTGACAATGCAATATTAGTTAGTCTTGGCCTTGAAGAACACATTGCAATTGATGAAGCTGTATAATAGAACTTAATACAAGTATAAACATAGCAAATAAATAACACACACAATATATCAAAGAAGTATAGGCGTTTTTAGAACTAAATTTACTCAAACCAGCAATGGCCATATTGCTAAAATCGCCTAAGATATTAGTGTGATTAATCAATATTTCCAACTGATATTATTAAAAAAGTATTTGGGAAAATCCGCTTAAAAAATTAGATAATGCAAATGCTATGTTAGTCAGAATGAATATTACTACAGTGAATGATAGAATTAATATCAAAAAATCTTTACACCTTATTTATGGCATATCAACAGATACATTATTCGCCAACTGAAAATATAGTAATTTTTTCTGTTAAAACTTTTATAGTAATTTGCCTAAAATACTATTATTAAGAAAAAATGTGTAAAAACCAAACATAAACGTCAAAATTAAAGATAAGAAAAATTATTCAAAATGATGAAAATGCAAATTAAATAAAAAATCTTTATAGGATTGAACAAAAAAACACTCATGCAGAATTTAAAAATATTTAAATATCAGAATAAATTTTTGTGAAGACACTGCAATTCTGACATATATCGAAGTTTGTCATCATTTTTAAAACTACAGATTCTATCTAAATTATCTTCATTTTGATCAAAACTAATCAAATCATTTATTTGTTTAAATAGTAAAACCCTTTTAAGTTTTCAGTTACGAATCAACTTATGTTAATCTATTTTCACCACTAAACTACCATACTTATCAAACTTTATAAAAAATTGCTCTTTAGCAGCAGTCACATTGAATAAACTTCTGTATGCGTCTTTAGTAAATCATAGTGCAATCGACAATGAGATATTTTGATAATTTCCCATTAAAAAGTTTTAAATATTGCTTTAATTATAAAATAATAACAGCAGTTTTTATTTTGTCTAACTTTTGAATGCTAATTCATATGCAATATTTTAATCTTTTTTACTTTCTTGTTTTTCGGTAAGTGATGCTCTGTAAAGATGATATTTTAACTTTTTCCAATTAAATGGAATTAGTGGGTATAAATAACATCTGCCAGACAGGGTTTTTGTATTTAATACAACTATCGAAACGATTATAATTCCTATCACAAAGCCCCATACATTGAAAAAACCAGTTGCTAAAAGAAGGAATATTCTAATAAACTTAAATGCATATCCAAGTTCATATCCGGGTTGGGCAAAATTTGCAAGAGCAACAAATGCTGTATATAAAAGTGCTTGTGAACTAAACCATCCACTGCCTACAGCATAGTCACCTACAATTATCGCTGCAAGAATTGATAAAGAAGATATTAGTGTATTAGGTGTATTTAGTGAAGCAAGGTTTAGTCCGTCAATTGCAATTTCTAATATAATAAGTTGTGCAAGTAGCGGCACTTGAATATTATCAGTAACTAATATAAAATTAAGCCATTGTGGTACCCAATCGGGATTTTGGGTTAAAAGCAACCAAACTGGTGTAATCACCGCTGTTATTAGCATTATTATGCTTCTAGTCAATTTGAGGTATGTGCCTATTACAGGTGGAAAATAGTAATCGTTTGCCTCTTCCATGACTGAAAATATCGTAGCCGGAACTATCAGCACAGCGGGTGAATTATCTACAATTATAGCTATATCACCTTCAAAAACATGAGCCGCTGTAGTATCGGGTCTTTCGGTATATTTGAACTTGGGTAGAGGATTTTTCCACCTTTTTGGTGTTAAAATTTCCACCATGCTTTCTTGGTTCATAGTTAGTGACTGAACTTTTGTGGTGTCTAATCTATTTACAATATTGTCTAAAAGCTTTTTGTCAACTTTTCCTTTCATATAACATAACGCAACATCAGTTTTTGACTGACTTCCAACTTGCATATGCTTTATTATGAGTCGTGGATCTCTTATTCTACGGCGAATTAACGCAGTATTTAGTATTATTGACTCAACAAATCCGTCTCTTGATCCTCTAAACACCTTATCCTTGTCCGGTTCCGATGTTGCACGCTGTGGATATGATCTTGCGCTTATAAGGACAGCTTTGTCAAATCCATCTACAACCAATACTGTTTGTCCTGCGAGCATAGCAGTAACTATATCGTTTTCATCGTTACTTAAGGTGACCTGACCATAGGTGACTGCAGTCTTTGAAAATTCTTCAGCACTGCTTATTAGTTTGGGATCATTTATTTTCATAAATACTTCAATCATACTGCGAAGATCCGCCGATTTGCAAAATCCATCTACGAAATATAACACCGTTTTTTTCCCCATTATGCTTATCTCTCTATAGACAATATCGAAATTTTCTTTTACGTGCATTATTTCATTTAATTTTTTAGTGCATTCATTTATATCGTTTGAAATCATAAAACTCCTCCATAATTTTGGAATTGTCCAAATGTAAAGTTAAAATAGATCAATATAGTTTCTTGACAACATACTTCTGTTGATAAAGAAATTTTATAAAATAAAACTGATTATGTTATACAATCAAAGCTTAAGCAACTTGATACGCGTTTTCTCCTCATGTTTCTTTTTTTATTATTGAATCTTTATTTGGACACTTTTATAACTCTTATATAATATCTTTAACAAAAATGGAGAATTAATACAATTTACATGCAAAATAAAAAAACAAACCAATTTCGTTTGAACTGCGAAATCAGCTTGTTCATTAAGTTAACAATTCATATGAAGTAATAAAAATTTTTAGTAAGCGCTAAGCTATAGATGTTTTATATACAATAAAAGTGAAAATACCTTTCTTTAGAAATATGCATACATTGTTAATAAAATTTTGTATAATCAAACTAATTAATTACTTAACTAAAAAATGAAAAAACTTGAAAAAATTTACAATTTTCTGGAAAATATCTTTCAAATTCATTATACCGTTTATAGAGTTGGTTATCATAATTCAATGTCCTTTTTCAGTTTCTTTTGGTAGGAACAACAAGAATAAATTCCTATTTTTTGGAGAGAACTCGGGTTTCATCATCCTTATATACATTGCCTATTAGTATAAAATGCCCATCTTTCGAGCCTATCGCTTTTAAAAACTTTCTAATTATAGTATATCATGGCATTACCATGTGGACAAGTTAAGGGTTACATTTGATTTGTCCAACGAACAAATCATAGTTATTTTTTGTTGTGAGCACTCTTTTGAACAATCTATACTTTGTTCTCCATTTGATTTTCTCGCTTCCTATGCACTAAGAATATACTTTTACAATTGGTGCTGTCTATACAAAGGATTTGCGCAAGAACTTCTATTATATTTTGCATTTGTGGTTTTTTTTAAAATTTTAACCATTATTCCATTTGTAGACCATATATTAAAATAAAAATATATTTTATAAGAAATATAGGAAAAAACAAAATATAAATGTAATGCAAATTAATATAAACCGATTATACTCAGAAGAATATAATCCTAGAAAGAATATTGAAATAAGTAATGAAGAATGCAAAAAATAAAAATAAGAATAGAACGATTTGTATGTATTAAAACCTATTTTTATTAATTATAATAATTTAAACGGTGTGAAAAAATTTCTATAAAATCAAATCTTTTATGATAATTGACAGAGCTTATATGTAAATTTTGTTAAAAAGCTTTTGATTAATAGATATCAAAAATAAGTTGATATGTCAATAGTAAGTTGAAAATGGGAGTGCCCAAATTAAAGATAATGAAGAAAGGCAATAAGAAAAGCCAATTTTAAACTCACCAGATTTGTTATAAGCATATACAAAAATATGCATTACAATTTTAAAAGTATCTATTGAACGAAAAAAGCATTTAGATCGTCTCTGTAAAGCAACTATATATTTACGAATATCTAAATTTATCCATTCTACTATAAAAATATGGCTTTTTTTCTTGAAATAAAAATGTTTAGCACTATAGCATAATTTTGACAGCTTGGATTTGCATCAGAATAATATTTCGCTTTCGGTGTCTTCTCAGCTATATTTGTATCTTTTTTTTATTTTTATTAAACGCAATATCAAATTCCACAATTTGCCTCGGTTTTCTCGTTACAAAAGTTATCAAATAATTTTTGTTTTTTCTCTCTACATAACTGTAGAGTTCTTCCATTTATATTAATTCTTTGGGCCTTATTTATTCTCTTATCTCAGACTTCTGTTATTCTACTTTTTTATTTAAGGCAATACCGTATAATTAGACTTTGAGAACAAATTTAATATTCATATTCAAAGATGTATCCGTACAATACCGTCGAATAAAGTTGAACATTCATCAGAGGTTGATCTCATCAGTCCGGAAGATAGTGCTTGCCAGATACAGATTCGCTAAAGCGAACATCATATTTAGTTTTTCACGCTGTTTTAATATCCCTCGGTATCGCATTTTTTGGTGTTGAAACACTCCTTTAACAATAGCAAAAGCAAAAACTGCTCTACCTTAGCACGTATTGATGACTTCTCATGCTTCCGTCTCTTGATATATGTTAGGGAGCGGGCAGAAATTTTTTCTTTGTGATGGTATTCCATTAATTTTATATATGATTTTTTCACCTTTATCTATTACATTTGACTGCATCTTCACGTTTTTGTGCTTCTAGATATCCTCTGTCACCATATATACTCCTTTCCCATCTTGTAAGCCATTGTGACAACATAGTTCGTGTATATTTGCACTCGTTGCTTCCACGTGATGCACCAATTCCGTGTCTTTATCTACTCTGATGTGAGTTTTATATCCAAAATGTCATCTTTTGCCTTTTTTCATCGGATGAGCGTCAGAGTCTCATTTCTTCTTTTGATTTTTGGTAAATGACGGTGTAGTTATCAACGTAGAATCTACGATTTTTCCTTTTTTCAAAATCAATTCTTGTTCTGTTAACAAACTGACTACCTGCTGAATTAATTTTGCCTTCAGGCCGTATTTTACAAGTATATTAAGAAATCGTCCTATTGTATCTCCGTTAAATACTTGATTACTGGATTCAATCCCATAAAATTTAGAAAATGCTCAGCTGTCTACCAACTCAGTAGCCGTTGCTTTACCCGATAAATCATAGATATTTTGCAGAATGTGCAGATGCAACAAGCCCTAAGACCTTGAAATGATGCTTATTAAATTTACATTATGCAAAACCTTTATGATTTGTTTGACATGAGGGCGATGACAGAGGTGATTGACAGCCATGTCTTTTCGGAATTCTGCGGAGTAGACTCATCAAACCAGGTTCCGGATGGAGACACTATAGGAAGGTTTC
>CAJTNJ010000010.1 GCA_910577565.1 uncultured Oscillospiraceae bacterium | reverse complement strand
TTATTCTATATCAATTAACCTCTATTTGCAATCTTTTGTTCGATGTTGCCTTAACAATTTTTCTTATTGCTAATCTAAATTTAATTTTACAACTGTTATTTGTTTATAACTTAAATCTCTTTTTATACTTCTAATCGTTTGCGGCAGCTAATAACTTTATCATCATAATTGATAATTATGGGTTTATTCAAACTGTTCTATACTTCACCTATTTTAAGATTTTTTCCGGAACTATATTCTGCTAGGTTTAATTGATTTATATATTACACTTATATTTTTCACTCTTCGTATCCTCTTTCTTATGAAACACCATTTTTCAAAAGAGTGTGTTTTTATTTTAAGCTAACATTTACAACATAAAAATTTATGGTCAAATCATTAATAATATTAAAAAAGCCCTTAAATAAGGACTTTATTTTTATAAGTTGTAGCGTTTACATGGCTGGGGTGGAAGGATTCGAACCCTCGAAATACCAGAGCCAGAATCTGGTGCCTTACCGCTTGGCGACACCCCAAAAAAATAAATACCATACTTTTTAAATTTAGAGTAAATCTTATTTGGCTGGACCGGCTGGATTCGAACCAGCGGAATGACGGAGTCAAAGTCCGTTGCCTTACCACTTGGCGACGGTCCAATAATGTTCGGACACACTCCGAACAAATTTAAAATTGGGGTGGATAGTGGGAGTTGAACCCACGGCCTCCAGAGCCACAATCTGGCGCGCTAACCAACTGCGCTATACCCACCATATGGCACGCCAATCAGGGCTCGAACCTGAGACCTACTGCTTAGAAGGCAGTTGCTCTATCCAACTGAGCTATTGGCGCATCTAAATCTGCAGTAATAGCAAAATGGAGCGGGTGATGGGAATCGAACCCACACAACCAGCTTGGAAGGCTGGGATTCTACCATTGAACTACACCCGCATAACAGACTATTAAATTTAGCAACAGAAACATTGTATCAAAAGAAGCAATTTTTGTCAACCCTAATTTTTTATAGGAAATTTCTCACATGTAGGCATTACAATGATGTGTGACAAAAAGAGAAAAAAAGATAATAAATAGGAGCAACCTGTATTAAAGTTGAGCTGCTAATAAAAACGAAAGATAAGTGCCCTATTCACTATGAATAAGATAACACAAACTATGCTTTATCATCAATCTTTGATTTTTTATGCCAAAAAGCATTGTGTTTCTAAAGCGGCTATTCACCTATCGTACCAACCGACAGTATATTTATCGCCGGTTAAAAGATATGACGGCACACATTACATTCTTTTGTTAACAAGTCTCATAAACCTCATCATCATCGCAATCAACATAATGTGAGCAAGAACTTACATTGATTCGTAATATGCGACGAACAAACCTAAAAACCGGTATTGGCTCTATCTCTTTAGCTGTATCGGTTCTGATTCAAAGCGGTCAAATGGCTGTAAAACTATCAAATCCAAAGTATATTCCTAAGCCCTATGAGCAAATGCAATATCCTGGCCAGCGTGTACAAATAGATGCTAAATTTGTCCTATCAGTTTGACTAATAAGCAATGCGAAAGGCAAGAAATTTTACCAATATACAGCAATATATGAATACAGCAGATATCGCTATCTGGAAGTTTTTGAAGAGCGAAGAGCATAGTACCTATTCTTCTGCGATGTTTCTAAGACATTTAGTCAAAGCATTTCCATATGCTATTGAGCGTGTTCAAACAGACAATGGTTCCTGATTTACTAATCGTTTAAACTCACGAATATCTAAAAAACCTTATTTGAAGTTAACCTTGCAAAGTTAGGAATAAAGCAAAAACTGATAAGGCCATATACACCAAGACATATTGAGAAAGTTGAACATTCACATCGTAAGGACAACGAAGAATTTTATGCTTCGCATAGATTCTATTCCTTCTATGATTTCAAAAAGCAACTGCGTTAATAGATAAATTTCCAATTCACCCTCTAAATTGGCACTCCCCTAAACATACTCTTCTTTCTTTTTCTAATTTGTAACATACCATTATAAGACCTATATTTTTTAAAATATATAAATTATATTTGACATAAAGTCTTTTATAATATATAATATGTAAAGAAATGGAGGTGTTTAGGTGCCTAAAAATCTTAAATTAAAATCGGCTAGAGCAGCTCTTGATATGTCGCAGCAAGATGTTGCTATGGCACTGGGCATTAGCAGACAAACTATAAATGCTATAGAATCAGGAAAGTACAATCCGACAATAAAATTATGTATTGCTATTTGTAAGTTATTAGGCAAAACTTTAAACGATTTATTTTGGGAGGAAGATAATAATGAATGAAAATATTTTTGATGAAAGACAAAAATTAAATCAATATAAATATGGAACACATTCTTTTTTTATCATTACATGCATTATAATAGTTTGTACAATTATAAAATATTTTTATCCTCATTCAATTACGCCTGTTACTGAAATGAGTATTTTGCTTTTTATACCATTAAGCTACTTTTCAATAGCAACTATTTTAACAAATTCACATTGTTCATTTTCAAGTAATAAAAAATTAAACTCTGTAATTTTATTAGATACAATTATAACTTTTATATTTTTGTTATTATTTTTATTTTTTAACAATGCTTTCGCCAACATAGTTGAATACAAGTTTCTTTCATATTATGTGAGTATATTGTTAATCTGTATATACTGTTTAATAGTAGATATTACATATATAATAAGATTGAAAATAGATAAAAAAATATGTAAAAATTCTGTTTAACTATAGTTTTATTTATATATATAAATAAAACTTCTCAAAAAGTCATTACGTCTTTTTAAGAATAATATATTCAATATCTTGTTTGAATTAGATTTTTTCACACAGTACCCTATGCTCATTTATCCAAAAGCAGAATAGGTGAGAAGATTTTCCTACCCAACGCGGAGAACATCTTGCAACAACTTACCTTTAAAGTCTGATATGTACTGCATAATTGTAGCCTTTTGGCATTTACTTTTTTCCCTTCATGTAAAATGTGTACTTTACTATTTAGTCGCTTTCTTCACCATATTGGTTCGTGATATTTTATAAAATCGAAATATTTGAAAGGTTTTGATATAAAGCTGCCTGATCTTCTACCACCTGTTACCATATTCATTTGTATATATTATTATCACATTTATATTTATTTTAATATCGATTTTCAAGTTTTCTGTGTTTATAAAAATACTTGTTTTCTATATCTCAATACAAATACTATTATTATTTCACTAAATCTTTGTCTCAGAACAAGGCATAAAGATTATATAACAATAAAGAAACTCTCTACATACGTAAGTAGAAAGCTTTAGAAACTAAAAATTAAATTAATTTTTATTTTTAAATATATCAAGTATCTTATTAAAATCATCTTCAACATCAACAACATCCGAAAATCCGTTAGGGTATTTATTATCTGATAATTGTCCGTAATTTATATCGGAAACAGTCGTTTTTCTAATTTTATCTTTAAAATCAGTATCAAATCCAGTTGCAATAACAGTAATTTTGAGTTCATCATCTAATTCTTCGTCAAACGCAACACCAAATATAATGTTAGCTTCTGGATCAACACTTTGACTAATATGACTAGTAGCAGCATCAATTTCATCAAATTCAATAGTTGGAGGAGCTGTGATATTTATAATTAATCCCTTTGCCCCATCTATTGAAGTTTCAAGCAATGGGCTTGAAATGGCACTTTCAGCTGCAATGATAGCCTTATCTTTGCCCTGTGCACTTGCAACGCCCATATGCGCATAACCAGCATTTTGCATAATTGTGCTAACATCTGCAAAATCTAAGTTAATAAACCCAGAAGTGTTAATAAGCTCAGATATACTCTTAACGCCTTGTTTTAATACATCATCAGCAGCTTGAAAGGCATTAGCAAAGGTGATTTTCTGATTATCAAGCATTTTTAAGCGCTCGTTTGGAACAACAACCAATGAATCAACACACTCTCTTAAACGAGCTATGCCTTGCTCGGCTTGACGCATACGCATCGCACCTTCAAAATGAAAAGGTTTTGTTACGACGCCGATGGTTAAAATATCCATTTCACGTGCTACTTGAGCAACAACAGGAGCAGCTCCTGTGCCAGTTCCACCACCCATGCCAGCTGTAATAAATAACATTTGAGCGCCTTTTAAAGCATTAGCAATTTCTTCTCTGCTCTCTTCAGCAGCACGTTCGCCTATTTCAGGATTCCCTCCGGCACCATCACCTTTAGTAGTTTTAGCACCAATTGAGACTTTATTTTCAGCCTTAGAACTAAAAAGGATTTGATTATCTGTATTAATTGCTATAAAATCTACGCCCTTCATATCAGAATCAACCATACGATTTACAGCGTTTCCACCTCCACCACCAACGCCGGTAACTTTGATATTTACTGTATAGCCATTATCATGCGTCATATTTATGCTACTCAAAATCATTTCCTCCTATAATTTTACTGTTTATTACAAGCTTGTCCACGATAAATTTAAACTTTTTCTAAGATTTTTCGAAAATTCAACAATATGATAACATAACCTTTTAATACACAAAAGCAAATATTAATTTAAAATACTGTTTATATTATACATCATATACAGTTTATAATATCAGATTTCCAAAAAAAATTCAACACTTTTTAAAAAATTTATTTAAGTAACTTTTCTTGGTTATCTTAAATAGAAGATTTTAAGTATAATAAATAAAGCACAATTTATATTACATATTGATTACGCTTTTATATATGCTTCATAAAAATATTTAAAATCTTAAAACTACTTAAATTTTTTTATTTATAATTAATTTTTTAATATTGTCACCAATAAACATATCTCTCAAAAAATAATATATAATTTCTTATTTTTATTTAATTTCTTAATATTATAGCATTTGCAAAAAAATATTATAAAATTCAAATTTATCCAAAAAACATAATTATAAGTATAAGTTAGCAAAAAAGAAGCTTTAAAAAATTAATATTGCTTATTAATCTGGAAAATTCGCTATAAATTTTCATTTATCGTAATAAAAATTGTCATAATACAAAATAAGACATATTTTTTAAATCAATTAACAAAAAAATAGATATTTTCTGTTATAAATAAAGCTTATAAAATTTTATTAAAAACGGAAATTTATTCCTGTTGTATCTCATAAATAAAACATAAAAAAGTTTCGATATTATGCTAAATAGTTATGTAAATGTTATAAGCAAATTGAAATATATTTTCTTTAAATAAAACGCTTTATTAAAAATTTTACTAACTACCAAAAATTTAACGTCATATATTATTCTATTATTTCTTTGACAATAATTCATTATTCTAAATTATTGTTTTTAACCTTTTCATAGCCTCTATAGTGTCTTCGTGATTTCCAAATGCAGTAAGTCTAAAAAAACCTTCTCCATTTTTACCAAATCCTGCGCCCGGTGTTCCCACAACATGAATTTTATTTAAAAGCAAATCAAAAAATTTCCATGAATCCATATTATTTGGACATTTAAGCCATATATATGGTGAATTTTCACCACCTGTGTACCAAATGCCCATTTCATCCATACACTCACCTATAATATTTGCATTTGTTTTATAATATGACAACGCTTCATTTATTTGTTTGCGGCCAGATTTTGTGAAAACTGCAGCTGCACCACACTGAATTATATATGCAACACCGTTAAACTTAGTTGTCTGACGTCTTAGCCACATGCTATTTATAGAAACACTATCTCTTTTTAACTCTTTTGGTATTATAGTAAATCCACATCTTGTGCCGGTAAATCCAGCTGTTTTTGAAAGAGAGCAAATTTCTATAGCGCAAGTTCTTGAATTTTCAATTTCAAATATGCTTCTAGGCAAGTCTTGATCAGTAATAAACGCTTCATATGCAGAGTCGTATAGAATTATCGCGTTATTTTCATTTGCATAATCTACCCATTCTTTTAGTTGTACGTTGTTATAAGCAGCACCAGTTGGATTATTTGGCGAACAAATATAAATTATATCTGCCTTAATATTTTTATCCGGTAAAGGTAAGAAACCATTTTGCTCTGTTGCATTTATAAAATTTATGTTATTGCCATTCATGATATTTGTATCAACATAAACGGGATAGACCGGATCAGGTATTATAACATTTTGATTGTTACCAAAAATATCAAGAATATTACCGCAATCGCTTTTTGCACCATCACTAATAAATATTTCATCAAGTTGTAATTTTACGCCATGTTCTGCATAATAATCAGATACTGCTTGTCTTAAAAAATCATAGCCTTGGTATGGACCATATCCTTTAAAAGTTTCTTCACAAGACATTTCACAAACAGCTTTTTTTAAACCATCAATTACAGCGTTGCACAAAGGTTTTGTAACGTCACCAATACCCATATATATTATATTTTCATTTGGATTCGATTGCTTAAACTCTGAAACTTTATTAGAAATGGTTGAAAAAAGATAATTTTCTTTTAGTTTTGAATAATTTTGATTCACTTTCATGTTTATAATACCTTTCTGTTTTAATAAAATATAAATATCATATATATTTTACTATATATTAACTTTTCCTTTAAAAGCAACAACAGCATCACCTGTCATAAATACTGCTTCATCAGTATAGGAAATTGTAAGTATACCACCAAGCAATTCAACAGATATATCTTGTCCTTTTTTACAAAATCCATTTTCCACCGCAGCAACAACGGCAGCACATGCCCCGGTTCCACAAGCCATAGTTTCTCCGCTTCCACGTTCCCAAACTCTCATTTGCAATGTGTTTTTATCTATAATTTTAACAAATTCAGTGTTTACCTTGTCCGGAAAAATATCATTATTTTCAAACTTAGGTCCTAATTTTGTAAGATCAAGCGAATCAACATCATCACAAAAAACAACACAGTGGGGATTTCCCATGCAAACGCATGTGATATTATAATCTGTACCATCAATTTTGGTAGAATATGATATTAGTTTATCAACATTACTTTTGACTTTAACGGGTATTTTTTCAGGATTAAACTCTGCTTTACCCATATTAACTTGAACAGAGCATACTTTTCCATTTTTTTTATGCAAATTTAATTTTTTAATACCACTCAAAGTTTCAATAGTTATATTATCACTTTTAACTATATCATTGTCTGCCAAATATTTACCAACACACCGAATGGCGTTACCACACATCTTGCCTTCACTGCCATCAATATTAAACATACGCATTTTAGCATCAGCAACATTAGAAGGACATATCATAACAATTCCGTCTCCACCAATACTAAAATGTCGGTCTGATAATTTAATTGCGAGGTCACTTAGATTATCTAATTCTTTTTTTAAACAATCAAAATATATGTAATCATTTCCGCATCCATGCATCTTAATAAAATCTAAAGTCATTTTTACCTCCTAAGTTTTTAAAACTATATAACTCAAGCATCTATATAAGAATGATACCATAACTAACTATATTAGGTCAAATTTATACATTTAATATAAGTTTACAAAGCGTAATTCACTAGAAAAATTATAATAAAAAATAAATTTAGCACTATATTTAAGTTACAAAATAAATAACTAAAACATTATGTGTAAAATATATTGTATTAAATTTAAATCTTTAAAAAAATCAAAATTAACAAATATAAAAAATGAAATTTGAATTACACAAACTTATTATAACATAAACAAAAATGTTATTTAGATATTTAAAAAATAAATACAAGAACCAAAACAACCTCTTGTGTCTTAATTGCAATTCAATATAAAAT
The DNA here is from genome assembly GCA_910577565.1 of uncultured Oscillospiraceae bacterium. Taxonomy (GTDB): domain Bacteria; phylum Bacillota; class Clostridia; order Oscillospirales; family Ruminococcaceae; genus RUG12519. Next base: position 37,694 of record CAJTNJ010000010.1, on the reverse strand, counting down.
ATCGTAAAATGTAGATTAGCATTTAACTTAACTATATTAACGGGAGTGATTAATTGTGTATGATTTTTCAAAAATTGCTTTTATGATGGATAGCATTTGTATTTATAGAAACATCTTAAAAGATCCGGTTATGAAAAAACTGCACAAACTTATAAATTTATCTTCAAAAATTAACAATTTGAGTTATAAGCACAAAATAATTTCATTGTACTGCGAAATATGTAATATTCTTTTTAATAGTGAAAGTGAGGGAAACCTTACAACATATATCTCTAATTTAATAAAATATGATGACAATAAATTCTCAAGAGCTTGTGCTAAAGACCTTAAAATAGATGAAAATATTTTAACTATATCAAACACCGATATTAAAAACCTGCTTACGATTTCTAATTTAGATTCGCATACAATTAAGAATATACTTAGCAAGAAAATGTTTAAAGAAGATAAAAATATATTAAACTATTTACCAAATTATGTTATAACCAATAAATCGTCATTAGATATAGATTATGTTAAATTTTATAAAAATCAAGGCGTGGGCATATTTGCAAAATACAACGGCTTTTTATTTGATGGAAAAATTAAGCCCATTAAAAATCTTGATAAAATCTTAATTTCCGATCTTAAACAATATAAAAGCCAACAAGATAAAGTAATTAATAACACTGTATCTTTTTTATCTTCAAAACCCGCTAATAATGTTTTGCTTTACGGTGATAGGGGAACAGGAAAGTCATCAACAATAAAAGCCATTTTAAACGAATATTCTCATAAAGGTTTGCGAATGATTGAAATTAAAAAACAATCTTTACTAAATCTTGATAAATTGATGTTTATGCTTCAAGAAATTCCGCTTAAATTTATAGTATTCATTGATGATTTATCATTTAACGAAAACGATGATAGGTTTTGTGTGCTTAAAGCACTGCTTGAAGGCTCGCTTGCATCAAAGCCTAAAAATGTGTTAATATATGCTACAAGCAACAGACGCCACCTTGTAAAAGAAAACTTTTCATCTCGAGAAGGAAATGAAGTTCATATAGCTGATACAATTGATGAAAATTTATCTTTATATGACCGTTTTGGATTAACCGTTACATTCATAAAACCAAATAAAGATGATTTTTTAGAAATAGTAAGGCTAATTGCAATAGATAAAGGTTTAGATGTGAAAAATGAGAAATTATTTTCAGAAGCCGAAAAATTCGCACTATCAAAAGGCGTCAGAAGTCCAAGGATTGCAAGACAGTTTATAAACTATATATGTTCAACTAATTAGTTTGATTTTACTTAATTTGATTGCAACATAAAATTACTATAGATATTAGTAAACACCCAAAACGAGAAATGAATAGCAATATAACCGAAAATTTCAGAATTAATTTATGCCAATATTTTCATACAAAACTAAAAAAATTGCAAGTTGCTAATCGTCCTTATCTAAGCATATAACAAATTCAATTTGATTTTTTAATTAAAATATTAGTTAACAATATATTTTTTTATTTTATCAAAAAAGTCTGACTCTTCGTCGGTGTGTGCTTCCAATGTTATTTTCTTTGTAAGATCTAAACTGAAAATTCCCATGATAGATTTGGCATCTACTGCATATTTACCGGATATAAGGTCAATATCAAAATCGTATTGATTTACTATATTTACAAAATCTTTGACGTCATTAATTGTGGATAACATAATGGTAAGCGTCTTCATAATTGAATTCCCCCTAAAATTAAAGCTAAAAGCTTAAAAAATACAAGTTAATTTTAACAGTTAATATAGCTTTAGTCAACTTATTTATATTTAAAGAAAATGCCATGAAAGAAAATTAGAGATATAATAAAATAATCAAAAATAGCAAATTAGAATATTATAGAAAAATTTCAAAAAATTTTACCGTTTTTTCTTGATTTATTTAAATCATTTATGTTGCACTATTTAAATAATCACTTTAAAATTACATAATTCATAATTATAATATTTGTTAGGAGATGCTTTAGTGAAAATATCTTTTTTTACACTTGGTTGCAAAGTAAATCAGTATGAAACACAAGCACTGAAAAATATTTTTTTTGAACAAGGTTGGTCAATTGTAGATAACAGCAGCATAGCAGACGTTTATGTAGTAAATTCATGTACAGTAACCTCCTTAGGCGATAGAAAAGCGCGTCAAGCAATACATAGATTTAAACGTTTAAATCCTGAATCCATTATAGTTTTAACCGGTTGCTTAGCCCAAGCTTTTCCAAATATAAGTGAAATTTTACCTGAGGCTGATATAATAACCGGCACTTCAAACAGATCTAAGTTACCATCATTGATAACAGACTTTTTAAATAATGGCAACAGAATTATAGATATTAAACCTCATAAAAACGGTGATAAATTTGAAGATTTAACAATAAAAAGTTTTTCAGACAGAACTCGTGCTTTTATAAAAATTCAAGATGGATGTAACCGCTACTGCACCTATTGCATTATTCCAAAAGCTAGAGGATTCATCCGTTCAAAACCAATTGAAAAAATAAGAAATGAGATTGAACTTATTGCTAAAAATGGATATCGTGAGATAGTTCTTGTAGGCATAAATTTATCTTCTTATGGAATGGATTTTAAAAACGTTAGACTAATCGATGCTGTAAAAACCGCATGCAGTGTTAATGATATAAGGCGTGTGAGACTTAGCTCTTTAGAGCCTGATCTCATTTCACAAGATGATATTATAGCATTATCAAAAGAAGAAAAGTTCTGCCCACAATTTCACTTATCCCTTCAAAGTGGCTCAAACAGTGTGCTAAAAAGAATGAACAGGCACTATGATACAAATACTTATAAATTAATTGTAGATTTTATATTTAATACCTTCGAAAACCCCTCTATAACAACCGACATTATGGTAGGGTTTCCGGGCGAGACAGAAAAAGAATTTGAAGAATCAATTAAATTTGTAAAAGAAATTAGCTTTTTAAAAGCACATATATTCCCATATTCAATTCGTCCTGGTACAATAGCTGCAAAAATGAATTGTCAGCTTTTAAAATCCGAAAAACAAAAACGTGTTGACATTATGGAATATGCCGCAAAAGAAGCAAGAAAACAATATTTAAAAACTCAACTAAATACAACACAACAAGTACTGTTTGAAAGGCAAAAATCAAACATAGCAACGGGTTATACCAAAAATTATATCAAAGTTAAAATAAAATCAAGTTCTAACTTGTGTGGGCAAATAAAATATGTTAAAATTAAAAGTTGTGAAGACGACTGCTGCACTGGGGAAATCTCAAATAGTTAACAATAAAATTCGGAGGGAACTTAATGGCTGTTTACAGAGTTTATGTTGAAAAAAAAGATATGTTTGCAATAGAAGCGAAAAATTTAACATATGATATAAATAAAATTCTTGGCATAAAAAGTGTCTCTAAAATCAGAGTAATTAACAGGTATGACGTAGAAGGCATTGATTTTGAAACCTTTGAAAAAGCCAAAATAACCATATTCTCTGAGCCACAGGTGGATAATTACTATGACTGTTTGCCGACTTCTAAAAATATGTTTGCGTCTGAATATCTTGCAGGTCAGTTTGATCAAAGGGCTGATTCTTGCGAACAATGCATTCAAATTACCACTTGCGGCAAATGTCCGACGGTGCGCACAGCCAAAATTTTCATCGTTGAAGGTGAAATAAGTGATGAAGAGCTTCAAAAAATCAAATCTTATATAATAAACCCTGTCGAATGCAAAGAGGCATCGCTTGATAAAAAAAGCACGCTTAAATTATCTTATGACGAACCAACCACTGTTAGAACACTTAGCGATTTTAATGATCTTGATATAGATGGTTTGCATGATTTTATTAAACAATATGGCCTTTCTATGGATATAGATGATATTAAGTTTTGCAAAGATTATTTTAAAAACATCGAACACAGAGCGCCTACTATAACTGAGATAAGAATCATTGATACATATTGGAGTGATCACTGTCGTCATACAACATTTTTGACAAAAATAAATGATGTTATTATTGAGGACGCAGTAATTGCTCAAGCTTTTGAAGATTATAAACAAATTAAAAAATCTCTTGGCAGAGAAGACAAGCCAATAACACTTATGGATATTGCAACTATTGCGGCTAAAAAGTTAAAGGCAGATGGAAAGCTTAATGATCTTGATGAGAGTGAAGAAATAAATGCATGCTCGGTTAAAATCAAGGTGGATGTTGATGGCAAAATGGAAGATTGGCTTTTGATGTTCAAAAATGAAACACACAATCATCCTACTGAAATTGAACCGTTTGGTGGAGCAGCTACCTGCCTTGGAGGGGCAATTCGCGACCCGCTTTCCGGACGTTCTTATGTATATCAAGCAATGAGAGTTACCGGTGCTGCAGATCCGCTTTTGCCAATTGACAAAACACTAAAAGGAAAATTACCTCAAAGGAAACTAGTCACAACTGCCGCTGAAGGATATTCTTCATATGGAAATCAAATCGGTATTGCAACTGGACATGTAAAAGAATTATATCATCCTGGCTATTTAGCTAAAAGAATGGAGATAGGAGCTGTAATCGGAGCTGCGCCTGCAAAAAATGTAGTTCGAAAAAAACCACAAGCAGGCGATGTAGTCGTACTTCTTGGCGGAAAAACCGGAAGGGATGGTTGCGGGGGAGCAACCGGTTCGTCGAAATCACATACAACCTCCTCTCTTGGGACATGTGGAGCAGAAGTACAAAAAGGAAATCCGCCCGAAGAGAGGAAAATTCAAAGGCTTTTTCGAAACCCTTTGGTTACGCGTTTAATTAAAAGATGCAATGATTTTGGCGCTGGTGGCGTTTCAGTTGCAGTAGGTGAGCTTTCCGATGGCCTTGATATAGATCTTGACGCAATTCCCAAAAAATATGAAGGCCTTGATGGAACGGAACTTGCAATTTCTGAATCACAGGAAAGAATGGCGGTTGTGGTAGCAAAAAAAGATTTGGAAACTTTTTTGCAAAAAGCAAATGAAGAAAATCTGCTTGCTACTAAAATTGCTGATGTAACCGACACAAACAGGCTTATTATGCGATGGAAAGGTAATGTTATTGCAAGCATTTCAAGAGAGTTTTTAAATTCAAACGGTGCTGAAAAACAAACCGATATAGAAGTTAAAGCAAAAAAAATAGTTCCTGTTAATAAACGCAAAAATGATGAATCGGGTTGGCTGGAACATCTTAGTGATTTAAACATATGTTCTCAAAAAGGACTCATAGAGCGCTTTGATTCTACAATTGGTGCATCTTCGGTTTTAATGCCATTTGGTGGCAAAAATCAATCAACAGAAACCCAAGCAATGGCGGCTAAAATACCAACAAACAGCGAAACTAAAACCGCGTCATTGATGGCTTGGGGATTTAACCCATACATAAGTTCACAAAATCCGTTTTACGGTGCACAGTATGCTGTAACTGAATCTGTTGCTAAAATTATAGCTGCAGGTGGAAAACTGGAGAAATGTTGGTTAACATTCCAAGAATATTTTCAGCGCACACAGAATGACCCCAAAAGATGGGGACAACCTTTTGCTGCTTTGCTCGGATCTTTGAGCGCTCAAATTGGCTTAAAGATAGGGTCAATTGGCGGAAAAGACTCAATGAGTGGCACTTTTGAAAATATAGATGTACCTCCTACTTTAGTTTCATTTGCAGTGTCTGTAACCAACACCAACGATATAATTTCAACTGAATTTAAAGCTGCAAATAATGAGGTGGCTCTTTTAATCCCGAAATATAAAAAAGATGCAACACCTGACTATGAAGAATTAACCAAAACTTTTTCAACCGTGCAAAAACTCATTGAAGATGGTAGCGTTATCTCCGCTTGGGCAATTGGATATGGTGGTGTATCTGAAGCAATTACAAAGATGTGCTTTGGAAATAGATTGGGCTTTGCTTTTGAGAAAGATTTGGGTAACGAAATATTATTTAATCCAATATATGGTGGTTTTATTTTGGAGCTTAAAAATCACATTGAAGGACTTGATTATATCGGTCATACTACGAATGATTATTTAATCAAGCAATCTTTTGGATCCATTGACATAGCTAAATTAGAAAATGCATACAATGAGAAACTTGATAGAGTTTATCCAACTAAAAACAACTCAAAATCTACTTGTGACATACCTACTTTATCTTATAAAGAAACAATTGATAAAAGAAAGTCACACTCAATAAAAAAAGCAACTCCAAATGTACTTATCCCTGTATTTCCTGGCACCAATTGTGAATATGACACTGTTTTTCAATTTAAAAAAGCTGGTGCTAATTGCGATGTTTTTGTCATCAACAATCTAACAGAACAAAATATCGCAGAATCTATAAGTGAGTTTACAAAAAAGATTAAGGATAGTCAGATAATTATGATACCAGGTGGATTTTCGGGCGGCGATGAACCTGATGGTTCCGGTAAATTTATTACTGCATTTTTCAGAAATACTTCAATCAAAGAACAAGTGCATGAGCTACTTAAAATAAGAGACGGCCTTATGCTTGGCATTTGTAATGGGTTTCAAGCGCTTATAAAACTTGGTCTTATTGAACATGGCGAGATCACCGATCCTGTCGCCAATTCACCAACTTTAAGTTATAATACTATTGGTAGGCATCAATCTAAAATAGTAAACACAAGGATATCATCAAACAAATCGCCTTGGCTTTATAACACTAAAGTTGGCGATATATATAGCATAGCAATATCTCACGGAGAGGGAAGATTCATTGCTTCGGAAGATATTATATCTAAAATGATCAAAAATGGACAAATTGCAACACAATATACCGACCAAAACGGTAAGGCAACTATGAATATGCCAGAAAATCCTAATGGCTCATTTTATGCAATAGAAGGCGCAACGTCTCCAGATGGTCGAATTCTTGGGAAAATGGGTCATAGTGAGCGCTTTGGAAATAATGTACACAAAAATATTCCCGGTGTTAAAGATCAGCAATTATTTAGATCAGGCGTAGATTATTTTAAATAAAACTATATTCTGGAGGTATATTTATGGAGAACTTAGTAAATAAAGCAAACTTTATTGCAAATCACAAAAAAGAGTTATTATACCTTTCGGTAGGATATATTGTAACTGGCATAGTTTTAATAATTTTGACATCTATCACAGACATTATATATTTATCTCAAATTTGTTTTACTATTGGTGCAGTGTTAATGATTATAGGCACAATTTCCATAGTAGTATATTTTATGAAAAAAAGTTATCTTGAAAGTGAAAAATCGGGATTTTTGTTAGGCGCCACATTGCTTTTATTTGGGATTTATGCAACGCTTGGAAGTGATGAATTTGCAAGAATATTATCAGTTTTGCTGTCGCTATGTGTAGCTGTTGATTGTATATTTAAAATGCAGTCATCGATAGGACTTTTAAAGTCAAAAAACAAATCAAGTTTTATTCTTATTTTAATTCCACTTGCAATTTTAATCTGCGCTACAATAATTTTAATATATCCATTTGAATCCAACACACTTACAAGAGATATTTTCACTTATGTTACAATTATAATTGATGGAATTATCAATATTTTTTATGTTATATATTTTTCAAGAGTTAAAAAATAAATAAATATTTATGCAATAAAAGTTGCCCATAAGTGAGTGCGCAAACAAACGATAATATGACATAATAGAAAATATAGAAAAGATAAAATCCCCAAAATGTGAGAACGAAAAAGTATGGAAGCAGGAAAGCCGAAAGGGAAACAGCAGTATCAGTGTAAAAAATGCAAAAAAAATTCAATAACAGAATTAAATTATAATGATAAGTTTAAAAGGAAAACAATACAAATATTTTTACGAAAGGAATAGTTGAAAAGTAGTAGAGGGAGGATATTAGGAATAAGAAAAAATATGTGTCTATTTGGATAAAAAAATATGTGAAAGGGATAGAAGAAAAAACGCAGCAAATGATAGAGAAAAGTAGTAAAAATGGATAAACTCTACAGTTATGTAGAGAGAAAAAAACAAAAATTATCTGGTAACGTTTGTAACAAGAAAACCGAGGCAAATAGTATGTTATGATATTGCATTTGATAAAAATGAAAAAAGGATACAAAATATATCTGATAAAGCAACGAAAGCAAAATATTGCTATTCTGAGGCAAATCCAAGCTATCAAAATGTATGGTAGTAAGCATTTTTATTTCAAAGACAAAAGCCATACTTTATACAGTAGAAAAAATCTATTCTGATATTGATAAATATATAGTTGCTTTACAGAGACGCTCTAAATTCTTTTTTCGCTCATTAGATACTTTTAAAATTATAATGAATATTTTTGTTTATGCTTATAACAAATTTGGAAAATTCAAATTTCGTTTTCCTCTTCTTAAAAATTCTGCTTCTCTTATTAACTTTCTTCCTTATCTTTAATTTGGGCACTTCCTAATTTTGTAAATAAGAGAGCGTTATTTATAAGCGTTTCCTATTACTGACATTTATAAAAAATAGTTTAATTACTTTTTATGGAATGGATGTGTTAATTAGAGTTATATTAATTGCATGTGGTTAATTAATTTGTTATAATCTAAACTAAAATATCATTATTTGAGATGAGGAGATGTGTGTGCGCATATTGCATACAGCCGATTGGCATATAGGTAGGCTCTTAAATAAACACAACTTGCTTGAAGATCAAAATTATTTTTTAAATTGGTTGATTAGGGTGTTAAAGAACGAGCGTATAGATGTTTTAATGATTGCTGGAGATATATATAACAACACTTCCCCATCTGCAGAAGCTGTTAGTTTGTTGGATGAGTTTTTGACTAAAGTTGTGCTTGAGTTAAAGATAACGACTGTTATGATATCTGGAAATCACGACTCTGCTGAAAAGCTTAGTTTTTCAAGCAGCATGTTAGAAAGTGCAGGTCTCATTATTGCAGGTGGGCTCAAAGGATTAAGGCAGATATCGTTTGATTCGGAGTGTGGTAAGGTAGGCATAACACTGCTTCCTTATATTAATCCTTCCATGGTTAAGGAAAGATTCCCAAATGATCAAATTTCGAGTTTTGATTTAGCACACAAAAAGGTTGCAGAAAAATATATATACGGTAAGTTAAATTATGATGTAAATATACTGTGTGCGCATGGCACATATATGGATTTTAAGGAGAAATCGCTTGAGTTCTGCGATTCGGAAATATCAATTGGTGGTTCTGACATTGTTTATTTGGATAAATTCAGTGAATTTGACTATATAGCTCTTGGTCATCTGCATTGCCCTCAAAAAGCAGGAATTAAGGGTAGATATTCCGGTTCGCCGTTAAAATATTCCGTCAGTGAAGCACCACATAAAAAGCAGGTTGTTATTGTCGATATAGATAAGAACAAAAATTTGACCCAAAACTTTATTATGGTAGAGCCGCTTAGAGATCTGCGCATAATAAAGTGCAGTTTTGATGAGATAATGGATTTAAAGACGGATGATTATGTCTCGGTTCAATTGACAGATGACAAATTTATAATTGATCCACATGGGCGAATTAGATCGGTATGCCCTCACATACTCGATTTAAGTTATGTCAATATAAAACTTGATAACCCGCAAACAGCTGAAATTGTAACCAAAAAATCGCCAAAAGAGTTATTTTCTGATTTTTACTTTAACACAATGGGATGCAAGATGAATTTGATGGAAGATCAGTTTCTTGACAATGTGATGGAGGAAATTGAAAGTGAGACCGATTAAATTAAAAATGACTGCTTTTGGGCCATATGCAGGTATTCAAAAAGTAGATTTTTCAGTATTTAAAGATGCTGAGTTGTTTTTAATATCAGGTGATACCGGTGCTGGCAAAACTACAATATTTGATGCTATATCATTTGCAATATATGGAAGTGTTAGTGGACAAAGGAAGGTTAGCAGAACGCTTAAAAGTGATTTTGCTGACTCTAAGAGTTTGTGCAGTGTAGAGCTTGAGTTTGAGTCAAAAGGTAAAGTTTATAAAATAGTTAGATTTCCAGATCAAGTTAAAGCGAAAGTAAGAGGAGAAGGCTTTAGTGATTTTAAGCATAAGGCTGAGCTTACGATGCCAGATGGTAAAATTGAGACCGATTTAAGAAAAATTGAATTGCTTATGAAGAATGAAATTATAGGCATAGATAAAATCAATTTTAACAAGATTGTTATGTTGCCTCAAGGTCAATTTCAAAAACTCCTTACTGAAAAAGATCAAGAACAGTTAAAAACATTCAGAAAGTTGTTTGGCACCGAGATATATGAATTGATAGTGAATAAAATATTTGAACATAAGCAAAATATATTGAGAGAATATGATGAATTACAAAAACAAAATCTTGCTAAAGTAAAAAACATAGTTGTTAAAGATGATGAACTAAAAGAGCTTTGCAGCAAGGATGATTTAATTATAAGCGAGATAGTTCAGTCGTTATCAAAACAGAATTTTGGTGATGAAAGTGCCCTTATTGAACTTGAAAAACAGTCTTTGAATTTAGATGATACATTGCAGCAGTTGGCGGCAAAAATTCAAATTGCTACTGAACTTGAAAAGAAAAAAGCAGCAAAGCAGAGAATTAAAAAACGTTTTGATGAGCTAATGCTAAAAAAACCGCAGGCAGATAAATTAAAGCAAGAAGCGCAAATTGTCGGCAAGATTGAAAAGCTTGAGGTTATGTATAATAGTTTAGTTAGTGCAAAAAGTGACTTCGATAAAAAGACAAAACAAGTGGAAGTGTTAAAGCAAGAAGTTGAGAAACAAAAGAAACTTGCAAAAAAAGCTGAAGAAAACTTTAAGCAGATTGATCCTCTTAAAAATCAGCTAAAAGATATTGAGATAGAGCTTAACAATTTTAAAATTGTGAGTAAGTCACTAGAAAAACTCATCGAGACAAAAAAGCAGCTCGATGCTGTTAACAAATGCCTAGATGATTTTTCGCATGAGCTAAAAATGCTTGAGGCTAATGATAAGCTTGCTACATTAAAAAAAGAGGCGGATGTTCAAAATGAGGCAATTTCAAATTTAAAAAAATTGCTTGAAAAAATAAACGATTATGACAAATTTAAAAATGATTTTAAGATTTGTGAAGAGCGTTATCGTGATGGATGTCAGAAATTTTATGAGCATCAAGCATATGTTATGGCAAAAGACCTAAAAGACGGCAAACCATGTCCGGTTTGCGGGTCTTTATCTCACCCGAAAAAGCTACATAAAGCATTAGAACAATTAATTACACAACATAGCATGGAAAAGCTTAGAAAGATAGCGGATGAAGCTAAAAGTTTGGTTGATAAAGCAAGAAGTGATATAGATATATTGCTAAGTGCTGTGAAAAATGTTGATGGTGAAGTTGACTTTGAAGATGAAAACAAAATATCATTGCTTTTAGATAAACATTGCAAAATCCTTAATGATATACGGCAGCAGTGCAAAACTCAAATTCCTAAAGAGTTTTGGCAGCTTAAGGTGGATATGAATGTCGACTATAAAGAGAAAATATCTAAAATTAAAATCGAACAGAGCAAAAACTTAGCCAACAAAGAAAGCCTATTAAAGCAAAAAGACCAACTTTTAAAAGAAATTCCCAAAAACTTTTGTGATTTGGATGAGTTTGGAAACTATAAAAAATCTATAGTTTCAAAGCAGGCATCAATTAAAAAACAAATTGAATTAATTCAAAATGAAAAGGTCGAACAAGAAAAAAAGCTAAATGGAATTTTGGGAGAGCTAAGATCTTCTGTTTCTAATCTTTGTGAATTGAGAAGTCGAAAAGAAAAAACACAGCAGGAATTTGATGAGCAGCTTAAAATTAATAAATTAGAATTAGATGGTTTTTTTAATTTACTTAAAAAGCTGGATGACATAAAGACTAAAATTAAAAACGCTGAAGATATCTTAAAAGAAATTCAAGATAAAAAAGTAGAACTTCGAACTTTAGAAAAAGATCTTAAATCTCAAATGAATATATCGCTCGATGAATTAAATCTGCTTAAAAAGGAAAAAGACAAAGAAAAGCAGCAGATAAAAGAAATGGAGAATGAATGTAGAAACAGGGTTATTATTAATAAAAATTGCCTTAAAGAATTGGAACAGAATTTAAAACGATCAATTGATTATGAAACAAAATACCAAGTTGCTAAAGTGATGAGTGAGGTCGCTAAGGGCAGCAGAAAGCGAATGGGCTTTGAAAAATATGTTTTGTCGGCTTGTCTAAATGAGGTGCTTGCTTTTGCAAACCAAAGGCTCAGCAAAATAACACATTACAGATATAGTTTTTCTAAGCTTGATGAAATCAATACTGAAGGTGGTTTTAATTTAAGTGTATTTGATTCCTATAGTGGCAAAATAAGGCACGTAAGCACCCTTTCTGGAGGAGAAACGTTTGTTGCATCTTTGGCTCTTTCTTTAGGGCTTTCTGATGTTATGTCAAACCGCGCCGGTGGGATACAGCTTGGAACTATGTTTATAGACGAAGGTTTTGGTTCGCTTGATGCAGATTATTTAAACAGTGTTATGAAATGCCTCACCAGCCTTCAAAAGTCAGGCAGGATAATAGGGGTAATATCTCATGTGCCTGAGCTGAAAAGCAGGATTACATCACAAATTCAAGTGAGACAGGCATCTGTTAGTGGTGGAAGCAAGATAAAGGTAGTTTATTAGCAAGTTTAAATATAAAAGGCAGTTAAATAGAAAACCAAGTGAAAAATTCAGCAATAAAACATGAAAACAGTAAATTGCTGATTTGTTTCATCTTTTAAAATATGGTTAATGTTAAAATAGGCCCTGGTGATTTCACGGTTTTGATATATATAATTAGTTGCGTATCTCAGTCCAAGACGATTCTATATAAGAGTTTACTGATGGTGGAAGATACATATAAGTTTCGCACTTATTAATTATTTCATCAGGTGGATAAGCGATTTTATTATATTTAAGGCTATCATCGAGTTTTTCCCAAGCACCGACATTTGGTGTTGAGTATGATATATACTGAGCGTTTGCAGCGGCTATGTTCGGTTTGCATAGAAAATCTATAAATTTATGGGCATTTTGTATGTTTTTCGCATTTTTAGGTATGCAGATTCCATCGACAAAGATGTTTGAGCCTTGTTCGGGAAAACAATATGAAAGCTTGTCATTTTCATTCATCATTGTAATAATATCGCCTGAATAGGCGGGAGCAATAGCAGCTTCGTTATTTTCCATTTTATCAAATATTTCGTCCATTATATATGCTTGAACCAATGGCTTTTGTTCTTTTAATGCGTTATATGCATTTTTTAGTTCGCATACGTTAGTTGTGTTAAGAGAATAACCTAAATATTTTTCAGCTATTCCAAAGCTGTCGCGGCTATTTATGAACATAAACATTTCTTTAGCAAGCTTTTTGTTCCAAAGAGCATCCCAGCCTTTTACAATTTCGTTCGCGCTTTGACCTGTTAGTTGCTCAATTAACGGTCCATTATAGACTAAACCAAGTGTCCCCCAAGAATATGGTACGCTATACTCGTCAGTTGGGTCATATCCACATACGCTGCCTTTACATCTGTCCATAACCTGGTTGTAATTTGTTATCTCACTTATATTTATTTTTTGAATCATATCTTCGGCAATGAGGCGTGATATCATATAGTCTGATGGCATAATTATATCATAGCTTGCACTGTTGCTTTTTAGTTTTGCATACATCTGTTCGTTAGAGTCGAAAGTTGAAAAGACAGAGACTCTTATTTTGGTTTCTTTTTCAAACTCATTTATAACGTCCAAAGATCCGAAAGTTCCGTCTGCAATATATTCTCCCCAGCAGAATATTTTAATTTCACCATTTGGATATTTTTCATTATCACAACCGGTTTGCCCTAAACATCCAACTATTATTGAAATGAATAGAATAACAGAAATTAATTTTTTCATTTTACCTCCGATATCATCTTCAAAATTTTAGTAGCAACTAATCATTAATTATTTTTGCTGATTTTTTCTTTTTGTTTTTTTCTGAACGAATGTCCAAGATGTTCATAACGATCAGCATTATAAACACGAGCACAAATATTAAAGTAAAAAGTGCATTAATTTTTGGCGTTATGCGTTTTCGTGTCATGGAATAAATGAGCACAGGAAGTGTTTGGAAAGAACTACCCGTTGTAAAATAACTGACAGCAAAATCGTCAAATGATAAAGAAAATCCCATAATTAAAGAACTTGCAATGCCAGGCATAATTTGTGGCAGAATAACTTTGAAAAAGGCTCTGCTGGGTGTGCAGCCGAGATCTAAAGCGGCATCTAAAATGTTTGGATCTATCTGCCTGATTTTTGGCAGCATTGTGAGCACAACATATGGTATAATAAATGTTATATGAGCTATTAAAACCGTAATAAACCCAAGCTCACCGCCTATTATGTTTAACACAAAAACAAACAGCATCATTAGTGATACTCCCATTACCACTTCTGAGTTAATCACTGAAACAAAATTTAAATTCATAATTATTGATTGTTTGATTTTTTTCACTTTTAATATTTGCAAAGCAGCCGCAGTCCCGATAACAGTTGCAATGATTGAGGAAAGCACAGCTAAAATGAGCGAATTAAAAAGTGCGTTAATAATCAAACTGTCTTTAAACAACTCGGCAAACCATTGAATGGTGAATCCGCTAAAAACGGTTCTTGATTTTGTTGAGTTAAATGCAAAAACTATCAAAACAAATATTGGAAGATATAAAAATAATATTACAATTCCCAAATATAGGTTCAGTTTAGATTTATGTTTCATAGCAAAAGCCCTGCCGTTTCATTTTTGTCAAATTTGCGGGTGATTGCCATAATAACAAGCATAACCACCATAAGCACCCATGAAAGTGCGGAACCAAACCACGGGTTATAAGCAGATCCAACAAACTGCGATTCTATAAGGTCACCTATCAGCACATTTGAACCGCCGCCAAGAAGTCGCGATATAACAAATGTAGAAACAGCCGGAACAAACACCATTGAAACTCCCGAAAGCACACCAGGGATTGATAGAGGTAAGATAATTCGTCTAAGTGTTTGCATGCTGTTTGCACCGAGATCATTGCCTGCTTCAATTAAACTTTTATCTATTTTTGTCATTATGGTGTATATGGGAAGTATCATAAACGGCAAAAAATCATAAACCATGCCAAGAATTACAGCGCATGGTGTATTAATCATTCTAAAAGGGCCAATGCCTATTAATTTCAAAAGATTATTTATAAGGCCATTGTTTTCAAGAAGTGTCATCCATGAATATGTTCTAAGCAAGAGATTAGTCCACATTGGCAGCATAATAAGAATTATGCACATCTTTTGTCCGTTTTCTGATATTCTTGACATGAAATATGCAAATGGATATGCAATCAACAAACATATGAAAGTTGATATGGAAGCAAACACAAGTGATCGAACCAAAACGCCGGCGTAACTTTTAATTTTTAAGATGTTGTCAAAAGTGAACTGTCTGCTTTCATTTGTGAATGCAAACCAGGTTATCATTAAAATAGGAATTATGGTAAACGCTATAATCCAAAAACCATAGGGCAAAAATTTAAAAGAGCCTTTGTTCATCTTTTTGCTACCTCTATCTTTTCAAAATCAAATTTAAGACCAAGTTCGGTTCCGACCTCTTCTTCATTTTCAGAATGCACGAGTATATAGTTTTCTTTATATGACTCATCTTCAACATAAAACAGCATTTCATTATAAGCACCTTTATAAATAATAGAGTCAAGTGTTAGAACAATATCAGAAAGATCGCTTGATACTAAAGATATGCTATTTGGAGCTATAGTAAGATTTAATTTTGTACCAACTTCAAAATTTAAATTTTCTCTTATAAACTCAATTCCCATAAATGAGATGGTGTTTTTCTGTATAATCTCTGCAGGAATTATATTTGTTGTTTGTTCAAACAACTTAGCCATAATATGAATATCGTCAGGTTCAAAGTTAAGTCCTACCATTGAACCTTTTTCATAATATTTTGTTGTGTGAACAAGCAAGTACATATTTTGAGCAAAGACTTCTATTTCATAGTGCACTCCTTTAAAGACAATGGAATCTATTATTCCCATAAATTTTGCTTCTTCTTTTGGAACAATATGCAAATCTTCCGGTCTTATCACAACATCAACAGGTTGATTTGTCTTAAAACCCTTATCAACGCAATCAAAAATACCGCCAGCAAAGTTGACCTTATAGTCCTTAAGCATTTTGCCATTTAATATGTTGCTTTGACCGATAAAGTCAGCAACAAAAGCATTTTTGGGTTCATTATATATGTTTTGTGGCGTACCTATCTGCTGGATTTCACCCTCATTCATTACAATAACAGTATCGCTCATAGTCAAAGCTTCTTCTTGGTCATGAGTAACATATATAAAGGTAGTATTTAGTTTTTGTTGCATCTCTTTTAGTTCGAGTTGCATTTCTTTTCTAAGTTTTAAATCAAGTGCTGCGAGAGGTTCGTCAAGCAAAAGCACTTTTGGACGGTTGACAAGAGCTCTCGCAATCGCTACACGTTGTTGTTGTCCGCCTGAAAGTTGAGAAGGTTTGCGCTTTTCATAACCTTGCAAATTAACAACCTTTAAAAGCCGCTCTACACGTGACTTTATCTCATCTTTAGGCAAGTTTTGAATTTTAAGGCCAAAAGCGATATTTTCAAAAACGTTTAGGTGTGGAAAAAGTGCATATCTTTGGAAAACGGTATTGATATTTCTTTTGTGAGGCGGCAACTTGCTTATATTTTCGCCGTCGAAATAGATATCGCCGGAATCTGGTGTTAAAAAACCGGCAATTGTTCTAAGTATTGTTGTTTTTCCGCATCCTGACGGTCCTAAAAAGGTGATAAATTCCCTGTCTTTGATTGAAAGGTTTAAATTTTCTAAGATTGTTTCCCCGTCAAAGGAAATAGAGATATTTTTTAGTTCGATTATATAATTATTTTTTTTCATAAATTTTCCCTTTGATAGATTGACTTAAATTAATTAATTCAAATCAGCAAAAATATTAATTATATGCTGCATTATAAGCCCTTTATATTTTAGTTTTAATGGGTTTAATTGTCAAGATTTTTAGCGAAATTTATGTGAATATTAATATAATATAATTTTGTTAAATGAAAAATCATTTTTGGCGTTATGTGAATAGATATAAATAGGAGTGATTTAAAATTTTTATATTTTTAAAAATTAACATGGAAAATTTATTCACTCATTTATAATATAAAGCGGGAACAATAAATATGGAAGCGCTTTAGAACAAAAAAGTTCGACAGTAAATCTAATTTATTTAAAGACAAGGAGATGGATAAAATGAATGCTATTGCAAAAGGAGCAATGGTATGCCTTGCAACCGGCTGTGTTACAGCGGCAGCGGCAATTGCAGCAGGTAAAAATATGCAAAAAAATAAAACAAGATGCTATAAAGCTTCAAAAAAGAAAGCAGAGCATGCTGTTAAATCAATAGGCGTCGCTATGCAAGATCTAGCTAGCATAATTAAATAGCTATTTAATTTGTTACGGCCATCAGATTAGTCTGTTGGCTGTATATTTATGCATTATACAACGATAATATTGTATAAACATACAAAAAATTAATGATTGCTCAGTTTTAGCTTGTCTTTTGATTGCAAAGAGTTTATAATTAAAAAAGTGCAAAAATTATAAACGACATTTAAAATAAGGGCGGGTGTATATAAAACTTTGGAAGAAAAAGTTAATGTAGGCATAATAGGAGCTACAGGATATGCAGGAGTGGAACTTTTGCGGCTTTTGCTGAGTCATAGCAAGGTTAAAGTAGCAGCTATAAGTTCTAAGTCTTATGAAGGTGAAAATATTCAGGACATATATCCAAATTTCCGTGAAATTTTTAGCTCTTTGCTTTGCGATAACGACACTGTTATAGATTCATCTGACATAGTTTTTTCATCACTGCCAAGCGGGTTTAGTGAGCCGATTGCAAGTCAGTGTGTTGATAAAGGTAAAAAGCTTATCGATCTTGGAGCAGATTTTAGGCTTAAAGATGAAAAAGACTATAAAAACTGGTACAACCTTGAATATAATGACAAAGAACTGCATGATGACAGTGTATATTCAATTCCAGAGCTGCACAAAGATCTTTTAACCGGCAAGAGCATAATTGGAAATCCCGGATGCTATCCGACAAGCATATGCCTTGGAATTGCACCAATATTAAAAAACAAATTGTTTGATGGCGACATTATAATTGACAGCAAATCGGGAGTTACGGGAGCAGGCCGAGGCTTATCCATCACTACTCACTTTCCAGAGTGCAATTCGAATTTTTCTGCCTACAAAATAGCACAACACAGACACACTCCGGAAATTGAACAAACTTTAAGTAATATAGCAGGCAAAAAAATAAATGTAACTTTTGTGCCTCACCTAATCCCAATAAATAGAGGCATACTTTCGACAATTTATGTCAAACTCAAAAAATGCAGTGGTCTTTTGGATGTATATAAAATTTATGTTGATTTTTACAGCGATTGTAAATTTGTCAGAGTTTTGCCAGTTGGTTCATCGGCTTCAATTAAAAACGTTAAATATTCAAATTATTGCGACGTATCGCTTCATTTAGACAAAATAAACAACCGGCTTATAATTTGTTCAGCCATAGATAATACTGTAAAAGGTGCGGCGGGACAAGCAATACAAAATATGAATTTAATGTTGGGTTTTGACGAGGATGAAGGCTTAAATTTGATACCGCCGGCATTTTAGTTGAAAGGAAAGTTTTTAATGGATACTAATTTCAAGGACTATGAAGCTATAC
Source organism: uncultured Oscillospiraceae bacterium (assembly GCA_910577565.1). Classification (GTDB taxonomy): domain Bacteria; phylum Bacillota; class Clostridia; order Oscillospirales; family Ruminococcaceae; genus RUG12519. Next base: position 18,865 of record CAJTNJ010000010.1, on the reverse strand, counting down.
ATGGAGGAGTTTGTGCTGTTTGCGGATTTGAAGCGGCGGGTATTAACTGCGGAATAAGGCCGAACCGTTCAAAGAAAGATTTGGCTTTGATTTATTCAAAAATTCCATGTATTACAGCTGCTGTTTATACAAAAAATAAAGTTAAAGGCGCACCTATTTATGTTACGCAAGATCATTTAAAAAAGAGTGATTTTAAAGTGAATGCAGTCATTGTAAACAGCGGTAATGCAAACACCTGCAATGCCGATGGCATAGAAAAGGCTAGCGCTATGTGCGAGCTTGCGGCTGAACAACTTCATATCAATAAAGAAAAAGTGATTGTTGCATCAACAGGAGTTATTGGTGAGACGCTTCCGATTGAACCGATAAAAAATCATATACAAGAACTTTGTGATAGCTTAAGTTACAGTGGTTCACACAATGCTGCAAATGCTATAATGACAACGGACACAAGAGAAAAAGAATATGCAATAGAATTCAACTTGGGTGGAAAAACTTGTCATTTGGGAATTATAGGCAAAGGCACAGGGATGATTAATCCCAACATGGGGACAATGCTTTGTTTTATTACATCTGATGTAGCTATTTCTCAAAGTTTGTTGCAAAAGGCTCTAAGATATGTCACCGATCGCACATTTAATATGATAAGCATTGATGGCGATACATCTACGAATGATATGGTCGTTATAATGACTAATGAAACTTCCGGGAATGATAAAATAGAATCAGAAGATGATGATTATAACACTTTTGTTAGTGCACTTTATGTTGTAATGCGCAGAATTTCAAGAGAACTTGCTGCTGATGGTGAGGGTGCAACTAAACTCATTGAGTGCAAAGTAAAACACGCGCCCAGCGAAAAGACAGCTCAAAATATTGCCAAATCTGTTATTTCATCTATGCTTTTAAAAGCAGCAATTTATGGTGAAGATGCAAACTGGGGCAGAATTTTATGTGCAATTGGATATGCCGAGGGTGACTTTGACGTATCAAAGATAAGCGTTCAGCTTGCGAGCAGAACAAAAGATGTTATGGTTTGCAAAAATGGTATGGGAGTTGATTTTTCAGAAGAAGCAGCTCAGTTTATTTTAAATGGTGATGAGATTAAAATTATAGTTGATTTACATAACGGCAATTTTACAGCGATGTCTTGGGGGTGTGATCTAACGCATGATTATGTAAAAATTAATGGCGAATATCGCACTTAATTAAGTTGTTAAATTTAAGCTGGGGATGGATTAAATGAAGAATATATCGGATATTGATAACACAACTAAAGCTAGGGTTTTGGTAGATGCATTGCCATATATGCAAAAATATTATGGCAAAACTGTTGTTATAAAATATGGTGGAAATGCTATGACCAATGATGACTTAAAGCAAAGTGTAATGAGAGATGTTGTGTTGCTTTCGCTTGTTGGCATAAGAGTTGTGTTAATTCACGGAGGCGGTCCCGAAATAAATAATATGCTGGGCAAAATTGGCAAAAAAAGCAAATTTATAGATGGTCTTAGATATACTGATAAAGAAACAGCTTCAATAGTTCAAATGACTCTTGCGGGGCAGGTAAACAAAGATTTGGTTTCGCTTTTAAACAGACATGGCGGAAAAGCAATAGGTCTTTGTGGCATAGATGCCGACATGATAATAGCGCGTCCGTTAAGCAAAGAGCTGGGTTTTGTTGGCGAAGTTGAGAAGGTTAATATTAATTCAATAGTTGACGCACTCGAAAATGGTTATATACCGGTTATTGCTACCGTTGCAACTGATATGGACGGAAAAACTTATAATATAAATGCTGACACAGCAGCTGCACGAATAGCGGCTGCACTGATGGCTAAGAATTTAATTCTCATGACAGATGTGAGAGGAATTTTAGAAGATAAAGATGATGAAAGTACGTTAATGCCAATTGTAAAAGCAAGCGAAGTACCTTCACTTATGAAACGAGGTATAATTTCAGGCGGCATGATTCCAAAGGTCAATTGTTGTGTTGAGGCAGTGAGGCGGGGTGTAAAAAGAGCTTTCATAATCGATGGTCGGCTTGAGCATGCAGCTTTGATTGAGATGTTTTCAAATGAAGGAATCGGAACAATGTTAGTTGGCTAATTATCTAGGTGCTTTTAGGAGGATTGTTGTGACATCAAAAGATATTATTAATAAAACAAAAAAGTATGTAGCAAATACATACTCAAGGTTTAATATTGCAATCGAAAATGGAAAAGGTTCGCTTTGTTATGATTTTGAAGGAAACGAGTACATTGATTTTACATCCGGCATAGGCGTTAATTCTCTTGGTTTTTGCGAACAAAGCTGGGTAGATGCTGTGTCTTTTCAATCAAGCATTTTAAATCACACATCAAATTTATATTATTCAGCTCCGGGAGCAGAGCTTGCTGAAAAACTTTGCACAAAAACGGGATATGATAAAGTGTTTTTTGCAAATTCCGGTGCCGAAGCAAATGAGTGTGCAATAAAGCTTGCAAGAAAACGCAGTTTTTTGAAATATGGTGAAAATAGATATAAGATTATAACACTACAAAACTCATTTCATGGCCGCACAGTTACAACACTTTCTGCAACCGGGCAAGATAGTTTTCATAAATATTTTTCTCCATTCACAGAAGGTTTTGAATATGTGCCTGCAAATGACATAAGAGCACTTGAAAAAGCTATAGATAAAAGTGTATGTGCTTTCATGTGCGAGCTTATTCAAGGAGAGGGCGGTGTCATTCCACTTGATTTGGATTATGTTAAAAAAGCAGAGCAGCTATGCAGAAAAAACGATTTAACTTTCATTGTAGACGAAGTGCAAACGGGCATAGGCAGAACAGGCGCATTGCTTGCATCAGAGCAGTTTGGTGTGTTCCCTGACATAACTACAATTGCAAAAGGGCTTGGCGGAGGACTTCCAATAGGAGCTTGTTTAATGAAAGACACTTGTTCGAATGTCTTGGAGCCTAAAGATCACGCAACAACTTTTGGTATGAATCCGGTAGTTTGTGCCGGCGCGAATGTTGTTATGGATGCTATGACGGATGAATTTTTAAATGAGGTTAAAGAAAAATCTAAATTAATTTGCAAAACACTTGAAAGTTTAGATAATATAAAATCTGTAGATGGTCTTGGACTAATGCTTGGCTTATCGCTTAAAAATAAAAAAGCAATAGATGTTGCATGTGAATGTAATGATAATGGGCTTTTGATATTAACTGCAAAGGAAAAATTAAGGCTTTTGCCGCCGTTAAATATTTCTTTTGATAAGCTTAAAAAAGGTTTAGATATTTTGTGCGAAATCATATCGGAATAAGAATAATATGCCTGCTTTTTGGGAAATATATATTTATATCTTCGTAACAAAAAGGAGGGAATATGAAGATGGAAAAAGCTAACAAATGTATTGCATGCACAGTTGAGCAATGTAAAAACCATTGTCAAGATCAAAACTATTGTAAACTTGATAGCATTCGCGTAGGAACTCATGAGTCGAATCCTAAGATGGTTGAATGCACAGATTGTGAATCCTTTGAGAAAAAAAATATTTAATCAATATAAAAACGGTTTTGCTAAACTTAGGCAGAACCGTTTTTATAAAATCTTATTTTATTTTTTCAACAATGCTTTCAATTGCCGATTCTATCTCATTCATTTTAGCAGTAATTTTTATTGATTTATCCCTCGTAACAATTTCTATTTGGTCGTTTTCTAGGTTGCGAGCGCTGACAATGATACGGATTGGAACACCTAAAAGATCAGCATCATTAAATTGAATTCCAGCAGAAACTTTGCGGTCATCTAAAATGACTTCGTACTTTAAAGACAGTTTGTCATAAAGCTCTTTTGCTTCTTTTAAAACATCAGTTTTCTTGTTAGAGAGGGTGCATATGTGAATTTGCCAAGGTGCGACACTATATGGCCAGATTGGGCCGAAATCATCATGACAATCTTCAACTATGCATGCAAACAATCTGCCGAGCCCTATGCCGTAGCAGCCCATTATTGGATTTTTAAGTTTGCCGTCCTGGTCTGCATAGGTCATATTCATTTTTTTGGTATATTTTGTACCAAGCTGAAATATATTACCGACTTCTATGCTTCGGCTAAGCTTTAATGGCTTGTTGCAGATAGGACATGGATCTCCATTAGAAACTTTTGATATATCTTCATATTTATTTATTTTAAAATCTCTGCCAACAGTTACGCCGGTGTAGTGATAATCTTTTTGGTTAGCTCCCACTGTCATATTTTTAGCGTTTTTAATTGAATTATCATAAATAACAGTTACATTTTTAGGCAGATTAAAATTGTAAGGTCCGCAAAAACCGAATTCAAGATCAACGTTATCATGGTCAGTAAGCGGCAGGATGTTTTCTTTAACTATTGCCCTTAATTTAGATTCATTAATTTCAAGATCTGCACGGATGAAACAAAGCAGTACTTTCCCGCTGGTTTCGGTTTTAAAGATAGCAGCTTTTATCATCTTTTTTGGATCTTTGTTTAAAAATTTGCTAAGCTGTTCAATAGTAGTAATATTTGGAGTATGTATTTTTTCAATTTCACTTGGCATATCATCTACATTTTCTCTGTTAGTAGTAGCAATTTCTATGTTTGCACGATAGTTACAAAAATCACAAGTCACTATTGTGTCTTCACCAGAGTCGCACAAATACATAAACTCGTGAGCCACAGCGCCACCCATAATACCAGAATCTGATCCAACAGAAACCACATTGCTTAAACCGCATCTATTATATATATTTTCATAAGCTTTATGGCAAAGTTTGTAGTAGTTTTCAAGATCTTCCTGAGAGCAGTGGAATGAATATCCATCTTTCATGGTAAATTCTCTTGTTCTAATTAAACCGGCTCTTGATCGAGGTTCGTCTCTGAACTTGGTTTGTATTTGATAGATCATAAACGGATATTTTGTATAAGATTTAGCGTCTGTTTTGGCAAGATGTACAGCAGCTTCTTCGTGAGTCATAGCAAGAACATGGCTTATACCTGATCTGTCCTTAAAACGGAGCAATTCTTTTCCTACACTTTCATATCTGCCGGATTCTTCCCATATATCTCCAGGCATTACAACAGGGAAGAGAACTTCTTGACCGCCTAAATTATCCATTTCTTCGCGGATTATATTTTCAATTTTTTTAATTACCTTTTTAGCTGGTGGCAAAAGTGTGAATATGCCATTTCCAATAGGACGTATATATGCACCTTTTAGCATGAGTGCATAGCTAATTACATTTACGTCAGCAGGCATTTCACGATAGCGTTCCCCCAAAAGTTTAGAAAGCAACATTTACTATTCATCCTTTGCAAGTTGATTTATTATTTCACAATCATAAATTAAATACTTGTACATAATAGCATTTTTTGTAAGATTATTCAAGGTTAAACGTAATAATAATTTAAACTTTTAAAAACATAACAAAATCAATAAAATTGATTATTAACACATTTGTTTGCATAATATATATTGCTTTATTGATGAATATGTAATATTATATAATTATAAAATTATTTTATAAAACTAAATAACATGTTTCCAAAGTAAAAAATAGAAAATTATTATCAATTATTTTAACCATATGTATAGTAAGCATAGGCTTTATTTCAACACTTACGGTAAGTGCACAAACTATAGAGAGTGCTTTTAATAAAAATCTACAAATTGCTGAGAGACTTACCAAAAAGTTTAAGATAAAAAATAAAAAAGATTTTTCTAAATTTATGACAAAATCTAAATATTGAGGAAATGATTATAAAGTTAAATTAGCTTGTACCATATAAACCGCAATATGAATGGTAAAAAATTTAAATCAATAGGAAATTTTAGTGTACAGTTTGATTGAAGTGAACATACTATAAGTAATATTCCTTTTAAATGTTTCGTTGAAAATAATCATGTAACAATATCAAGTATTAAGTTTAAAGGTGGAAAATTAGTTAATGATAATGAATGTGAGTTTGTTGGAGATAAATGATGATGGAACAATAATTAAATGCACAGCATCAGGAAGTGTAAATTGTGAGAAGATAAGTTTAGACATATTTATAGGATTAAACTATGAAGATAAAATTAAAGATTGTAAAATATCTTAAATTTATATAGGTGTGTTATTGATAGTGAAGATGTTGTAAATTTAACAATATCTTCACTATTTGTTTACATGCTTTTGCATCATAAAAAACGTAAAAAAATATTCACAGATGTTAAAGCATTTTCTATGATAACGATAAAATCAGGCAGTTATTTGATTATTATTCACTTAAAATTAAAGAGGAACTTTAAAATAGAAAAAGATAACAAAAAACATGTATAATAATACCAAAAGCCTTTAACTAAAAAAGACAACCCAGACTTAGAAATTATACATTTAACAATAGATTTACAAAAAAATATTTTAAAAAATTATCTAATAGAATAAATGACAATATAGAAGAAATATTTTTATGTCAAAATTCGAACTATGGTACGACTATGAATAAAATTAGCATTATTTACTTATTCGTTAGTCGATAATAATCTTCATAAGAGTGATTCTGATACTTGTTTAATTTTTGACCAATTTACATATTTAAGAAATAAATTATTTATATAAAAAATTAAAGATATATCATACATTAATTGTAAAGTGGACAAAGAAAAGTTAATTACTGTTGTAGGTGAAAATTATTTTGAAGAGTAAAATTTAGATGTTAAAGATTTTGCGAATAAATCTTTTGATATAATATATAAATTATATAAATTACTTGGTTCTGAAAAAGAAAATATTAATAGACATTTATGATCAAGCTTTTAAATTTTATATAGAGTTTGAAGATATTCATAAATTGACATTCGTAACAGGGAGTGACCAAATAAAAGATAATATGATATAATAAAATCTATGGAAAAGATAAAATGCCCAAAATGTGGAAACGAAAAAGTATAAAAAAGAGGGAAAACATCAGTGTCAGTGTAAAAAGTGCAGAAGAAAGTTCATAAGATAATTAAATTATGATGAGGAGTTTAAAAGAAAGACAATACAAATATTTTATATAGGGAACATTGGAAGAATAGTAGGAAGGATAATTAAAATAAATAAACCAACAGTATATAATTTGGATAAAAGCATTAAACAAGAAAGTAAAAAATAAGGATGGGGAAAAAGAAGGCCCTAAAGAAATAATATAAATGGTCGAAATTTATAGTTATGTAAAAATATAAAAAAGACAAATGGTAGGATATGATGTAGCATATGATAAAAGTAGTGAAAGAATACATAGGCTGTTAGACAAATCACCAAAGGCAGAGCATTATTATTCTGATGCTTATTCTGCATATTCCGAAGTATGTTATTATGGAACTCACAAGTCGTTAAAAAACAAAAGTGAGACTTACACCGTAGAAGGAGTAAATTCAGACTTAAGGAATTATATAGCACTATTGCATAGGAAATCCAAGTGCTTTTTAGATCAATAGATACTGCAAAAGCCGTCTTAAAAATATTTGTTCATGCTTTTAATAAATTTGCCCTATCTAAGTTCTTGTACCCTTCACTTAAATCTGCTTTTTTTCTTTCTTCTTTGGTCTATAAACTTATTTAGGGCACTCCCCTACGAGCAAAACATTGACTTGGTTTCAGAGTCATGATATAATATTTTTGCTTTACTATGCTACTGTAGCTCAGTAGGTAGAGCAGCTCACTCGTAATGAGCAGGTCGTCCGTTCAAATCGGATCAGTAGCTCCAATGTTTTTTAAAATGAAAACATAAAATAAACAAGTGGTAAAAACAAAATAAATTTACCGCTTATTTATATTCTTAATATTTATCAAACACCATCATTTTTGCAGCTTTATAAATATCACCACATCCGAGCGTTATAACCAAGTCACCAGGTTTTGCATTTTTTAGTACATAACTTGCCGCTTCTTTTTGAGTCTTAAACCATTTGCAACCGGGAATTCTTTCAGCCAAGTCGCGTGAATAAACATTAAGCGTATTCTTTTCTCTTGATCCCATAATTTCAGTTAAAATTACTCTGTCTGCTATGCTTAGAACTCTTGCAAATTCATCCATAAGCATTTTAGTTCTTGAATAAGTAAAAGGTTGGTGAACAACCCATACTTTTTCAAACCCACAGTTTTTAGCAGCTTTTAACGTTGCTTCTATTTCAGTAGGATGGTGACCATAATCATCAACAACAGTTACGCCGTCAACTTCACCTATAAATTCAAATCTTCTGCCGGATCCTTTAAAATTTTCAAGACCGTATTTTAACTTTTCAAAAGGTATCCCTACTTCGATTGCCGTAGCAAGTGCAGCTACAGCGTTTAATATATTGTGTTCACCGGGAACTAATAAATTAATATTTTCGCATATAATCTTTCCTTTTTTGCATAAAGAAAATGTGGTTTTAAGACCAGATATTTTATTAATATTTTCCGGGTAATAATCATTTTTGCTGCTAAATCCAAATGAAATTCGCTTTTTATCAATGCCCAAAACCACGTCTGTCGTATTTGCGTCATCACCATTATATATTATTGTTTTTCTTGTGCTTTTGCAAAAAGTTTTAAATGACCTTTTTAAATTTTCCATACTTTTAAAATAATCCATATGGTCATTATCTATATTTAAAATCACAGTTATATCTGGATAAAGTTTTAAAAAATGATCTTCATATTCGCAAGCTTCACACACAAGAATTGATGAGTTACCTATTTTTGCATATCCATCTATTGATTTAAGCTTACCGCCAATTATTGCTGAAATATCCATATCTGCATCAAGCAAAATTTGCGTAAGAATTGAGGTAGTAGTGGTTTTACCATGAGTTCCACTTATACATATACAATCAGAGTATTTTGAGGTAATATATCCCAAAAGATCGTTTCTCTCAATTGTTTTTATGCCGCTTTGCTTTGCCGCTATAAGTTCTGAGTTATCATTTAATATAGCAGATGTATATACTATAAGGTCAGAATTTTTAATATTTTCTGCTTTTTGATCCATAATAACATCAATGCCAAGGCCACGTTCCATTTTAACTATATCAGACTCATTATTATCAGAACCTGTAATTATATAACCTTTTTTATACAGAATTTGCACTAAAGGGAACATACCTGATCCGCCAATTCCAATAAAATGAATTTTCTTTACATCTTTTAGTAAATCGCTGCTCACATTTTGCATCTCCCATCTTGTTTCAATGTTTATTATATGATATTTTTTTTAAAAAATAAACCCTTTATATGAAAGAAAGGTAGTACCCTTATAAAAGAATAAAACAATAACTTTTCGGTATAATATAATTTACCTATAAAAAAACTTACACAAATTAAACTTATTATATTCACATAATAGACTTAAGTACCTCAAAATTTATTAAAAAACAAAAAATTGGGAATATAATGCAATTAATTTTTAAAATATATTTATTTATAATTTATTATGTCACAAAATTTTTTCTAAACTTTCAAAAAGATATAAATTTAGTATGTTATTTTTTTGCAATAATTAAATCATAATAAAAAAGGTTTGTTTTACCTCTAATTATATTAACATTTAAGCTAACACTTATATATGGAGGTGAAATTATGGACAAAAACCAACCAAAACTTTGTTTAACTGATTTGCTCGATCAAGACTTATCCAGCTTTGAATTATTTCAATCACTCTCCCCAAAAATAAAACAAGAAGTCAAGAGAAAAGATCCAACAAACTTTGATGAAATGCAAAACATTATTAAATCATTTGAAAACAAAATTGAAGGAGAAAAAATTTATGAAAAAGCCTCAAAATTTAGAAGAACTTCTTAAATATAACAGTTTGGCAAAGTCCTATTTTAATAATATTCCTGAATATGTTAAAGAAGAAATATCGAAAAGAGATGATAAAATTAACTCTTTTGAAATTATGTGTAATTATATAGACAAATATACTGAAGGCGATAATTAAATAAATTTATTTTTAAAACACTATATATTACAACTATTTTAACGTTTTAATTTAAAACATCCCCAAAATTAAGGTGGATGTTTTAAAAATTTTTTATATAATACATAAGGTTAAAAGTTTATAAAGCCTTTATCATCGGCTAAATGAGCCTCTTTTTACTATATAAAACATTATTAAAACTTTAATATGCAAATAAACATTAAAAATGAGAACAATCAAATTAAAAAAGATAGAATATCTTAAAATTCATGTTAACTAAGCTTTTTATAGAATTGGTTCGCGGCCTATACACTTAACAATGATAACATCACAAAATTGAGAGTGAATATAAAATATTTGTAAGTACAAAAACAATAAAATAAGATATCAATTAATTTTCATAAATATAATATCACTGTTTTTAAAAACAAAAAATATTTATATTAATTGAGCCTTTAGCAGAGAATATAATAGGTTTTATTTATAAAAATTTCTGTTACCGATAATTAAAACTTAATTGGAAACAAAAGTTTTCTGTTTTTATCTTACTACCTCATGATTTGCACTTTAATTAAGTTAACAGATTATTTTTAGCCGCCATCATAAAATATATCTTCTAAGTCTGATGAAGTGTTTTTAAAATCTTCGTCAAAAGAAACGGAATCTTTTATCCTTGCAATTATACCTTTTTGCGCTAATGAATCGCATGCTTGATTTTTTTTGTTTTCTCTTAATTTGATGAACTCAATAAAAAGTTCGATTACTATTGACATAAGTGGTGGGCCGAGAAAAAAGCCAACAAATCCAAACATACCACCAAACAGTGTAATACCAAGTATTACATAAAGCGGCCTAATGCCAACTACATGTCCCACAACTTTTGGATTTACGACGTTAGTGTCAAGCTGCTGCATCAAAAGAGCTATGACAGTTGCCATTAAACATTGTTGTATGTTTCCTGAAACAAGCGATAACAAAAAAACTGATATAACGCCTATTATAGAACCAAAATATGGTATTAACGCAAACAAAAAGTAAACTATAGCAAGCACAATGCTATTATTAATTCCAAATAAACTCAATATTACACCTATGCAGGATGCAATAATAAAAGCATCTAGCATTTGGCCAAATATAAATGTATAAATAACTTTTGCTATTTTTGAAGCTATTTCGCTGATTTTTTTTATTTTTTTTGGTTTTAACGAAATATATCCAATCCTTATCAACATCTTTTTAATAGATTTTCGGTCAAGCAACAAGTAAACTGAAATAATTGCTCCGATCAATGTATTAAATACACCCGAGAATACACTTGTTATTCCGTTTAAATAACTGTTATAATCAAGTGACGTAAAAAATTTAGCAATGTTTTCAAAAGAAAAATAGTTTTTAATATCATTAATTACTTCATTTATAATCGCTGTGTCTTTAATATGCTCGCTTAGAAAATTATATACGTCTGTCAAATATTCAGGCACCGCAGATATAAAATCAACTATGCTATTATAGATCATAGGCACAAGCAAAAGAAGCACTGCAGATATAACCATTAAAGCAAATATTACTACAATAAGCGTTGCAAGCCCGCGAGTTCTTTTTACAATAAACGGTTTTTTAGTTTTCGAAAGCAAAACTTCAACTTTTTTGCATATAGGAAATAGTAAAAAAGCAATTGCACCGCCTATTATAAACGGAGTTAACATATTAAAAAAACTCTTAACCCAGTTAAATATATATAGCAAATTGTCAAACATTTTGTATGTTGCAATAACTGCAATGCAAAAGATAAATCTAACTATCCATGTACCAAGAGTTGTTTTTTTCATGGTTATACCTCGCTTATTTATATAAAATTTGTAAAAGCGATCTTTTTATAAATTATAACTCTATAACTTAGTGTTGTAAAGGTCTTTAAAAAAGGGAGTTTATATGATAAAATAAAACTATGTCCTAAATAATATATTTACACTATAAAACTAAAATGAAACAATACACAAAACAACGGCACAATGGATATGAACAACAATAAACAAAACAAGAGGTTTTTTACAACTTTTGCAATCTCGCAATAAAACTTAAAGTAGCGAAAAAATGCTAGCATAGTTTTTTAAAATATAAATTATATTTACAATGTTAATTACAATTGTATTTTTGATTAGTGAAAATTTTAAAAACGAAACTCAATATTTGCTACTTAAAATATCCTTGTTAACAAGCAATGCATCTGCAATATGCTATTTATGTTTTTTAAATAAGTTTTGTTAACATATCTATATTTTAAATGTGTATATACAATTTAAAAAACTGGGTGGTTAATTTTGCAAAAAACACTTGGCCTTATGCGAAAGGCGATTCAGGAATTTAATATGATTGAAAATGGCGACAAAATTGCTATTGGAGTTTCTGGTGGCAAAGACAGCTTGGTTCTTTTAGAGGGGCTTTGTCGGCTAAAACGATTTATGCCTATAAAATTTGATATTGTTGCACTAACACTTGATCTGCAATTTAAAGAAAAACAAACCGATTTTAGCGAAATTAAAAAAATCTGTGACAGATATTTTATACCCTATGTTGTAAAACTTACTGAAATAGGTCATATTGTTTTTGATATAAAAAAAGAAACTCATCCATGCAGCCTATGTGCAAGAATGAGGCGTGGAGCGCTCCATGATCTTGCAATTTTAAACGGTTGTAATAAAATAGCGTTTGGTCATCATTTTGATGACGTCGTTGAAACATTTATAATGAATTTGTTTAATGAAGGCAGAATAGCTTGCTTTTCACCCAAAACTTACCTTTCAAGGAAAAATATAACTTTAATTAGACCACTTGTTTTAACTCCCGAAATTGAAATTAAGCGAGCTGCAAAAAGAACAGAATTAAAAGTAGTTAAAAGCAACTGTCCAGTTGACGGCACAACAAATAGACAAGCAGTAAAAGAGTTTTTAAACCAACACGAAAAGCTAGACAAGGGCATTAAAGACAAAATATTTGGTGCTATGAGACGCGCTGGAATTAATGGTTGGGGCTTTTGAAATTAGCCTTTAAGTTAAAATTCAAATAACAGAAATATCATATTATAATACTTTTGATACTTTCCTAATGCAAAAATATGCAAAAACAATTAGCTTTTTTATTTTATATTTTAATAACATAGTCTTTTTAATATTTACACACCTAAAATTCTATTAAAACTAAATCATGTAAATTAAAAACTTAAAAATAAACACTACACCTTTTCATTTTCCGATAAAGCCAAGTCATTCTTCGATATTAGCTTTAACATTAAATTGTGATATATCTAAATTTAGCACCTTTCAAATATTATTTTCTATTTTATTAACATATTACCTTAACTTTGGCTTTTACATAATTATCGTTATATCAACATTTAAAATCTTAAATCTTAGCTTTTTAAGCTTATCTCCAACTATATTAAGCAACTTTAAACTGTCAGCATTAATATACTGTTGATACAAATCAGGAAACAGCAAACACATATGTCACTCAAAAATGCAGCTAAAAGAAACGCATCCACCACTTTATGGGTTTGCAACATCAACATCAGGAATAACCTAAAAAACTTTACTATATCGGATTTCTTATCAACAAATTATCAATTTTCAGTATTTTACCAATCTATGTACATCATAACCATGCTCTACCCTAAACATATCTGTATCCAAACATAAAAATCCATCTTTTCCAAAAACTTTGCATAAAAAGATCTTCTGCCATTATAATTTTTATGTTATCCTTTCAGTTAACAATCACATGCACATCTATTTCCAGTGGACTCGATCACTAACAAACACTTTATACTCACACTTTACATTATTTAAGGTAACGCCTCATAATAGTCAAAAATGGCTGCTAAATATTGAAAAAGAAAAAATGCCCAGATTTTCCCTATTTACGTCTGTTTCTCAATCCCTGGTATCGCGTTTTTCTATATTTAAAAAGCTTTCTCACTACCCCAAACACGTACTCTACCTTTGCTCGTACTGATGATTTCTGATGTTCTGTTTTTTCACATGATATGCCCCGTTTTTTGACAGATTCCTAATCTGTGATGGCCGTCTGTTTATTTTGTACTGAATTTTCTTCTCACATTTATTTTTTCAACCGCATTTTCTCGCTTGTCTGTCCCAATATATCAGCTATCTTCATATACAAAAGTTTCCTCGCCTATCAACAAATCTGGCATGATCGTTACGTCTGGCACATTCGCTGCTGTTACTTTTACCATATGCACTAATCTCGTTTTTCTGTCAACCCCGACATATGATTTATAACCAAAGTGACATGCGTTTCCCTTCTTTATCAGAATGCTCTTGTGAGTGGTGCTTTTTCTCCTTGTTTGTGGTAAATTATGGTCTGCCATAATCGGTTGAATCTACAATTGTTCCTTCTTTCAAAATCAAGTCTTTTTGGCGTAGTAATTCTACTACCTGTGAAAACAGCTTTTTTGTATGCCATTTTTTACTATTATGTTGCGAAACCTTCCTATAGTTTCGCCATCCGGAACTTGGTTTGATGAGTCTACTCCGCAAAACTTCGAAAAGGCTCAACTGTCGATCACCTCTGTCATCATAATCATGTCTGACAAATCATAAAGTTTTGCAAGATGTAAACACGAATCATCAGTTCAAGGTCGTAGGGCTTATTGCCGCGCTCTCCTTTATATAAGCACGGCTTGATTATCCCTATCCACGCGTCGTTCCATGTTGTTATCTGGTTCATTTGTTTTAAAAAGGCTTTTTTATTTGTTTTCGTCTGTGCTAATTCATCATAGAAATACGATAGTGTTATTTGCTTATTCATAGTTTTATCATACAATATTTTTTTATTTTACTTACTGTACGGTGTTGCTTTAAAAAATTATAAAATATTCTCACAAAAATTGTAACAATTTTCAGATAATTTTCTATTTTTTGATAGAATTTAATTATTTTCTCTTATTTAAATATCATTACCAAATTATATATAACAACAAACATAACCGTTATTTTTATGCTTGTCAACTCCTTTACAGTTTCAATATAAACTTTATAGGCATTTCATAATAAAGTTAACTGTTTATTTTTATATCATCTATTTTTCCCGGATTTTTCATCATTTTTAAATGCTCTGTTTAAAAGCATTAAAGCTTTTTTTTCAATTCTCGATACATACGATCTTGATATGTTAAGATGACTTGCTGTCTCGCGCTGAGTCAATGGGCACCCTCCATAAAGTCCATACCTAAGCATAATTACTTTTTTTTCTCTATCATTCAGAACTTTTTGCACGTGCTTATATAATATGTCAGACTTGCACTTTAGTTCCACAATATCAATAAGGTTTTCATCGTCAGCGATTATATCTGAAAATGACAATACATTTCCATCTTTATCGGTATCTATAGTATCACCAATGTAAACGTCATTAGCTAATTTTTTAAGCGAACGAAAATACATAAGTATTTCGTTTTCAATACATCTTGAAGCATATGTAGCAAACCTTATGCCTTTTGAGCAATCATAGCTTTCTACTGCTTTTATCAACCCTATGGCACCAATTGAAATCAAATCGTCGTGGTCATTTGTTGAAGAATAATATTTTTTTACAATGTGCGCAACAAGCCTTAAATTATGTTTAATAAGCTCTTCCCTTGCTTGCTTGTCTCCTTCTTTCATCTTCACAAAATATTCTTTTTCTTTTTTTGCAGAAAGCGGTTTGGGAAATGTACTGCCTTCAATATGTAATGCAAAAATCAAAATATGTCTTAAAATTTCAGATATCATTTGATTAATCAAAATATCACCCCTTCTAATTAGCATATATGCAAAATTTAAATTTTTTGTGCTTGCCCAATAATAAAAAAGTATCGGACATTCCATCATGTCAGACACTTTTTGCTGTTTAATTATTTATATAAAACTCACTAAAACAACTAACTTTTAAGTCATATTATACCAAAGATTTTATCCTATCAATCGCTTTGGATGCTGCCGGTATGCAAATTATTAATATTGTTAAAATTGCTTCTGCAAAAATATATATTCCATTGTAAACCAACGAATAAGGCAAAACTCCCCAGCCTTTCCAAGCATACTCTCGAAAAAAGATCCAGCCGGACAACACCGTAAAAAAATATCTGCCCAAAACTCCCACGATATATCCCTTAACAAGGCCGTGTTTTGAATTCGAAAATATACCAGCAAAACCAAGCGATGCATAAGCAAATATATAATCTAAAATCACCTGAACAGGAAATAATATGTATGGATTTAAAATAAACTGTATTACGCCAAAAACCATCCCCGATGTAATGCCAGCTCCCAGTCCATAAAAATAACCTGTTAAACATATATAAAGCATACTAAAAAACGTTATGGATCCACCAAACGGAAAAGTGATTATTTTAAACATAGACATTGCTGTAGCAAGAGAAATACTCATTGCACAAAACGCAAGTTTTTTTACATCAAACACTTTGTTTGAATTCCTTTTTGCACTAATAAAAAATAAAACAAACAATAAAACTATAAATAATATTACAATTAATGCATATCCAAGCTCTGTTAACACATATCCATCATCATTCTTTATAAGATAACACATAATTTTAGTACCCACATTTTAAATTTAAATTTAGTTTTAATGAAACTAATCTATATAGAGGTAAGGTATGATTTTTTCATAGGTTACTTTTCCAATCCCGCTAACATCAAGCAATTGCCTCAAATCGGAAAACCCACCAAGTTCTTCTCTCATGGCAATTATATTTTTTGCTTTTACTTCACCAATTCCGGATAAAGTTTGTAATTGTTCAAAAGTTGCGGTGTTAAGATTAAATGAAGATTTTAGGTTTTCATTGTCTTTATCGCCTAAACTGTCGGTTAAATCAGCCTTTGAATATGCAGAATCATCGACAACCTCACTATCAAACGAAACATTTTCATAATAGTGTTTTTGTGGAATAATAATTTTTGAATCGTAGTTAAACATAGGCAGGTTAAATATTTGAAATATTGTAACAGCTGCTAAGCAAATAAAGCAAACAACACACAACAAACTAAAAAGACTGCTTGGATTTTTGTTTAACATCACTCAATCTCTCCTCACTAAATGTTTTGGCCTAACAATAAATTAGCAAAAGTTATCGTATTTTTTATGGCTTAATATGAATAAAAAGTTAAATGATATTTTTGCAAATCAACCTTTTTCTATGTAAATTCTATTTTACTTTAGAATAACCTTTTAAATATAAATCTATCTGTTTTTTAAATTTAAACTGATTTTTTTATCCACAATCAGCGTTTCTCCTTCAGTTCTACATATAACAACAATCTCACCGGCATCGATAAGCTCTAAAAATCTACTCTTTGCAAAGCAATCTTTGTTAAAAATATTCACTCTACCTTTCAAATTATATCTGTCTATCTTTAACATCACAAAGCCTTATTTGCCAATTGTTATATCAGAATCGGTAAATTTGTATGATTTATCAATAATTTTAACCGCAACAGGTCTTATAAATATTATAAAAATAGTGGTTATTAACAAAAATTTATTATTTGCACAAATATAGATTCATAAAAAATACGGCAATAAAAGCGCCCAAACTCCAAAGGCCAAGCCATATCATTTATCCATTGAAAAGTCAATACTTCTATAATTATAAAAGCCAAAAACAAAACACACCATATCGTGATTTGTATCAGGAAATTTGAAACTGCCGTACAAAACACCTTCAAAATTTTCTATAGATTATTGGGAGTATTCAAATTAAACATAAAGAAGAAAACCGATAAGAAAAGAAGAATTTTTAATAAGAGAAAAACCAATCTTGAACTAGCCAAATTTGTTATAAGCATATACAAAA
Organism: uncultured Oscillospiraceae bacterium; assembly: GCA_910577565.1. Lineage (GTDB taxonomy): Bacteria > Bacillota > Clostridia > Oscillospirales > Ruminococcaceae > RUG12519. The sequence continues at coordinate 1,059 of CAJTNJ010000010.1, read as the reverse complement.
ATATTCATGACAACTTTAAAAGTATTTAGAGCATCTCTGTAAAATAGCTATATATTTACAAATATTAAAATTGATTCCTTATAATCTTAAAGTATATCTTTTCTCTTTTAAATAGGAGTGATTACCTGCTTAACCAATATAGCATACATTTTTATAGCTTGAATTTGTATCAAAAATATTAATTTTCGCTTTCGGTTTTCCTGCTTCCACACTTTTTCATTCCCGCATTCCGGGCATTTTATCTTTTACATAATTTCTATTATATCATATTATATTTTATTTGCCACTTACAAAAAACACCATTTAGATTTTCTATAGTAAGTTTCAAAGTATGAAAGATAAGAATTAAAATATTAATGCTTAACCTTTATTTAATTGTATAGAAATTTCTGTATTATTTCACGGTTTTATCATAAGCTACATCATATCTTCATTATCTGTCATTTATCTATATCCACAAGTTTCTTTATTACTGTAAAATATACCGCTTATACACCTCTATCACTTTTACTCACTCATTTGCTACATTTTTACTTCTATTTCTTTAGTATATTTCTTTATCCAGTATAAGCATATATTTCCCTCTATTTCTAATATTCTTACTACTGATCTTCCAATACTTCCTTTGATACACATTTTTATTTTCATAACTTGATCAATTTCTTTATATTTTATACTTTCAAATTTTATATTTTTATTATATCACAATATATTCCGTTGGAGCAATCCAATACTCTTTTTATTTATATCTAATTTATCCCCATAAAAAAACTATTCATTAATACCCTTTCGATTAAAAAATATATTATTACATATCACAAATAATATAAAGAAATGTACAACAAAACAATTTATAACAAAATAAAACTTCTATTTATCCATATATAATAATGAAAAATGTTTAATTCAATATTTCTTACAATAGAAAGTTGTTCAACAACAATAAAAATTATTTTTAAAACATTAATGAAGATATTGTTAACTTTCACAATACCTTCATTATACACTTCTATTTATATCAATCAACTAATTTGCAATTACTGCTTTCTTGTCCTTATT
>CAJTNJ010000009.1 GCA_910577565.1 uncultured Oscillospiraceae bacterium | reverse complement strand
TCTTCTTAAAAATTCTGCCTCTCTTATTGACTTTCTTCCCTATCTTTAATTTGGGAACTCCGGACACTCTCCTAATCTTGAAAAATTGGTTGTAATATGTTATAATTAATAATATTTTTGTAGGAGGGCTCAATGGATGCTCAAAATCGGTAATGTAGCCATAGAGCAAACAGCTGCTTTGGCACCTATGGCTTCAGTTGCTGATAGAGCATACCGTAGCATGTGCAAAGATTATGGAGCATGCTATTTAGTAAGCGAAATGGTTTCTGCTAAAGGAATTTGCTTTACAGAATATAAAGCAACTGATCTGCTTACAATTAAACAAAGTGAGCATCCGATGGCAATACAGCTTTTTGGCAGCGAGCCTGACTATTTTGTAAAAGCTCTTCCTATTGTACTAAAATATAAACCCGATATAATTGATATTAACATGGGCTGTCCTGTTCCAAAAGTTACATCAAACGGTGGAGGATGTTCTCTAATGAGAAACCCAGGACTTGCAGCAGAAATTGTGACTGTAACTGTTAGAAATTCCCCTATTCCAATAACTGTTAAAATAAGAAAAGGTTGGGATGATAATAGTATAAATGCGGTTGAATTTTCAAAAAAAATGCAAGACTGCGGTGCTAGTGCAATAACTATGCATGGTCGCACAAAAACTCAGATGTATAGTGGTTGTGCCGATTGGGATATAATAGCAAAGGTTAAAAAAAGTGTAGACATTCCAGTTATAGCCAGCGGAGACGTAACAAGCCCAGAAACTGCTAAAGCTCTTTATCAAAAGACAGGTGCTGATTTAATCATGATTGGCAGAGGAAGTTATGGCAAACCGTGGCTCTTTCAGCAAATTTCAGACTATCTGAAAACCAGTAAATATTCACCAGATCCTAACATCGAATGTCGTATGAATATAATGTTAGAACACATAAGACGTATATGTGAAGATAAAGGTGAATATATAGGTATGAAAGAAGCAAGATCTCAGGCTATGCGTTATCTTTATGGCATTTGTGGTGCTGCCGGCTATCGTTCAAAGTGCAGCAAATTTGAAAAATATTCTGATGCTTTAAAACTTGTAAATGAGATACTTGGTGATTTTTGAGATTTAATCTTTAAAGTTAAATATTTGTTATAAATGGTTAGAATTAAAAATAAAAAAACAAAAAGGTGGTATTTATTTTGTCATCTTCGAATTCTCGTCAAAAATTCGGGTCAAGAATGGGTTTTATTTTAATATCTGCAGGATGTGCAATAGGTCTTGGTAACGTTTGGCGTTTTCCGTATATTGTTGGACAATATGGTGGTGGAGTTTTTGTTCTGATTTATTTGTTTTTCTTAATATTTTTGGGCGTACCGATACTTGCTATGGAAATTTCAGTGGGTCGTGCAAGTCAAAAAAGTGTTATTAAGGCTTTTTCAAAACTGGATCCAAAAGAAGGAAAATGGGACTGGTTTGGCATATTGTGCATGATTGCAAACTATATAATTCTTATGCTATACACAACTGTTGCGGGCTGGGTTGTAAACTATTTCATTAAAATGGTGACAGGTGAATTTGAAAATATACATGGTGATGAGGCTATCACTATATTTAACAATATGTCTTCAAACCCTAGCGAATGTTTGGTTTGGATGATTATAGTTGTTGCTTTAGGCTTTTTAATATGCTCACTTGGTATGTCCGGCGGCATGGAAACTATAACAAAGTTTATGATGGTTGCAATGTTTGCACTTATGTTTGTGTTAATTTTGCGCGCAATGCTTTTACCCGGTGCTTTGAGCGGAATTTCTTTCTTCTTAAACTTCAATGTTGATAAAATTTCACAAATTAACATATTCGAAATTATATATGCAGCTATGGGACAAGCCTTTTTTACTCTTTCAATTGGTTCCGGAGTAATGACAGCTTTTGGAAGCTATATTGGCAAAGAGCGAAGATTGCTTAAAGAATCTATGATAATTGGAAGCCTCGACACACTTGTATCTATAATGGTGGGTCTCATAATTTTTCCTTGCTGTTTCTCTTTCAACGTTAATCCAGACAGCGGACCAAAACTGATATTTGTTACCCTTGCAAAGGTTTTTTCCACAATCCCAGGCGGTCGAATTTGGGGATCTTTGTTTTTTCTGTTCCTTTCATTTGCTGCTATATCCACTGTTATAGCTCTTTCGGAAAATTTAATATGCATGAATATGGACACATTTAATTTTACAAGAAAAAAGTCTATAATCATAAACCTTATACTTATCATCCTGCTTTCTATACCTACTACGCTAAGTTCTAATTTATTATCATTTATTCATCCTCTTGGAGAAGGTTCTACTATAATGGATCTTGAAGATTTCATAATTACCTATAATATCCTGCCATTTGGAGCGTTTATTTATATAATTTTTTGTACATCAAAGTTTGGATGGGGATGGGAAAATTTTCTTTTGGAAACAAATTCAGGCATCGGTTCAAAATTTCCTAAATGGGCAAGATTATATGTGTCTTATATAATTCCACTCTTGATTATATATATTTTTATTCAAGGATACATATCAAAATTCTTCTTATAAATATATAAAATATATGGTGATTTACATAAAACTCTATATTTAGATTAAACTATAATTGTTTGAGGAGGATTGAAAAATGGAAAAGCAGAAATCAAACAAGAGAAAAGTAGTGTTGATTGGTACTGGGATGGTTGGGATGAGCTACGCATATGCAATGTTGAATTCAAACAACATATGCGATGAACTTGTGCTGATAGATTTAGACAAAAAAAGAGCTATGGGTGAAGCAATGGACTTAAATCATGGCATAGCTTTTTCAGGCGGAAACATGGATATATATGCCGGAGACTATAGCGATTGTTCAGATGCCGATCTCATTACAATTTCTGCCGGAGTTGCACAAAAACCTGGTGAATCTCGCATAGATTTGCTTGACAGAAATGTAGAAGTTTTTAGATCAATAATAGATCCAATAATGAGTTATGGATTTAATGGTTGTTTTCTTATATCTACAAACCCGGTTGATATAATGTCTTATGTAACTCAAAAACTATCCGGATTTGATTCAAAGCGAGTCATGGGCAGCGGTACCACACTTGATACAGCAAGACTTCGCTACTTGCTTGGCGATTACTTCGATATAGATCCAAGAAATGTGCATGCTTATGTTATGGGTGAACATGGAGATAGCGAGTTTGTTCCATGGTCTCAAGCACATATTTCAACCATGCCTGCAATTGAAATGTGCAATAAAGTCGACTGCAAATGCAATTTATATGATATGGAAAAAATTGCTTTAGATGTTAAAAATGCAGCAAAGAATATAATAGAAGCTAAAAAAGCCACATATTATGGTATCGGCATGGCTCTTGTCAGAATTACGCGCGCTGTTTTGTCTGATGAATATTCGTTACTTACTCTTTCAGCAATGCCTAACGGAGAATATGGACAAAGTGATGTTTACACAGGGCTTCCATGTGTTGTAAATCGCATGGGTATAGATCGTATAATTGAGCTTAATCTAACTGAAAAAGAGCTCGAAAGCTTAGATAATTCATGCAATATAATTCGCGATATATGCCACAAACTAAAGATATAATAATTGTAAAACCTTCTCCAATAACATGGTGCGGATATTATAAAAAAGTTTGCTTTTATAGTAAATAATAAGCAATTAAAACGAACAAATTTTGCAATTTAAGCGAAATTTGTTCGTTTTAGTTTGTATTATAATTTATACTAAAACAAGCATATGTGATATTTTTGAGAATCAAAATAATTAAGCTATGAGAACTAATTTAATATTAATATCTAAATATGAAGTTATCCAGCACCATCCTATACCGTTTAATAGTTCATCAGAGGCCAATCTGATCAAATCGGCAAATAGTGCTTGTTTGCTATATATATATTCTATAAAGCAAAGGCTTGTTGCCACGCTCTCATTTTTAAATAATGCGATCCTGATTAGTGTTTTCCACTTTCTCCACGGTATGATTTTCTCAATATTTGTTAAAAATATTTTTTCTTTGTCCTTACATTGACTAATTCATTTGTTCACGTATGACAGATTTATTTATTTGTTTACTCATATTTTTGCTTTAAATCGATTAACCACTATTTGCAATCTTTTATTTGGTTTTACTTTAAAATAATGTAATAAAAAATACCTACTAAATCAAAAAATAAATATCGTCTTATTTCTCTCTATTTAAGGTGATTTTTCAAACAAATATTGCTTGTTTTTTATTAACAACATAAACTTCGTTTTGATAATTTTCACCGCTAATGTTCTCCAAAAATTAACACGTGTTATAAAATAAACACATGTTTTTTATATTTTAAAATTTCCAGTCATTTTAAAGTGTATCCAGTCACAAACATTTGTGATATGGTCGGCCATTCTTTCAAGAGCTCTTCCCATCAAAATAAAGATGATTGCGTTTTCTGAACCTATAATTTCTATGTCTCTTTCAACGAGTTTTTTTAGGTCGCGGAAAAGATCGTCGGAAATTGTGTCCTGCCTATTTACGGACACTATAATGTCATCGTTTTGTTCCATATATCCTTCAATCATCCCGCTGAACATTTTCTTTGCGTTTTTCCCAAGCTTAATTATTTTTTTTATATATTTTGTGCTTTCATTCAATTGCACATTCAAAAGGTGCTCGCAAACAGAAGCAGAATAGTCAGATATTCTCTCAAGATCGGTTATCATTTTAAGCACAGCCGTTACCTCTCGCAGATCGCCCGCAACAGGCTGATGTCTTGTTATAATATCAATGCAGAGCTCTTCAATTTCAAGCTCTAAATTATCGACCAAGTCGTCATTCTCAATAACTTTCTTTGCAACATTATGATCTGAATTTTTAAGCGCAATAAGCATCATATCTATATTCTTCTTGATTGTTATGTCAATTTTAAGCAGCATTTCATGTAATTTTTCAAGTTCGCCTTGAAATCGCTTTCTCATAACCATTGTTTTACACCTCACTTTATATTTATATTATCCGAACCTTCCCGTTATGTACTGCTCGGTTCGCGGATCAGCAGGGTTTTTAAACATACTGGCTGTGTCCGAATATTCTATTACTTCACCAAGCAAAAAGAAAGCTGTTTTATCGGCGATCCTTGTCGCTTGCTGCATGTTGTGTGTAACTATAATGACAGTATATTTTTTCCTCAGTTCTGCCATTAAGTCTTCAATTTTAAGCGTTGAGATAGGATCAAGAGCTGAAGTGGGTTCATCCATGAGTATAACATCCGGCTCAACTGCAAGCGCCCTTGCTATGCAAAGTCTTTGTTGCTGTCCGCCTGAAAGACCAAACGCTGATTTTTTCAATTTATCTTTAAGATCATCCCATATAGCCGCACCTTTAAGGGAGCGCTCAACTACCTCATCAAGTTTTGCTTTATTTTTAATGCCGTGAATTCTGGGCCCATAGGCTATGTTGTCATAAACGCTCATGGGAAAAGGATTTGGTGTTTGAAAAACCATCCCGGCACGTCTTCTAAGCAAAGTAACGTCTGTTTTTGGATCATATATATCTTCGTTGTCTATTAGCACTTTGCCGTCAATTCTGCAGCTGCTCACAAGGTCATTCATCCTGTTAATTGTTTTAAGGCATGTAGACTTGCCACAACCGGATGGTCCGATAAATGCAGTTACCTTTCCCTTTGGTATATCGAGTGTTACGTTTTTAAGAGCCCAAAAGTTGCCATAAAACAAGTTTAAATTTTCTATGCTTACTTTTATGTCATTGCTTTTATTTTTTTTGGATTTTAAATCGGACTTTTTTCCCATTTTAATTTTCTCCTATATTATATATACATAAAATCAATTAGCACTCTATTTTCTAAACCCCTTGGCTGCAAGTTTGGCTAAGCAGTTTAATATAAACACCATTATAAGCAAAATAGTAGCAACACCAAAACATATATTCATAGAATCTTTTGTGCTGCTATTCCCAGACATATAGTAAAGATGCAAAGTTAGTGTTCGTCCGCTTGCAAAAATATGATCAAATAAGTTTTTAGGCATCTTTGTACCGGTTCCTATTGTAAGCAGAAAAGCAGCAGACTCGCCCATTATTCTGCCAACCGCAAGTATTATGGATGTCAAAATTCCCGGCATGGCGCAAGGAAGCACTATGCCCATTATAACCCTAAATTTACCTGCGCCAAGAGCCAATGCACCGTCTTTATATGACTTTGGGACTGTGAGCAATGTTTCTTCGGTTGTTCTAACTATGTTCGGTAAAACACAAATCACCATCGTTAAACAACCCGCAATTATAGACGAGCCAAGGCCAAACATAATACAAAATACCGTATACCCAAAAAGGCCAAACAATATAGACGGGATGCCGGCAAGTGTTTCTGTGCAAAACCTAATGATTTTTACAAATTTGCCTTGTTTTACATATTGGGTTAAATAGATTGCCGACCCAATGCCTATTGGAACCGCTATGAGCAGCGTAACAACCTCTACATAAAGCGTGTTAATTATAATCGGCAGTATGCCTTCTAAAGAATCATTAGGTGCCTTTGTGAAAAAGTCCAAAGATATGTAATTAATGCCGTTTATAATTATATATAAAATAATTATGGCAAAAATGCCAACTGTGATAATAATTGAAATATATATTAAAATTCGCCAAATTATATCGCTCACCTTTATGCGCTTTTTATGTAGCGATAATAGGTTAACATCTTCAGATGGCTTGGGGCTGTTAACTGTTTGCATCTATTTGTACACCCCTTTTTGATATTAACATAAAACTTATATTTACAATCATAATAAAGACAAAAAGCACAAGACCTATTCCAAACAAAGCCTGCCTAAACAAACCAGATGAGTATGCCATGTCTATAGCTATGCCTGTGGTGAGCAAGCGAACCGAGCCTAGAAGTTCCGGCATATTTGCTATGTTGCCCGCAACCATTATCACTGCCATCGTTTCCCCTATTGCACGACCTACGCCAAGAACTACTCCGGATAGTATGCCTGATTTTGCAGCAGGTACTGTAACTTTGAATATGGTTTGAGTTGGCGTAGCACCAAGGCCCAAAGATGCCTCACGATAGGATATAGGAACTGCCCTGAGTGACGTTTCCGCAGTGCTTATGATAGTTGGAAGAACCATTATTGCTAAAACGATAATGACAGCAAGCAGTGAGTCGCCTATTATTGGCTTTCCGTCAAGTGTCGTCAAATCAAAAAACAGGTTCCTTATTAGTGGCACTATCACCAACATGCCAAAGAAGCCATATATTACCGAAGGAATGCCGGCGAGCAGTTCAACGACCGGCCTTATTAAAGACGCTATTTTTTTAGATGACACCTCGGACAAAAATACTGCTGCAAGGATCCCTATTGGAACTCCAACGATTATAGCTCCAGCTGCACCAAAGATCGATGATAATATAAGCGGAAGTATGCCGTAAACTTGTTTAGATGGATTCCACTTTGTTCCAAACAAGAACTTAAAAAGCCCTATTTCAGATATTGCAGGAATGCCAGAAAGCGCCATATAAAGTGTAACAAACAATACAGAGCCGACAGACACGCATGCAAAACAAAAAAACACTGACTCCGCAAGCTTTTCACCGCCTCTTAACCACAAAGATAATACCGAACAAATAAGTCCACCTATAAGTATTAAGAAAAACGGCCATAAAAAACCAATATATAACCTATTGCTGCTTATGTTCAAATCAATAATTTGATTCTTTATATTTGCAATATTAATAAGACTCATCAAAGGAGTTAATGCACAAATTGCAAAACTTATGCCTGCAAATCTAAATTTTTTAAAAATCAAAAACAGTATGCCACAAATTGGTGAAATTGCACCTAATAAAACAGATGCTTTCATGTATGTTGAAAATTTAATAATTGCTGTTTTGTCCAATCCGGCAATTTCTACGCCGGGAAGAGTTAATATATCAAAGCCGCTTAGAATATAATTTTTAGTATTTGCAATAATTTGCATGTAAGGGAAAATGAAAAATAAAACAATTAAAGCGCCAACACCAACTGCCGAAAAAAACTTGATGTTAGTTTTGATATGCTCTGTTTTTTTTTCTTTCTCAGTCAAGCACATATTCATTGCTTTATCCCCTTAATGCCAACAAATATATAGATGCCTATTTTTAATGAATTAAAATTTTAACACAACTAATTTTATCATATAAAGCTTACAATAACAACTAAAATTATAGTTATGAAAATATTAATTTCTAGAAACAGCAATCAATTTAGAAGATTTTATAGCATCTTCTCCCTGCGGTGAATATACATGATCAAACCAAGCTTTTATCAGTTCATCGCACGTACCTTTTTTAACAATTTGCATAAAAGGTATGCTGATGGTATATTGGCCGTTTTTGATATTTTCTTCTGTTGCCTTAACAAAATCAACATCCAAAGCATTAACAGAGTCATCTACGCTTGAAAATGATATATAACCTATGGCGTTTGGATCGCTTTTTATCTTTTCCTTTACCTTTCCATTATTGTCAAGTTCAACCACATATTTGCAATTATCTTCTACACTCATAATGCTTTCAAAAACAATTCTTATACCGGAAGCTGTGTTTCTTCCCACAATAGTTATTGCGCCATCCTTGCCGCCAACTTGAGACCAGTTTTTTATGCTGCCGTTAAAAATCCCTCTTATCTGCTCGGTTGATAGGTTATTTATGTTGTTAGTTTTGTTCGTACATATGGCAATTCCGTCAATTGCTATAATATGTTTATCAAAAAGTTGCGGATTTTCATATTCAGTAAGATCGCGCGACAAATCGCCGATTTGAGCAATGCCGTTCATTACAACTCTTGGCGCTTCACCCGACCCGCTACCACTTTTTAACACATCAATTTTTGGGTATTTATCCATAAAACTTTTAGCCAGAGCGTCACACACTTCCTGCATTGAAGAAGAACCAACAATCTCCAGTTTGCCGGAAAGTTCTGAGTCCATGTCGGTTATTTTCTTTTCGCAACCACTAAAAAAAACAGCTATTATCAATATCAGCAATATTACTTTTAGTAAAACTCCTTTTTTCATTTAGCAGCCCCCAACAAAAATAAAATCACACATTAGAAATTGTACTATAAACAGCGACAAACTTCAACAAATTATTACAATATTTAACAGATATTTTTAAAGTTTTATTAAAAGTCTACTTTAGACAATCTATAACAATATATCAATATACAGATACAATGGCTATAAACGACAACTTATATGAAAAAACATTTTTAACCAGATGATATAACAATCATGTTAACGCTGCTTAATATAATTATATTTTATGGAAATAACTACCTTTATGTTAGTAAAGCAAAATTAAATGTCTGTTTTCCATCAAATCTTAGGTTATTAGACGGTGTAGATGCTGATATGCTATAGCAGCCAAGATTATTGCCTCTTTTTCGATTGGTTTATTGTCTTATTATAATTTTATTTGCATATATACAAATTGATTTTTTAGTAAAAATGCATGAGCATGCAAGGTAAAAATATAGAAAAAAGTTGAGTTTTTAATTTGCAGACCAATCTTATTTAATCAAACTCAAAAATGCAAACATACTCTTTTGTCATGATATCAATTTAGACATTTTATGTCAAGAAAAGGCAGTCAGGATATTACTGACCGCCTTAGTGAAATTAACCGTCAAAAATATTAAATCATAAGATAATTGCACAAAACCACTCTTGTAAATTGACCTTTCTGAGTTTTTGAAAAATAGGTTTTGTCAACATAATATGTAGTTTCGTCTATGCCGAGTCCTTTTATTTTAACCACCATACCGGGATAAAGATCTAGATATTGTGGCACTTTTATTTCATAGGTATAGCGCTTTAAGTTTGCATTCCTTATTATTTCACTAGCGCCGCGTTTTGTAAGTATAGACCATTGTTTCGGACTTCTATAATACCTCACTCTTGATATGCCGCAGTTAATTGCATATTCATTGTCCATATATGCACTAAAATCAGAATCATCGTCATAAGCTTGCATATAAACCCTTGATGGCAAAACTGTCCTGTCATCTTTTTGCTTTAAGTAAGTATAAGGTAAACCACCTTCTCCAAACACAATAGACGTGGAAACGAAGTTATTTAAACTAAGCGTTCCGTCTTGCATCAATGTTGCATATCCACCGAAAACTTTTCTGCAAAACAATGTTATGGCATCCCACGCAGTCATACCGATTGTAGTTTCAAATATGGACGCTGTGCCGGAAACTAAGTTGCTCTTTGTTATTCCATACGGTTTTGCATAGTCTTCAAGCATATTTGACGTGTCATAAACTAGATGCTTTGTCGGTTTTACCTGATTTTGCATTACCTTTGCACGATCGTTTGTTACATTAAGTGTATAGTTGTCGCCATTTTCATCCAATACCCTTTGAATTGAGTCAACAAAGCAGGAAATTATATCCCCATTTTCCTTTTTAACATCCAACCTTACTACCTCTTTGGGGATGCTCTGTAAAAATTTAAACGAAAATGTTGTAACAACCCCAAGGTCACCTGAATACATTTCATATGCTATAGGTGTGGGCAATGCTAACAAGGTGCCTGATATATCGTAAGCTGTTAATTCAATGCTCATTGTGGCACCTCTAAAAATGTAAATTCTATCTTTGAATCCGGCCTGCCACTTAAAGATATAAGCACAGCTTTGAAGCTATCCGACCCAACTGAGATTGTTCTTGTTTCACCTGACTTTACAAGACTTGTGAGTTTTTCAAATTGTTGTTGATCTAAAACTGCCTTGCCTTCCACCTTTCTCAAAGCACATCCCAAATCACTGCATTGAGCTCCCGCTATCGGTGAGTAATAAATTAGAATATTCCTAGAATATTTTACTATTGTTTCGCCTGTTGCATTTATAACTTCATCCCCAAAATCTATTGGCACTAAAATCTTTTTTGCATCAAGTATTTCAAACTTAGTTCTCGATTCCTGCACATATGCTCTTAAATTTTCATCATAATTTACCGAATAGGCAGTTAGTTCGTTAAATCCTTGTATGCTTGCTTTGCTCAAAGCCTTTCTTGCCTGCTCTGTCAGGTTGCGACATGCTCTTGAACCATACATCTGTGGCATATAAGTTTTTAACTCCAGCAAAGTTTTATACTCCGCTCCGGAAAATAACTCAACCGTTATTACTTCTTCTTTAATTGGGTGACTTATTTTGCTTTCAGGAAATGTATTATATACCCTAATATCTAGTTCTGTCTGCAAAGTTTCAATTACTGTGTTTAAAATTTCATATGGACTCAATTTAGCTCCTCCTTAACAATAAGTCTCCAGCAGCCTATTTGCGCATCATAGTCGCCGGAAAGGATTTCGTAATTTTTATTTTTAAATATTACTTTATCAATCGAGCTTACTTTGTCGTAGTCATATAGCCAGAGACTATATTTGTTTTCGGTAACTTTTCCAACCGTAGTTATTTCGCTTGTGTTATACTCACAAGATTTTTTAAAAATCTTCTGAAAAATTCCTGCTCCGTCAACAACGCGTTCTTTTGATATAATCTTAACCGGTTGGCCAAAAGTTCTCATGGTGCGCTTCATCTCATTTCTTGGGTTCATTTGGAATCTCCTTTGATGCAAAAAATGCAAAACCTTCATCTACCAACAACCCAGCTGCTTCCATTCGCCATCTGTCAAATAGCGCTTGAGCAGTTTGCATTTGGCTTTTTGAATTTTTCGTTATAGAATATCCGTTTCCGGAAAATTTGCCGGTAGGGTCATTTGACGCGCTTGCTAAATTTGCCCACAAGTTGACAAGTGCCGCACAGAGCATCACAAGTACAGGCTCTTTAGATGGAACCACATCACTTTTGCACTGTGCCTCCACTTGAGTAGCTGCAAGTATAGCAAGAGAAGAATATTTTAAAACTTCTTCACTGTTAAGACCTGCCATGTCTGCAAAAGCTTCCAGGATTTTTGTCTTATCCATTAAGTACCTCCTTTTAAACGTATAAAACAGCAAGGGCCAAGCTGACCCCGCTGTTTTGTTATTCATCTTTCAAAGTTCGATAAAATCAATTTTATATTGTTAATTTTGATTTACATTAAGCACTACCGATGCCTCTTTGAATATTTTGGCGAATCCGGTAATTGTTGTAATTGTTGAACGACTTAGCTGTTTGTCTATGAGCTTGTCCGACTCAACAGTAATATCTCTTGCTATAACCTGCTCTAAAGCAAATCTTTTATCGAGTGCTATGAGCTTGCCTTCCGGTACTGCTGACGATCTTATAAGTTTAGATCCAAGGGGATTGTTTAAAACGCCGGTTCCTTGGAAATTAAGACCTGTTATTGGGTTTTGGAACTCTTTTATGCCCAAAATTTTTAACATAACATCAGGAGATGCAAGCATTGTGTTCATTTGGTAAGCGCCAAATTTGCCCCAAAGATCAAGCAAATCTGAATATGTAATCGTACCGCTTTCGGCTGTGTTATATTGAGTTGCCGGGTTGTTTCCGCCATCACCATTAATTACTACGTCTACTGCATCTTCCAGCAATGTTGTTGCAAGATAAGCACCAATTTGCTTTAAAGTAACTGTGAAAAGATCAAGCTTTTGATATTGAATGGCTTCATAACTTGCAGACAAAGAACGACCTCTTTTGCTGAGTTTTACAAGATTATCCTGCAAATGAACTTTGGTTTCAGGAATTTCTTCTCCTTCGCCAACCTTTTCCATGCGTTTTTCATCATCGGTTGGAGTTGAAGCAATGCTGCGATAGTCCATGCTGTCAATTTTGGTTTTGGTTGCAACAATATCCAATATAACATTTGCTTCTTCCATTCCCTGATGTATCGCACGTGACAAAAATTCAGGGAAAAGAGCGGCTGAGTCGGAAGTTTGATAGAACTTTTGCACTTGGTCTGAACTTGCACCTTTGACTTTGATGTCAAAACGCTTTAATTGACGCTGAAATGCATCTAAATTTTCAAGCGGAGTGCCACGATAATTTTCACTTGGGTCCAAAGATTCAAGAACTTCTGTAAAGCTCTTGTTTGAATGATGATACATACCTTTTTCTAATTTAACAGACTTATAATTCATATTATATTTCCTCCTAAATGTTGGGATGATTATTTATAAAACAGTTTATATCAAAAACTCATTGTTTATATCTTTTGTTTTTTCTACTCTCAAAAGCTGAGGTTTTGCCGTTTTTGAGCTTTTGTTTTTGCCAAACTCATCTTTAAAAGCCTCAAGCTCTTCAATATTCATTTTCAAGACAAGGTTTGGGAAAATATTTCCTTTGGTCATAAACCCGCTTAAAAATGCGCTTTTTATCACTTCTGCTCTAAGCTGCTCCATATAGTGCCTTCCTATGCTTGCTTGCTTTTCTATTTGACTTTTATTAAAACCATAATTTTTAATAATTCCAGCTCGAGTTTGTGCCGGTACCGCAACAAATGACCACTCAAATGCATCTGTCGGATCTATAAGCATGCTGTAGCAAATTTTACCGTCATATAATTCACCGTGTTGGTGTCCGCAACAACCGTCATACGGTGCACCGCATATCGAGCATACCTTTTTTTCCACCCTGCAACCAACACTTACTTCTTTGATAATGCCGGCATCTATTTCAAGTATTAAGTCTTTATAGCGATCACTTTTTACCATATAAGCACGTGCTTTTAGTGCAAGCCTTGGTTCGTTAAAAGATGTCATTTCTCCTGTTGATTCAACACTTGTACTGAAAATTCTGGCAGTTTGATTTTTGCCTTTTGGATCATGGTCAAAGATACCGGTTTTGCCTAAAAACAGTTCTGCCAGTTTTTGCAGCGATTCTTTGGTAAAAGCCTCGCCTTCTCTGTCTATTTCGTTGTCACATAGCACAACCGAAAATATAAAGACTTCGTCTTCTTTCATATCGCGTCTTGTATATTTGTTTATTAAAGCAATATCTTCCGACTGAGTTTCGACTGATTTTATTATTTGCTTCAAATTCAATTCCTCCTTTTCGGTAAATATATTAAGTAATTTCTACTAAGATATGACCTGCTCACTTAAATCCACAACTATCGGTTCTGGCTTTTTTCCGTTTTCCAGCTCAATCTTTTCGGCTTGCGCGTTATATAGCCTTGTTTGGGCTGCCTGAATTTGGTCTTTAAAGTTGAGTATATCCCACTTAATTTTTGGGTTGTCTGCAAACCCGTAGGTTCTAAGTACGGTTGTTGCAATTTTTAATATGATGGGATTTAATAAACGCCTATAATAGGCAAGCTCAGTTGATAAAACATCCGCTTGCTGCTGGCTCATTCTTTCTGTTGTTGACCAACTTATTCCAAGCATAAACGGAGGAATGGAAAGCTTTGAGATGATTTGTTCTACCATCTGCCTCGCGGGAACCTCATAGTCAATTATTTGATTGTCTGCGCCTATTACTTTTATATCGACATCTCCAACTGCTATGAAGTCTCTGATATCACCGTGCCTGCTTGCTGCCATACCATCTGACCACTCTTTTGCAATCTTCTCTGCTCTTTGCTTTGCATAGGCTTGGTCAACACCGCTTTCTCCCGGCTTATATGTAACCGCAAATCTAATGTTACCTACTCTGTCAAAATTCTCGCCCATTGCATTATATATTTTTGTTAATATATGGCTTACAAACGGCAGACTTCTTAAAATCCCTTCTCCTCTTATCTTTCCCGGCGGTGGGTTTAATGCCGTGAATAAAATTCTATCCGAATAGGTTGGATAAACCGGCATGCCGGATTCGTCTTTGCCGCAAACCTTTACCGTAAGTGGATCTTCTCCCGGTAACAGCATAACATCCGATATACTCGCATTATAAAGCGCGGCGACTTTACCTGTTTGGTCAAAAATAATTTCACCTACTGCGTTTCCAAAAAGCAATAGGCTGTCTAAATATGTGCAAATAAAATGTTCAAGACCCATGCTGCTGGCCCCAACTTTTACGGTATAGCTAAAATCGTTTAAAAAAGCTTCCGCTCTTTGGTTGTCGCAACAAAATTTAAAGCCGCCAATTAGCCTTTCGATCTTGCAAAATGCAGCATCGATAACCGGAATTGAATCTCTCATCGACTTATAAAGCTTTATTAATGCCTCATTGGTTGGTTGATAACCAAAAAATGAGTCTATGGGTGATGATTTCGTAGGGCGGGTTTGGACGATTACCGAACTGTCATTTTGGCTTGGTTTAGATTTGCGTTTAAATAGTGCCATAGGCACACCTCCTTTTGGATTAAAAAACTGGAATTTAATCAATCTCTTTTTGCAGATAATACAAAAAAACTGTCTGAAGGCTCATCCATTATTGTGCTTAAGAAATAGCGTATATCGTCCATAGCGTGGTCATTTTCCTTTTTAACACAGTCACCTTTTGCATTTTCATTCCACCTATAAGTAAAAAACTCCCTTATTGAATCCTTGCAGCTCTCATGGAACAATATTTTATTTTTGTTAAGCGCTTCACTAACAAGATTTATTCCGGATAAGACATCGTTTTTTGCCTGCGTTACAGTAAATTTCCCATGCTTTCTTATGCACTCTATAAAGCTGGATGCTGAAGGGTCTATTACAATTGTTTCCACTGAAAGATTTGAAATTAACCTCTCTAGTTCGCGATAATATTCCTCATCGGTATGATGCGCGCCGTTTAGTTTTGAGTCATAATAATATTCCCTTATCCGATACCAGACGCCATTAGATCTTCCCCAAAGGCCGAAGGAAGTGGGGTTTATTATTCCATAGTCGCCGGAAACTACATATCGCTCAAAACTGTCCGGGAGTGCGCCAACAACATGCTTTTCAACCGAAAACATGGGATAAACCTGCCCGCAAACCGAAGTCCAAACTCCTTTTACAAAGCGGTCATAAAAAGGTCCAGAATAGAGCCTTTCATAGCGTTTTCTTACCTGCTTGGAAAGCGATGGATTGTCTTGCATAGTAAAATGCAAATAGAAAATGTTTTTTTCTTTAGTTTTTTTAATCCATTCTTTATAAAACCAATGGAAGGGATGTTCAGGGTTGCAATTAAACCAAAACTTTGAGGCCGCAACCGAACACCTTGCAAGAGATTGTTCTACAAACGATCTGGGCATTAGAGCAACTTCGTCGAGCATAACACCTGCGAGCGTAATTCCTTGTATTAGTGCCGCACTCCCTTCATCTTTGCCGCCGAAAAAATAAAATCGGTTGTGATGATTTTTCAAATAAACATCCATATAGTTTGCGGTTATTTTATATTCACATTTAAATCCAATTGATTTAAGATTGTCTATGAGGGGGAAAATAACATTACGTTTGAGGGAAGTAACAGTTTTTCCGCAAATTGCAAATGTTTGTCTATTAAAACTTGAGAATGACCAAAACACAAAAGACAACGACATGCAGATTGTTTTACCCGACCTTACTGCTCCGTCGCATATTATTGCATCATGATTTTTATACTTTTTGTTGCACCACCATGTCAGTAGTAGTTTTTGTTTTTTTGAAAAAGTTTTGAAACTGCTAGCCATCCAGTTCACCTGTATGCGAGGTTAGCGCTTTTAGAAAATCATCCGCGTCATTGTCATCCCCTATTTTATCCGCAAGAGTTATCAGTGAATCTATTGCCTTTGATCTGTCAGAGAACTTGACTTCAAATCCACCATCTTTAAGTTTTTTAAGCTCTGACAACTGAAATAAATCTAACTCTTCTATCTGCTTTTCCGTAAGTTCAGAGGATTTTAATGCGAGAAATACTACATCGTTTGGTCTATAAAAAGCTATTCTCTTTAAAGCAGTAACTGCAAGATCGATTATTTGGTCTCTTTTTAAACCAATATGTAAATTTTCTATATAATTAACTATATCCTTTCTTCCCAAAAGCTTGCTCGCTGTCCTGTCGGCAATAAGTCGCGAATAACCGGCCCTTATTGCAGCCTCCTTGGCATTTTGCAATTTAGAATAATATCTGCAAAATAAAATTTCTTTTTCTTTCAGAAGTTTCGCCTCCTTTTAACAACCCTTCCAATAAAGGGTTATAAAATAAAAAAGTTGCACGCGTTTGTACAACTTTCTTCATTTTTATTATTTATATAAATTATTGTAATCTCTACTAGTTAAAAGCGCCTCAAAAATATAACTTAAAATTTTTGATATATCTTTAATTTTAAGGTTACATTTGCCTGGATTTGTTAAAATGTCGTCGCCTACAAACAGAAATTATTATAACTTTTGTGCTATTCCTTACTAAATGCTTTTATGCATTCATCTTTGCTGTTGCTTTTAAGTTTTTGATGTTTGTTTACCGTTTCAAATTCGAGCTGCGGTATAATCAGCTCAATATTTTTTTCTTTAATCATCTGCTTCCACCCATTTTTGTGAAGCTCTATGTCATAAGCCGATATATCGGTAACACACAAATTTGCAATATACAAAAAAGTGGATGATATATCAGTCTGGTTTGTGAGTTTATCACCAATCGCTAACATTGCATTTATCGGTTGGTTTCTTAAAACTGCACAAAAACGTGCACCATCCAAAAACTGTCTTCCACTTGTCAGCGATATGTTTTCATATGTTACGCCTTCAGACAATGTCATTTCTATTCCACCAAGCTTATCAACTATTGATTCTACGGCATAATTGTCGGCTTTAACCGTTCTATCGATTGTAATATTCATTAGATTTTCTACTGCCAGTTTAACGTAATCTATGCCACCCCAGTCGAAAAGCTCTTTTAGAGAGCCCTGTTTTGTATTTACCATTGTAGTAATATCTGAAGGCAAGTTTGCAATTGACACCAAATTATCATGAGCAGATATTTTAATTATAGTGTAAACGTCTGCCGGTTCAGGATTTTTCCTGCAAACAGCAAAAAGTATGTTCATATCTTGCTCTTTTGATATTATAAATTCCGGTTTTGCCTCAGCCTGCTTTGCATTATAATGGTTTAAATCAAGAAAATTAATTGCAAAAAAGACACTTGTTGGAAATAGCACAACGAATGATATAAAAAATGAAATGAAAGCAATTTTTATATTGTTACTCAACTCAATCACCCTATAAAAGTTTTCCCAAATTCTTCATACTGCATACATTTGCAAAATAAAAAAACACCTTTTGGGATTATCAAAACCAAAAGATGTTTTTTTATTTTGCAAAGCAAGAAAGCAAAAACAAAAATTAACGCTTTGAGAACTGAGGTGCCCTACGTGCAGCTTTAAGACCATATTTCTTACGCTCTTTCATTCTTGGATCACGCGTTAAAAATCCTGCTTTTTTTAGCGCTGAGCGGAAGTCGGGGCTAAATAACAATAACGCACGTGATACTCCATGACGGATAGCGCCGGCTTGACCAGTCACTCCACCACCTCTTACGTTGCAGATAATGTTAAATTTGCCAAGAGTTTCTGTTAAATCGAGCGGCTGACGAACAATGAGTTTTAAAGTTTCAAGTCCGAAATAATCGTCAATGTCTCGACCGTTTATGGTAATTGTGCCAGAGCCTTCATAAAGACGAACTCTTGCCACAGAACTTTTTCTTCTGCCGGTTCCGTAATAATAAGGTTTTGAATCATACATATTTTTTAGCCTCCTTAATTAAAATTCGCAAACTTCAGGTTTCTGGGCAGCGTTATCATGTTCCGGGCCAGCATAGGTGCGCAAACGTTTTGCCATTTTCCTGCCAAGCGAATTGTGCGGAAGCATACCTGTAACCGCCATTGTCATTGCCTTTTGTGGATTTTCTTTCATTAACTCGCTATATTTTATTTGTTTAATACCGCCAATCCAGCCGGTGTGCCAATAGTGTATTTTCTGATCGAGTTTTTTTCCGGTAAGTACAGCATCTTTGCAATTGATGATTATAATGTGATCGCCGCAATCAACATGCGGGGTGAAATTAACTTTATGTTTGCCACGCAGCATTGAAGCAGCTTTTGAAGCAACCCTTCCAAGAGGTTTTCCTGCAGCATCAATAACAAACCATTTGCGCTCAACCGACTCAGGCTTTGCCATTGTAGTAGACATTTAAATTTCCTCCAATAAAAAATTTTAGAGCAGACTAGTTTCAGCCTGCACTTTACTGTTTATACTATTATAACATTTTAAGATGAAATGTCAATAATTTTTTTAGATTTTAAGCAATTATCTCAAATTTACTCCAAAATTCTCTAATTTGCTTTATATTACTAAAAAACAATTTCAAATCAACCCGGAGGCCAGCCAAGATTTCTCCCGCCAAGCACATGAAAGTGAAGATGATCGACAGTTTGGCCGCCCTGTTCACCGCAATTATTAACAATTCTAAACCCTTCATTCAAGTTTAATTCAACTGCAATATTTTGAATCACCTTAAAAATGTGCGAAACAATATCCAATTTTTTTGACGGAATCTCAAGCACATTTTTTATATGGTCTTTTGGGATTACAAGAAAATGTACGGGAGCTTTTGGGTCGATGTCATAAAAGGCCAAAACCCTATCATCTTCATAAATTTTTTTTGAAGGTATATCACCGCTTACGATTTTACAAAAAAGACAATCCATTTCCATCACTCTTTACATAGTTATTGTTTTAACGAATATTTTTCTACGATCGATAAAAACTGAACCAATGCCACATCTATATTAAACACATCTTTAACCCCAGCCATTGCCAAGTCTTTTCTACCACCGCCTTTGCCACCGACCAATGCTGCAAGTTCTCTTACAATAGCTCCTGCATTCATTCCCTTTTCAATTGCCTTATCGCCGCATACAACCATCAAAGTGCCCTTGCCTTCAATGATTGTTGCTATTGCCGCTACAATATCGGGATTATCCGCCTTAACATTATCTCCAATAGATCTTAAAACATCGGCTTCTACATCGTTAAAGGTTATAGATACTACTCTTAAACCGTTAATTTGCTTGGCATTTTTCATGAGTGCATCATAAAATTCACCTGCCGCAAAACGTGTTTTTAATTCTTCAACCTTTTTGTTAGCATTTTTTAGATCATCTGTTAATTTTTCCACACGCTGAGGTAACGAACTTTGATTTTGAAGCTTTAACGGCCTGCATGATGATGCTATTAAATGCTTTAGAGAATCAATTATTTTTAGTAAATTATAACCAGTTTTTGCTTCAATTCGGCGCACACCTGATGCAACAGATGCTTCATTTGTTATCTTAAAAAGGCCAATTTTTGCGGTGTTATCGACATGTGTTCCACCACAAAGTTCTATAGAAAAATCGCCAATGTTTACGACTCTTACTATATTACCATATTTCTCTCCAAATAACGCTATGGCACCTTTATTTATCGCCTCTTCTTTATTCATATTTTGGATTTTTACATTAAGCCCGCTAAGTATTATCTCATTCACGCGTTTTTCTATTTTTAAGATATCCGATGTAGACACTGCTTCAAAGTGGTTAAAATCAAACCTGAGCCTTTCTTCATCAACAAGTTGCCCGGCTTGATGCACATGAGAGCCCAAAGTTTCCATCAATACTTTTTGAAGTATGTGGGCAGCGGTGTGATTGCGAGATATGGCGTTCCTTCTTTCAATATTTACAACTAACTTAACCGAATCATTCTTTTTGAAAGTGCCTGAAACCACAACTGCTTTATGAATATATTGACCTGATTTTAATTTTTGACAATCGGTTATATTAGCAACATAATCATCTTTAATTAAGACACCTTGATCGCTGATTTGTCCTCCGCCTTCAGCATAAAAGGGCGTTTTATCAAATATAAAATTAACTTTTTGAGCTTGGATCGCTTCGTCGATTTCTTCTTCGTCATTAAAAACATGAAGAATTTTAGCCTCGCTTTCCACATTTTCATATCCAACAAAAGTAGTAGGTGGTTCCTTTAAGGTTATATCTGTCTTAGCCCAACCCTCATTTTCAGAGTGTGCAGCGTTTCTTGCGCGTTCTTGCTGTTCTCTCATAAGGGCAAAAAAGCCTTCTTCATCAACCTCGACATTTCTTTCAAAAACTATGTCTTTCACAAGCTCAAAAGGGAACCCGTAGGTATCGCACAACTTAAAAGCGTCCTCGGCTGAAAGTTTTTGACCAATCTTAGAATCAAGTTTATCGATTGAATTTGCAAGCATATTCATGCCTTTGTCAAGTATTTTTTCAAATTTAGTTTCTTCGTCAAACAAAATTTGTTTTATATAATCAAGATTGGTTTTCAATTCGGGGTAAGCGGATTCATTTTCCCTAACAACCGTTTCTGCAATTTGGTTTAAAAACGGTTCCGAAATGCCAAGCTTTTTACCGTTTCTATATGCTCGGCGAATTAATCGCCTTAAAACATAGCCTCTGCCTTCATTTGAAGGGATGACACCGTCGGATATTAAGAATACACTGCTTCTGATATGATCTGTAATTACACGTGCTGAAATATCTAAATTTTTTGATTCGCCATAGGTTATTTTTGCGATGTCGCATACATGCAGTAAGACTTTTCTTACAACATCAATTTCAAATAAATTATTTACTCCCTGTATGATGCACGCAAGCCTTTCAAGTCCCATACCGGTGTCTATATTTGGATATTCCATTGGTGTATAATTGCCGTTGCCATCGTTGTCAAACTGAGAGAAAACCAAATTCCAAAACTCTACAAATCTATCGCAATCGCACCCTGGGCCACAATCTGGCTTACCGCAGCCAAACTCTTCACCTCGATCGTAATAAATTTCAGAACATGGGCCACACGGACCGGAACCTATTTCCCAAAAATTATCTTTTTTCCCCAATTTAAAGATATGAGACGAATCTAGGCCTTCAATTTTTGACCATATTTCATAAGCTTCGTCATCTTCTTCATATACTGTCACATATAGATTTTCTTTTGGCATTTCTAAGACATCAGTAACAAATTCCCAAGCCCAAGCAATTGCTTCTTGTTTAAAGTAATCACCAAATGAAAAGTTGCCGAGCATTTCAAAGAATGTTCCATGCCTATCCGTTTTGCCAACAAGTTCTATGTCGGGAGTTCTTATGCACTTTTGACATGTAACTACCCTGGTGCTTGGAGGCGTTTCTTTGCCCAAAAACCAATTCTTCATGGGGGCCATTCCAGAATTAATTAATAGTAAACTATTATCATCTTTTGGAATCAAAGGAAAACTATGTAAAAGCTTATGGCCTTTTCCTTCAAAAAAACTAAGAAAAACACTCCTCAATTCATTTAATTCCATCCACTTCATTGATATTCCTCCAAAATTTACATTAAATTAAAACTTTAAAACAATATTTTTAACAATATAATCTCAAATTTATTATTGCTCTTATAATGAATTTTTATAATAAAAATCACACTATTAGTGACTACAATAGTTTATTTAAATTTTGTCACGCTGCCAAAGATGTTTATAAAATAGCTGAAAAATTTTGGGTTGCTCTAACTCTTTTGCCTCGATTATAATTAGTCCGATTTGTTAACATTGCTTTAATTAAGGATATGTATTATCAAGGAACAAAAATTTTCTGTTTATTTTATTTTTTATATATTAATCATGCTAAAAAAGTGTATTTTAGTTTTAAAAATATTAATAACAATTTCAAAAATTATTTTTTAATTATAACATACACTTTATAATATCACAATATTTTCTTTTGAGAAGCAACTTAAAATATATGGTTTAACTTTCAAATCTGCAAAAATTTTAAAATTTATTTAATTTTATGCTGGACAACATGTTAGCATTAGTATATAATATAAATTAATGATAGAACGTTTTTAATCTGATCCAGAGAGGTCAAAAGGCGGTCGCAAAAATTTTAAAATTAATAGGTTTTAGTTTAAAAATAACTAGGTTTATTATAAAATTCTTTAGCTGTCGCCAAATCGTTTTGATTATGGGCGGCTTTTTTGTACCTCGGATTTTTGCAGAAATTTTCGCTGGGTGGTGAGATTGTGAGTTATAATAAAAAAGTTTGTGAAAAAGCTGAAATTATGGACAGCTGTGCAATGGATAGAGCTTTGTCAAGAATGACATATCAAATAATTGAAAGAAATCATGGAGTGGATAACTTAGTTTTGGTTGGCATATACAGTAGAGGTTGTGAGCTTTCGCAAAGGATAAAACAACGAATTAAACTTCTTGAAGAAAAAGATGTGCCTAGCGGCTTTTTGGATATAACAAAATATCGAGATGATCAAAAAACACCAGAAGACTATAAAGAAAAAACCAACATAAATTTTGATTATAAAAACAAAACAGTAATTTTAATTGATGACGTAATGTATACCGGCAGGAGTGTTCGCGCTGCTATTGAGGGTATTATGAGAAAGGAACGCCCAAAAAGCGTACAGCTTGCTGTTTTAATTGATAGGGGGCACAGAGAGGTGCCAATAAGACCGGATTATGTTGGAAAGAACCTACCTACTGCAAAAAACGAAACCGTTAAGGTAGAAGTTAAAGAGATAGATGGCAAAGACAGAGTTTCTATTTTAAACATAGCTTGAGATTAAGTTCTTGGAGGTCTCAATGGATTTTTTGATTAAGGGTGGACAGGTTGTTTTTAAAGATTGTGTTAAACCCTCAGACATTTTCGTAAAAAATGGCAAAATAGAAAAATTGGGGATTGACCTAAAACCCGAACACGCAGAAATTATCGACGCAAAGGGGTTGGTTATTTTTCCGGGGCTTGTTGATATGCATGTGCACTTTAGAGACCCGGGTTTTACATATAAAGAAGACATTTTAACTGGAAGCGAAGCAGCGACGGCTGGCGGAGTTACAACTGTTGCTTGTATGCCAAACACAAGTCCGCCAATTGACTCGGTAAAAATGCTTGAATATATAAAAAACAGATCCAAAGAAGCAAAAATTAGAGTATATCAGGTGGCATCGATTACCAAGGGCCTAAAAGGAACAGAATTGGTTGATTTTAAAGATCTTGTTTTAAATGGGGCAGTTGGCTTTTCGGACGATGGATATCCGGTCAAGAATTCTGCGTTGCTTAAAGCTGCAATGTATTATGCCAATAAACTAAATGTGCCAATTATATCTCATTGCGAAGATTTAGATATTGTAAATGATGGTATCATAAACAACGGCATAGTAAGCCAGCAGCTGGGCGTAAAAGGGATAGATCGTTCAAGCGAGGACTCTGTTACCGCAAGGGAGATTGCAATTTCTGCTGCAACGAACACATCCATTCATATAGCACATGTTAGCACAATCGGAAGCGTTGAGCTTATCCGCGATGCTAAGCGAAGAGGTGTTAAGGTAACGGCTGAAACTTGTCCTCATTATTTTATGTTGACTGAAACTGAGCTTTTAAAGATGGATGCGGATTATAGAATGAATCCACCGCTTAGAACCGAAGAAGATAAAGAAGCAATTGAAAAAGCTGTTTTGGATGGCACTATTGATTGCATAGTGACAGATCACGCACCTCACGGAGCAATCGAAAAAAAAGATTTTTTTAACGCACCAAATGGGGTTGTCGGCCTTGAAACTTCGCTTGCTTGCGTTTTAACAGAGCTTTATCATAAAAAAAAGCTTGATTTACCTAAAATTGCAAAGCTTATGTCGCTTAACCCGTGCAAGATTTTAAGAATAGAAGGTGGTGAAATCAAAGAAGGCGCTGCTTGTGACCTTGCGATAGTTGATTTAAATAGAAGTTGGGTGGTAGATCCTAAAAAGTTTAAATCTAAAGGTAAAAACTCAGCTTTTAAAGATATGACTTTAAAAGGCAAAGTTTGCAAAACATTTTGTAATGGCAAACTCGTTTTTACCGATTAAAATATACTTTGTCGCACTAAAATGCAAAAATTAATCTTTAGGAGATGTTTTAATGGACAAACTCATAGATAAAATTAAAGAAAAGAATAATCCCACAGTAGTTGGATTAGACCCTAAATTGTCCTATATCCCGGACTTTATAAAGCAAACTTCACTTGCAAAGTTTCAAAATACATTCGAAGCCGCGGCAGACGCAATTTTTTCTTTTAACAGGAACATTATCGATGCAATTTACGACATAGTTCCGGCAATAAAACCTCAGTCGGCATACTACGAGGTATATGGACACTTTGGCGCTTGGGCTATGCAAAAGACTATAGCTTATGCAAAATCTAAAGGCATGTATGTAATAACCGATGGCAAGCGAAATGATATAGGCACAACTATTAAGGCATATTCAACCGCTTATTTGGGTGAGTCTGAGCTTTTTGATGGTAAAAAATGCGCTGCTTTTTCAAGTGATGCGCTAACGGTTAATGGCTACTTGGGGACAGATGGCATAAAACCGCTTGTTGAAGATTGTGTTAATTTTGACAGATCAATATTTGTTCTTGTTAAAACATCCAACCCATCTTCCGGCGAGCTTCAGGACAAAACACTTAGCAGCGGCGAAACAATATATGAAGCAATGGGCAGTATGTGTGAAAAATGGGGAGAAGATAACATCGGTAAATATGGATATAGCAGAGTGGGGGCAGTTGTTGGTGCAACATACCCTGAGCAGTTAAAAGAGCTAAGACAAAAGCTTTCACACACATTCTTTTTAGTGCCTGGTTTTGGAGCACAAGGTGCAACAGCACAAAATGTAGCGGGTGCATTTAAAGATGGGCTAGGCGCAATAATTAACAGCTCAAGGGGGATAATGTGTGCTTGGCAAAAAAATGATGTTAACCCAAAAGATTTTGCCAAAGCATCAAGGTGCGAGGCTATGCGCATGAGAGATGACATAATAAAAGTGATATTATAGTTTAAAACATATTTTTGGAGGAGCAGATATGGAGCAAAATACCGACGCTATCGCTAGATTGATATTAAGTGACGGAACAGAGTTTAGAGGCTTGTCTCTTGGCAGCGAGGGCACAGTCATTGGCGAAGTTGTTTTTACAACCGGAATGACTGGATATCTTGAAACGCTGACCGACCCGAGTTACTATGGTCAGATTGTAACTCAAACATTTCCGCTTATTGGAAATTATGGCGTAAACGAAGATGATAAAGAAAGCAAAAAGGCTTGGCTTTCGGGATACATTGTGCGTGAATGTTGTGAAGAGCCTTCTAATTTTAGAAGTCGTGGCAAATTAAGCGATTGGTTAAAATATCAAGGTGTTGTTGCAATAAAAGGCATAGACACGAGAAGCCTTACGAAAAAAATTCGAGAAACCGGTGTCATGAACGGCGCAATAACAACTGAGAAAAACATTGATAAAGCAGCTCTTTTAAAAGATATCAGAAATTTTACAATAAAAAATGCGGTAAAAACAACATCCACCGCGCAAATCAAAAATTATGCAGACGGTCCGCTCGAAAGTCTAAAAGCAACTCTCCCCTCCAACGCTCCTTGCAATTTCAACTTTAAAATTTGTCTGATGGATTTTGGGGCAAAGAGAAATATCGCGAGAAGTTTGATTAGGCGCGGTTGCGAGCTTCTGGTTGTGCCTTATAACACAACTGCAACAGAGATTGAAAAGTTGAGTCCAGATGGAATAATGCTTTCTAATGGGCCAGGAGACCCTATGGAAAACAAAGATATCATTGAAAACCTAAAAGAAATTGGAAAGTTAAACATTCCAATTTTTGGTATATGTCTTGGACACCAACTTTTGGCGCTTGCAAACGGAGCTAAGACAGAAAAGCTAAAATATGGTCACCGAGGTGCCAATCAGCCTGTAGTTGATGTTTTGTTAGATAGAACTCTTGTTACAACACAAAATCATGGATATGCGGTTGTTGCAGATAGTATAAAAGATGATGTTGGCTATATAAGTCACTATAATGCAAACGATGGTACTTGTGAGGGAATAGCATATAAAAACATCCCGGCGTTCACTGTGCAGTTTCATCCTGAAGCATGGGCCGGTCCACTTGATACCGATTATTTGTTTGATAGATTTTTTAGGCTTATAAAAGATAATAAAAATGGTGAGCGGAGGGTTTAAAATATGCCTATAAACAAAGATATTAAAAAAGTTATGGTGATTGGTTCCGGGCCAATAATTATAGGGCAAGCAGCTGAATTTGACTATGCTGGAACTCAGGCTTGCAGGGCGCTGAAAGAAGAAGGTCTTGAAGTTGTGCTTGTTAACTCAAACCCCGCCACAATAATGACAGATAAATCTATGGCAGATCACATATATATAGAGCCGCTCACAACCAAGACGATAGAGCGCATAATTGACATAGAAAAACCTAACAGTTTGCTTTCAACTCTTGGTGGTCAAACAGGCTTAACCCTCTCGATGCAGCTTGCAAAGAGCGGCTTTTTAGAAAGTCGTGGTGTTAGGCTTTTGGGCGCTAATCCACAAACTATAGACAAAGCAGAAGACCGCAAGATGTTTAAAGAAACTATGGAAAAAATCGGTCAGCCATGCATTCCGTCAAAGGTCGTTGAAAACATAGATGATGCCATGGATTTTTTGGAGGATATAGGACTGCCGGTAATAATAAGGCCTGCCTTTACATTGGGCGGCACAGGAGGAGGCATTGCTGAAACTAAAGAAGAGTTTTACAATATTGCAGTAAACGGCCTTCGCCTTTCGCCAATAACACAAATTTTGGTTGAAAAGTGCATATCCGGTTGGAAAGAGATTGAATTTGAGGTGATTCGCGACTCCAAGTCAAACGTCATAACAGTCTGTTCTATGGAAAACCTAGATCCAGTAGGAGTGCATACTGGCGACAGCATAGTCATAGCTCCGGCTGTAACACTTTCTGACAGGGAATATCAAATTCTTAGAACAGCGTCTATTGACATCATAAGTGAGTTGAAAGTTGAAGGTGGTTGCAATTGTCAATTTGCACTTAACCCTGAAAGTTTTGAGTATGCAGTAATTGAGGTTAACCCTAGAGTCTCGCGTTCGTCTGCACTTGCATCTAAAGCCACAGGTTACCCAATAGCCAAAGTTGCAACTAAAATTGCTATCGGCTATAGCTTAGACGAAATAGTAAATCAGGTTACCGGCAACACATACGCCTGCTTTGAGCCGGCTATAGACTATGTGGTAATTAAGTTCCCAAAATGGCCTTTTGATAAATTTGTATATGCTAAAAGAACGCTTGGCACGCAGATGAAAGCAACCGGTGAGGTGATGAGCATTGCACCATCATTTGAGCAAGCAATGATGAAGTCGGTTCGAGGAATAGAGCTCGGTCTTGATACGATGACTTTGCAAGAGTTTGAAGATTTAAGCGACGAACAGGTGCTAAATTCTCTTGGCATTATTGATGATAGACGAATTTTTATGGTGTACCAAGCCGTGAAAAGAGGCATACCTTTTGAAACTATACACAATATTACCATGATAGATGAGTGGTTTCTTGCCAAGCTTAAAAACTTAGCGGATATGGAAACAAAGCTTATAAATTCAAAATTAAACGATGATCTCTATATAAAAGCTAAAAAGATGGGCTTTTTAGACAGCACAATAGAGAGGCTTTCCGGCAAGAAGATTTGCAAAAAGGCAAAAGCGGCGTTTAAGATGGTTGACACATGTGCGGCTGAGTTTGCGGCCACTACACCATACTTTTATTCGACCTATGATGAAGAAAACGAAGCAGCCGAGTTTATTAAAAATAATAATACAAACAAGCAAAATGTCATAGTTTTTGGGTCGGGGCCTATCCGAATTGGGCAAGGAATTGAATTTGACTATTGTTCGGTGCATTGTGTTTGGGCTTTGAAAAGACTCGGCTATGAGGCTATAATTTGCAATAACAATCCCGAAACTGTCTCAACCGACTTTGACACAGGTGACAGGTTATATTTTGATCCCGTTCAGTTCGAGGATGTTAAAAATATTATTGAAACGGAAAAACCAATTGGCGTTGTCGTTCAGTTTGGCGGACAAACTGCCATTAAGCTTACAAAAAAGCTTAGTGAAATGGGAGTTAACATACTTGGAACTTCTGCTGATTCTATCGATGCCGCTGAGGATAGAGAGCGTTTTGATGAGCTCCTTGAAAAGTGCAATATCAAAAGGCCAAAGGGAGATACGGTATTCACAGACAAAGAAGCAATAGAGGTTGCAAATAAATTGGGCTATCCCGTGCTTTTAAGACCGTCATATGTTTTGGGCGGTCAGAACATGATTATAGCGCACTCTGATAAAGATATTATCGAATATATGGAAATAATCATGCAAAACAATATTGAAAACCCGGTATTGGTTGACAAATACATGATGGGTGTTGAGGTGGAAGTAGACGCTATTTGTGACGGTGAAGATTTTCTCATCCCCGGCATAATGGAGCATATTGAAAGAGCGGGAGTCCATTCAGGGGATTCCATTTCAGTTTATCCATCGCAAAATCTATCAAATAGAATTAAAAATATTATTGTAGACTATACAAAAAGGCTTGCGTTATCGCTCGACGTAAGAGGGCTTTTAAACATTCAGTATGTGGTTTATAACGACGAAGTTTATGTGATTGAGGTTAACCCGCGTTCTTCAAGAACAGTTCCTTATATAAGCAAAGTTACGGGCGTACCAATGGTAGAGCTTGCAACAAGGGTTATGTTTGGTCAAAAGCTCAAAGATATGGGATATGGCACGGGGCTCTATCCGTCTGGTGATTATGTTGCAGTTAAGGTTCCTGTTTTCAGTTTCGAAAAGCTTCATGATGTTGATACTCACTTGGGTCCTGAAATGAAGTCGACAGGAGAGGTCCTTGGCATTGCGAAAAGTTTTGAGGAAGCATTGCTGAAAGGTTTGATAGCTGCGGGATACCAAATGAATAATCAGGGCTCAAAAGGGGTATTGATAACAGTAAAAGATGCTGATAAAATTGAGGCGATAAATCTTGCAGAAAAGTTTAAATCGCTTGGTTTTACAATTTATGCAACCCCAAAAACAGCAGCTCTTTTAAACAAAAATATGATACCATGCAATGTGGTCCAAAAGATTCATGAAGGCGAGAATAATACATTACAGTTAATTGAAAGCGGCAAAGTTGATTATGTAATTTCTACTTCTACTAAAGGAAGGCTTCCCGCGAGAGACAGTGTAAAAATTCGCCGCAAAACAGTCGAGCTTTCAATACCCTGTCTTACCTCCATTGACACTGCAAATGCACTCATTGACAGCATGGCAATAGGTCAAACAATATGTGATGTTGAAATGGTTGATATTACAAGCCTAAATCCAAATTTGCTGGATACGGAAGATTATCTTAAAAGAAAAGAATATGACTATAGCATACTTTCAGGCTATAAGCAGGTTAACGGTTATAAAAATAAAAAATTGTAGTTATACTTAGTTTATAATAGGCTGCTAGTGTCATAGAATATGGCAAATAAGTCATATATATCACCACGAAAATAAATCCACTCTATTAACTTAGCATTATATATAAGCCTATATGACATGCTTGAAATCACACGCAAGTTAAAATTTAGGCACCAAATGCATGCAAACATACAAATGTTATATGTAAATTGATAAATCAGGTGTGTTTTAGAAAGTGTAAATATTAAATTTCATAAAAATTAAAAATGGTTTGAGCGCTTTAGATTTTAATAAAAAATCTTCTGCATGGTGAGGGATTTTTAGTATAGTGACACAAGTTAGATTGATTAACTTTTCATGTTTTTAAGTTTAAATGGCATTTATTAAACATTGGTGGAAAAACCAAAAATAGGAGAAACTATGGTCAAAGAAATAGCTAAGATTGTAAAAAGAGATGTTTTAAAAGGAAACACATACAGTTGGATTTTGCAGTGTAAAGAAACAGCCAAAACCGCAAAGCCCGGTCAGTTTGTCGACATCTTGGTTGAGGGGTTCAATCTAAGGAGGCCGATTTCAATATGCGAAATATTT
Source organism: uncultured Oscillospiraceae bacterium (assembly GCA_910577565.1). Lineage (GTDB taxonomy): Bacteria > Bacillota > Clostridia > Oscillospirales > Ruminococcaceae > RUG12519. The sequence continues at coordinate 19,076 of CAJTNJ010000009.1, read as the reverse complement.
AACGATTCAATTCGCATTGTGTTTGATGTTAGGGGTAAAGGCACAGCTAAAATGGCAAATCTTTTGGTTGGTGATATGGTCGATATGCTTGCTCCTTTAGGAAACGGATTTTCCAAAATGTTGCCCGGTCAAAAGCTTTTGGTTGTGGGTGGCGGAATAGGCACTCCGCCAATGGTTGAGCTTTCAAAACATGCCGATTTTGTAAAGGCAATAATAGGATTTAAAACAAAAGATGCCATAATATTAAAAGATGATTATGAAAAGTTAGGCGAAACAATTGTTTGCACCGATGATGGCAGTATGGGGAGAAAAGGTTTTGTAACAGATGCACTTAGAGATATTCTTGAAACCGAAAAGTTTGATAGGATAGCGGCATGTGGACCCAAACCAATGCTAAAGGGCATTAAAGAAATTGCCGATGAATTCAACATATTTTGCGAATTATCGCTGGAAGATCGCATGGCATGTGGCATTGGTGCATGTCTTGGCTGCCAGTGTTTTGTTAAAAGCGGTGACAAGCAGTTATCTGCCCGTGTATGCAAAGGTGGACCGGTATTTAAGTCTAACGAGGTGATATTATGATGCCAAAAATGTCGGTGAATTTAGCGGGAGTATCTTTTAAAAACCCTTTAATTACTGCATCCGGAACTTTTGGTTATGGACGTGAATATGAGAATTTTTTCCCTTTAAGCACTCTTGGCGGAATATCAACAAAAGGCACAACAAACGAACCAAGACTTGGCAATGCCGTGCCAAGAATTGCTGAAACGCCAATGGGAATGCTTAACTCAGTTGGTCTTGAAAACCCCGGGATTGATTTCTTCATCAAGCATGCGCTGCCATGGCTTTTGCAAAAGGATACAACGATTATAGCAAATATCGCGGGGAGTACTGTAGATGAATACGCCGAGGTTGCATCAAAACTGGATGACACAGATGTGTATATGATAGAACTCAATATATCTTGTCCGAATGTAAAACAAGGCGGGGCGGCTTTTGGCATATCAACTAAGTCCGCACAGATGGTTGTATCTGCTGTCAGAAAGAGCACAAAAAAACCGCTTATGGTTAAACTGTCACCAAATGTAACCTCGATCGTCGAAATAGCAAAAGCGGTGGAAGATGCAGGTGCTGATGTGATTTCGCTAATAAACACACTGCTTGGAATGCGAATAGACATAAATAACAAAAGGCCAATTTTAAAAAATAATGTGGGTGGTCTCTCCGGCCCTGCAGTCTTTCCAATTGCGATTAGAATGGTCTACCAGGTTTATAAAGCCGTTCGCATTCCAATAGTTGGCATGGGTGGCATTGCGTCTTTTGAAGATGCAATTGAGATGATGATGGCCGGAGCTTCTGCCTTCCAAGTGGGCACTGCAATATTTACTGACCCTTACACTCCTGTTAATATCATTGATGGCATTAAAAATTGGCTTTTTGAAAAAAATATAGATGATATAAATGAGATAATAGGCTCAGTGAATGAGTGGTAAAATTTTATATTAAAAACTTTTCAAATTAAAACATAAAAGGTGAACTAAAAGTTTGGTAGCGCTAAATAGATAAGATTAAGACAACACCGCACAGTAGTCAAAATAAAAAAAGTATTGTATAATAAAGATATGAATAAGCAAATGACACTATCATATTTCTATGATGAATTGGCACAAACGAAAACAAGTAAAAAAGTCTTTTTAAAGCAGATGGAACAAATAATACCATGGGACGAGTGGATAGGGATAATTAAGCCGTGCTATTATAAAGGAGAGCGCGGCAACAAGCCTTACGACCTTGAACTGATGCTTCGTATTTACATCTTGCAAAACCTTTACGATTTGTCCGACATGCGGGTGATGACAGAGGTGATAGACAGTCGAGCCTTTTCGGAATTCTGCGGAGTAGACTCGTCAAACCAGGTTCCAGATGGCGACACTATAGGAAGGTTTCGCAACATACTAGTGAAAAATGGCATACAAAAAAAACTGTTTTCACAGGTAGTCGAATTACTAAACAAAAAAAACTTGATTCTGAAGAGAGGAACAATTGTAGATTCAACGATTATCAGCAGCCCCGTCATCAAACAAAAGCCGAAAGGATAAACGAGATCCATACGGTCCATTGGGTGAAAAAAGGCAACAGATGGCACTTTGATTATAAAGCCGCATGTCGGAGTAGATAAGGACACGGATTCGGTACATCATGTGGAAGTAACGAGCGCAAATATACATGATGTAACTGTGTTGCCGCAGTTACTTACAAGATCGAGAGGGGCTATATATGGTGATAATGGATATTTAGGAGTAAAAAAGCGTAAAGATGCAGTCAAACGCAATGAGCAAAGATGAAAAAATCATATATAAAATCAATAGTAGAGCACTCAAAGCAATAAAAATTTTGCGAGATCCTAAGTGTATAACAAGCGACGGGAGCATGAGGAGCCGTCAATACATGATAAGGTAGAGCATATTTGCGTTAATAAAACATTAAAATCATAATCAATAGATATGATAGAATAATATGCAACATCAAGCTTATTATAACGGGTAAAAACTTTGGAAAATGCTTAAGTCTAAGAAACCATATCAATTTCATTATATCGTTTATAAAACTCTTTATCATAACTCCAAGTTTTTTCGGGTTCTTTTGAGAATCACAATATAAATAAATTCTTGTTTTTTGTTAACAGTTGATGCCTTATAATCCTCATATTCACGATATTTTATTACAAAATGCTTGTCTTTTGAGTTATTTATCTTTAAAAAGTAAAAAGCCCTGATATTAGGGCTTTTTGAAGATATAATATTATTGATGAAGGTGATTTGATGAAAATTATGGCTATTGATCTTGGTGATGAAAGAACCGGTCTTGCAGTTTGTGACAAAACTGAGTTTTTGGCATCGCCGATTGGGACAATAATTGAGTCTGACCAAAATCAAATATTAAAACAAGTAGCCGCTGCGATTAAAGAACATAACACAGAAATGGTCATTGTCGGCTGTCCACGCAACATGGACGGTAGTTATGGCAAAAGAGCAAAAAAGTGCGAGCAATTCGCGGAACTTTTAAAAAAAGCTCTTTGCATACCGATTGTTTTGTGGGATGAAAGGCAATCGACCATGCAGGCGCATCAATATCTTAACAGCACTAATACGAGAGGGAAACATCGAAAAAAGGTTATTGATGAGGTTGCTGCAACAATTATACTTCAAAGCTACCTGTCTTATAGGAAGAATCATCCTGAAAAAAGCTGATTTAATACACCGCTTTTTTGCAGCACCGGAATCATCGAAAACATTTTCATCATTTTTATGGCTTCATCCGCTTTAGCCTGGCGTTCTGGTTTTAAAAGGGGTTTTAGAGCTTTTATAAACTCTGTGTTTTTGTCTTGCTTTTGCATTTTGGAAAAGATCTTTTGTATGTTAAGAAGCATACTTGGATCTATTGGAAAAGAATCAGCATCTGTGTTATTGTTGTTTGAATCAATAAATTCGTCGTTGTCCTTAGTTTTTTTCTCGCTGTCCCCGCCCAGCATGGACATAGCTTGTGCAAAACCTTGCTTGCCTTCCTCTGTTTGCAAAATATTTTGAAGCATTTCGGAAAAGTCAGCCATAATATATCACCTCCATCTACATATTATAATTTTTTCGTTATTGACTTCCTTTAATTTTGTTTAATAGATCCTGAGCTTGTTTAGACTTCATGATTTTTTCTGTCATAGATTTATCCTTCATGATTGACTTAATTTGCGCCGATTGCTCGGGAGATAAAGATTCAAGCAATTCTTTTGGCGTCTTGCTTGCCGCCATTTTTAAAAGTTTGTCAATGTCGTAGGAAGGCTTATTGGCCATAATGCATTCTCCTTTAATTACGAATATATTTGCACGTGTTTTTAACATCTTGTCTTTTAAAATAATTAAAAATTATCTTGAAAAGAGGAGCCCTATGAGGATTATAGTTATATCCGATACGCACGGGGATGTCAAACGTCTGCGCAGTGTGGTTCTAAGACACAAAAGCGCCGATTTATTTTTACATCTTGGGGATGGAGCAAAAGAATATTTTTTAATAAAATCCATATACCCCGATTTGCCATTTATCATAACAAGAGGTAATTGTGATTTTGAATATCCCAAGCTTCCAAGTCAGCATATTTTGAATGTTTGTTCGCACATCATATTTGCAAGTCACGGTCATGAATATGGTGTAAAAGGCGGTTTTGACCATTACGTTAATGTTGCGTGTAAAAGTCATGCTGACATTATATTATATGGCCATACGCATGAAAAATTGACAAAATATCAGAACAATATTTATATAATGAATCCGGGAAGCTTATCAAGGCCAAGAGATCATGTGCCCAGTTATGGTATAATTGATATAATAGGTGATAGCGTTATAACTAATGTTGTCGAATATAAAAATTAAACAGCAAGGATATAATTTGCTTTATAGTTAAAAGTCTTGAGGTGATTTTCAATGGATGTTAATTTTAACACTAAATTATTTGGGAAAAAGCTGATAAATCTTGAATCGATATCAAGTACAAATGACTATTTAAAAGAAAGCATTCAAAATTTACCTAGCGGGACGGTGGTTTTTGCATCAGAGCAAACTGCCGGAAAAGGGGCAAAAGGGCATGTTTGGGAAACAATCAAAGGAAAATCTATTGCAGCGTCTTTATTGGTTAAAGATGTTTCGATAAAGCACCTGCCGATGATGCCGCTCATATTTGCCATGGTTGGTGTTAATATGTTTAATGCGCTTGGCATAATGAATGCAAAAATAAAGTGGATCAACGATATATTGATAGGCGAAAAAAAGGTAGCCGGCATGTTGTGTGAAAGCATAATTCAAGGTGATTATATAGATGTAGTTTTTGGAGCAGGAATCAATGTTAGCTGCACAAACAGTGATTTTGAGAGGTTGAATCTTGACTATGCGGGGTCGTTATTTACTCAAACCAACAAACTATTTAGTTTAGACTATGTTAAAAAGGTATTTGTAGAAACATTTGAAAAAACATTTTTTGGATATTTTCAGTCAGAGAATTTAAAAGAGAAAGTCATTAAAGATTATACCTCAAAAAGTTTTACGCTTGGCAGGACAGTAAAAATAATTAAAAATTCAGAACAAATCATAGCGGTTGCTAAAGCAATTTCTTCTGACGGTGCACTTATATGTGACTATAACGGAGAGACAATTAAAGTTTATCATAGTGAAGCATCCGTTAGAGGCTTAAACGGTTACATATAACATTTTAAAATATGAATTTAATTTTGACGGCTTATATATTCTTCATATGCGGGATCATTGAACGTATATTTTGATTTGTAGTCTTTGCTTCCTTCGTCTTTTGTCAAAACAGCCTTATGATGCTCTAAAAATTTAACTATTTGGTAAACATCAATCCATATTTCCTTGTCACCTTCTTCTTGTGACGGGTCAAATATTAGCTGCATTCCAAAGTGAAGGTGTGGCAATTTCATGCCGTTTACATTTTCGGTATCACTGTAGCCGGTCATGCCGACATATCCAATAGGTTGGCCGGCGCATACTACTGTTCCTTCGCTGATGCCTTCAACAAATGAATGGCCTTTTCGGCAATGAGCGTAGTAGTAATATCTAAGGCCATCAAAACTTCTTATGCCTATCCTCCAGCCGCCGTATTTATTCCAACCACACTTTGTTACGACACCGCTTTCTACAGCGACTATTGGAGTTCCAACACGTGTCATTAGATCGTTGCCTAAATGGTTTCTTCTATAACCAAAACTGCGCGAGTTACCAAAATCATCACAGTGACTAAAGCTATATCCATACGCAATCGGTGAGTAGGCTTTTAGTCCATATTTTTCTTCTATTATGAGGTTGCCTTGCAAATCTGTCTCTTTTGCTATAGTATAACTACCTATCATCTGTGAGAATATCGCTTTGTAAACCTCATTAAAATATGTATATTTTTCATAATTCTTTGCCAAATTTTCTTTTGTTTCTCCCGAAGACAGTTTTTGAATGAATTCATCCATATCACTTGCTTTATAGCGCTTCCACTCTCCCCAATATTTAGCTCCAAGCAAGCTTAGAAGGGTTATGAAATCTGTTTGGTATTGGTTTTGATGGTTTTCAATGTCGGCTTTTAGGGCTTTTTCCATTGCCGAAACGGGAACATTAAAGTCAACCCATTTTATGCGATTTGAATTTAGTTCCTGTTGTTTTGCATCTTCAATTTGAGCAAAAACAGAAAATGAAAGCACAACTATTGATGCGCTTATAGTAAGCGATAATATTATAAACAATTTGTTTTTCCTAAAGAACACCATAACCCCACCTTTTTATATACTATAAGTTTAATGTTTCATGATTATAACTTGTCGGAATGGATTTAAATATATGTTATTGCCAAAAAATCGAGATAATATGCTAAAATATATTGCATCTCCAAAAATCAAAACATTTTTATAGACATTGAAATTTTCATGTTTGTTGTTTAGATTATATTAATTTATTCAATGTTTCAGTCCTATTGCTTTTGTAGATTGAAATAACAAATTTTTTTGATTTAAAATGGCGTTTTATTCATGTGAAAAATTCTGTTTTTTTATAATTTAATTTTAATATTATTAAACATCGGGTAAAAAATCTGAAACTAACGCGTTTGCAGGGTCAATAAATTGAAATGGCGGTGGGACAGCAGACGGGTGGTGGAAAAACCAGTTGATTAGTTTTTCTATTGTTGCAGTATCGGGTTCAATTACCCATATATCGTTTCCAAAGACAACGTTGACTGAATTTTTGTTGGATGAAACAAAGACAGTTTTGCCGTCTATAGACCTGCGTGATTCGTTCATAGCAATAAACATTGCAGTGAAAAACAAAAACACGCACACAGTCACAATCATTGATTTTAACCATAAAATAAAGCTTTTTTTATTCGGTGCCATATATTTCCTCCGTTTTTATTAATTTTGGATTGTTTGAAGTGCGCGAGCAAGCGACTTGCCGAACAACCACCCAGCATATATTGCCTCATCGACGCTGTTTGCATGGCCGCCAAACTCGATAAGCAGCGACCCTGGTGTAAGGCTTTGATTGTAGTGCTTATATTTAAACGAGATTGGCCTTGTAAGACCAGGATAATCTGATTCAGTTTGTCTTTGGAGCAAACATGCAAAAGATAGGTTTTGTGAGTAGTTTGGAAAGTTCATTGTTCCATCGTCACAACCTGATATTATCATAATCTGAGATGCGTTTTTGCCATTTATATCGGCGATTGGGGCATATCTTTCTCCGGCATCTGTTGAAATTGCATCGCGGTGTATGTCTAAAACAACTTTAATGGATGGATATTCTTTTAAAATTTCTTGAATGGTTTGACTTGATCTGTTATATGCGCCATTGTAGGCAGGGTCGTCATGTATGGTTGTGTTGTGTATTACATTTATGCCGGCTTGTTGAAGGCCTTTTGTGATTTCTTCGCCAACACGGACAACGCTAACGCTCGTATCTTTTGAGCGTGTTGGAAAGTTGTTGTCATAATAATCTTTTTCTATCAGTTCATATGATTCGGTTGTGTGGGTGTGCATGATAAGCACTTGTGGGTCTTTGCTTTTGTCAATATTGAAAGCGGGCGGAGAATTATTTGCATCAATCACCACCTGGTTTGGGAGATTTGTCATATTTCTAACATATGCAAGGCCGCCTATATTTATATATTGTTCCCCAAAACCTGCTTGGTAATGCTTGCGAATTATTGGCCCGTTGTTTTCGGGAAACTGTGAAATTTGCTCTTCCGAGAAATTTGCCTTTGGTGGCGAATCTATATCTTGGTTAGAGTTTGATTGGTTGGTTGTGAAATCTTTTTTATAATCACTTTTATCAATTATAAGTTGTCCTGTTTCTTCATCGCCTTTAGAATTTTCAATTTCCGGATATAATATTGAATTTCCGCCTTCGGGTAGGCTTAAACTAGCCGAAACAATAGCTGCTTTTCCGGCAAAAGCCCCAACCATTGGGACGGTTTCTGCAAGTATTTTGCTTGTGACTGATACTAGTGATAGAATAACAGTTAACGATATTATTTTTCTTTTCCAGTATTTTTTTTTCAATTAAAACCCTCCCCAACAACGCCACAACGCTTTAAATTATCCTATGCGGGCAGAGTTTTGTTTTATGACACAAGATTGTTATGTTTATACAAATGGAAGATGGTGCAATAAAAGGCATAATGTATAAAGTAAAAATAACAAATTTTTATATTTATAATGTAATTTGTTTATTAAAACTATTTTTCAAATATATATGTTTTTAAATGACCTTAATAATGTTTTAAAATAAGATGGCTTTATTTAAAAAGCTTTCTTCTTTCGAAGATTTCTGTTTTTTGTTTTCAACGCTAGAGGTTGGAGATATGCTACTCAGGTCAAATTGTATTGTAGTTCAAGAAGCTGTCTAAAGATCTGGCAGCCAATGCTTCAATGACGCTTTAAGAGCAAAGTGCATTTAATTCTTCAGCAGAAAGTGAAGGAAATAGAGCTTGATTTATAGCACCAGATAAAAGCAACGAGCTTCGTGATATGATTTGGTCGATATTTCTTGGGGTCACCATCATAGATTGTGAAGACTTAGAAAGTCCTTTTGCGCAAATGTCTAAGGCGATTGTTTGCATATCAACAACAGTTGGCATGCCTATAGCAACTACGGGGATATTTAGTGTTTTTTCGGAAATTTCTGCTCTTTTGTTTTCAACACCAGATCCCGGAGATATGCCGCTGTCGGTCAATTGTATTGTGGTTCCAAGCCTGTCTAAAGACCTGGCGGCCAATGCGTCAATGGCAATAACTAAGTCTGGTTTTATCTCATTTGAAATTGATTTTATAATTTCAGCGGTTTCAATACCTGTTTGCCCAAGCACACCAGGAGCCATGACTGAAACAGAGCGCAGTTTTAAAAGACCTAGGCTTTTTTCCAGTTCTCCTTTAAAATGCCTGCTTGCAATGATATTTTCTGCTGTTGATGGGCCAATGGCATCAGGTGTAATGTTTTTGTTTCCAAGGCCTATAATTAAAACAGATTTTTTGTCTACTATAAATTTATCAAGTTCTTTTGCCAAAACCGACTGTATAGAATCAATATTTTCCGGCATAAGAAGTTGTGGACTTTCTAGGGTTATATAATTTCCAATTGGTCTTCCTAATTTATTTGAACCCTCTTGTGTTTGAATTTTTATCCTAATGATTTTTAAATTATTTATCGTCTCAATGTTTTGGTAAACTCCGTCTGGCACACTGTTTACTAACACGTTTGATTCTGCTGCTATGTCTGTTCTTATTTTCAAAACTAAAACTTCCTTTAAAATTTGCTCTTGTTATTTTATGTATATTTAATGCTGTCTATGCAATTTATGATTATAGAAATAATATTTTAAGTAATAAGAAGAAATGTTTATAGTGATATTTTTAAGCGTGTTTTAAGGCAAAATCACAAAAAAGATTGCACATAGCGGTTAATCGATGTAAAATAAAAATATAAATAAGGCTGTTAAAAGAACAAGAACTGATTTTGAAAAAGGAAACGATCATAGATTCTATGTTGATAGTGGCAAAATCATCTACCAAAAACCAAAAAAAGAAACGAGGCCCAGATGCTAATTTGGTACAAAATGCAACAGATAGCATTTTGGATATAAAGCTCGTGTCGGAGTAGATAATGACATGTGATAGGTACACCAAGTGAAAGTAACGAGTGTAAATAATATACACGATGTAACTATAGGTGCAAAATGATTACAAAATCGGAAAGGGGTATATATGGTGACACAGTGTATATATAGAAGTACAAAATCGTAAATAAGTATTAAAACGCAATAAACAAGGCGAAAAAACATATATAAAATCAATCGAAAGCCTATCACAAAGCAAGAAAAATTCTGCTAGCTCCCACGCGCAGATCAAGCGACGAGAGGCGACAAGAGGATGAAAATTCATCAATACACGCTAAGGTAGAGCATTTTTTGCTATTGTTAAAAGCTTGTTTCGATACCGAAGGATATTGAAACAAAGAGCAAAACTTAATATGATGCTCGCTTTAGCGAATTTGTATCTGGCAAGCAGGCACTATTTGCTGGATTAATTAGGTTAACTTTTGATGAATTTTCAATGATACTAGATGGCTTCATCTTTATATATGAATATAAAATTCGTTCTCAAACCCTATAATGATATGGTATCGCCTTAAAATAAACTAAAAAATGAGAAATGTTTGTTTATATATCCAACATAACAATGCCAGGCATAAATTTTACAGGGAATTCTATATATTTTTAATTTGAACAATTAATTTTATTAAAATATTAAAATAAGCATTTTACATAGAAATATCTATTGCTTTTTAGGTTAGACAGTTTCACTTTTTTATTATACTTTGATATATAATATTTTATATTAGAAAATAAATTAATCGTTTTGGAAGCTATTTACCTATTATTTCAACTTAAAAGTGGTAAATAAAATTTTTAATATTATGGCACAATGCTTGACGGTGGTTGATCAATAAAAATAATAAAAATATGCTAATAATAAAATAGTTATATAATAATAAACAGCCGCGCATTAAGCGACTGTTTTATAATATGGTAGGTCGAGAATTAATGGATTAAGTCAAGTTTGAGTTTGACATTTAAGAATATGCTCGAAAAACATACGTAAGGCAAGTTTTTTGATTATAAATAGTCAAGTTTTTGAGATACCATTTGTGACCTAATTATAGCTTTTGTGCATACTACTTTTTGTGCATTTGATTTTGGTTTATCTATTTTATATATTCAAGTGGGTTAACCCAAGCGTCATCTTTTTTCATTCCAAAGTGAAGGTGATCCGGCAAAGTGCTTTCTAGCTGATTTGATGTTCCAACAGAACCTATTACTTCCCCAGCTTTTACTGTCGAGTCTAACTTAACTTGAACCGTTTCGTTTAAACCGCAATAGTAACTTTTCATTTGGTTTTTGTGGTCTATAACAATGCACGTACCCCACATGTTGTCGTTTGTTATATCACAAACTATACCGTCTCCTATAGATTTAACCGGTGTGGATTGTTTAGCTGATATATCTATGCCATCATGCGTTCTCCAGTCTCCCATTGTATCATATTTTACAAGCTCTCCATTTGAAAATTCTTTGATAACGTCTCCGTTAAGAGGCATGAAAAATTTATTTGCTGCGTTGTTTTTAGCCTCGTTATTTGTTTCTCTTGCAGCTGATGATTCTTTTTCTTTGGATGATGATTGTTTTTGAGAATTATCGGATGATTTAGATTTAATTACATCACTTTGATTATTGTTTATCTGTGCAGCGCCCGAGCTAATTGACTGCGCAGACATTTCTTGTCTTGTGTCAATTTTGGTTACTGATCTGCTTATAGCAATTATTGTTGCAACGGCCACGGCGAGCAGGCTAAGTGCCAAGGCAATATAAAAGCCTTTGCCCGCAAATCTAGATTTTGTATATTTTACTTTTTTCATTATTATTTTCCTCCTGCGCGCCGGGCAGGCGCATTGATTATGACATTCATCTTTAATTTTGTCTTCATATGTAGTATGTAATGAAGCCATGCTTTTTATTCATTTTTTAATTTATCTTTTTTTATTTGTGATTGTCCAAATTAAACACAAATGAGAAAATCAATAATAAAAACTTACTTTAAATTAGATTTTTCATGACATATTTAAAATAAATATAAATATAAAAAATTTAAATTGTCCTGTAAAGGTGGTTGTTTATTTATAAGTATTATAAATGGTTCCTTATTATTGTAAAATAATTTTTGTTTAATAAATAATTTCTTGCTGCTGCTCACAAAATATTATTAAATCAAGCATGCTATATTTAATTTTTATGAAATAGATTTTTAAGATTGCATTTGATAGTATCCAGCAAAGAAAAAGTTAAATAAAAAGCAATAAAACGGAAAAATATAAAATATCAATTACAAAATTTAAAAAACCGAACTCATTATAGTTATAATAAAAAACTAAAGCAATCTGCAAATTTTTTGGAGAATATCCGCTTGCTTAGGGTTTTATTTATGCTTAAAATGTGTTAAAATAAATATAATTATACATTTATGTATTGAGAGGTTCGGAGATTTAACATGTCCAAAGAACAGATTAGAAAACAAATGAAAGATCTTATAGATGAGATTCAATATCATAATGATCTTTATTATAATAAGGACAAGCCAAAAATTAGTGATTATGATTATGACATGTTGCTTAAAAAATTGACAGAACTAGAGCAAAGTCATCCCGATTTAAAGTTTCCCAACTCTCCCGCTTCTAGAGTTGGCGGTGAAGCATCATCCTCATTTGAAAAAGTTGAACATAAAGTCCAAATGGGCAGTTTGCAAGATGCTTTTGATTTCGATGAATTGTTTTTGTTCGATAAACGTGTGCGTGAAAAGATTGCTGATGTGTCTTATGTCGTCGAGCCTAAAGTCGATGGGCTTTCGGTTTCTTTGGAATATGAAAACGGTAAGTTTGTGCGTGGATCAACTAGAGGAGATGGCTTTGTCGGCGAAGATGTTACCGAAAATATACGCATGATATCTACGATACCAAGCAAGTTAAATAGTTCTATACCGTATATAGAAGTAAGAGCCGAGGTGTTTTTGCCTATAAGTCAATTTATAAAGCTTGTTTCAAGGCAAGAAAATCTTGAAGAAATTCCATTTAAAAACCCAAGAAATGCTGCGGCGGGTACGCTAAGACAAAAAAAAGCATCTGTTGTTGCTTCAAGAGGACTTTCAGCTGTTTGCTTTAATATACAACAAATTGAAGGAATATCTTTAAATACACACTCAGAATCGATAGAGCTGCTTAGAAAACTTGGCTTTAATGTGATACAAGAATCAAGGGTCTTTGAAAACATTGATCAATGCATTGATGAAATAAACCAAATCTCAAAAAGCAGATCTTCCTATCCATTTGATATAGACGGTGCCGTAATAAAAGTAAATTCTCTTTCCAATCGCGAAATTTTGGGATCTAACGCCAAAAACCCAAGGTGGGCAATAGCGTTTAAATATCCTCCCGAAGAAAAGGAAACCACCCTCAAAGAAATTCAAATCAATATCGGACGAACAGGCGCTTTAACTCCGGTAGCAATATTTGATCCAATTGAGCTCTCGGGCACAACCGTTAGCCGTGCCTCGCTGCACAATCAAGATTTTATAAATGAAAAAGATATACGGCTTTTTGATACTATCCTTGTACGGAAAGCTGGTGAGATAATTCCGGAAATTGTTGGGTCTAAAAAACACAACAAAGAAAGCAAAATATTTAAAATACCTAATAATTGCCCTGTTTGTGGCAGCGTTGTAGTAAGAAACGAAGGAGAAGCCGCAATAAGGTGTGAAAATCCTTCATGTCCTGCTACAAGAAGGCGCAATTTAATACACTTTGCCTCAAGAGATGCTATGGATATTGCAGGTCTTGGCGAAGCAAACATAAATGCTCTTTTAAATGCCAATCTAATTTGCAACATAGCAGATTTATACACTTTGAAAAAAGACGATATTTTAAATCTTGACAGATTTGCTGAAAAATCTGCTAATAATTTAATTAGCGCAATAGAAAAATCAAAATCAAATCCACTGTGGCGTTTAATTTTTGGCCTTGGAATCAGAGGTGTCGGGCAAAGCATAGCTAAGCTAATTTGTAATAATTATAGCGATATATTTCAACTGATGGATGCAACAAAAGAGGAACTGTCAACCATTGAAGGGATAGGCCATATACTCAGCTCTAATATTGAAAACTATTTCTCTTTGGATGAAACCAAAGAAATAGTTCATAAGCTAAGTTCTCTTGGTCTTAATATGAAATCGCCTGTTAATGAAAATAAAAAAGATAGTCTATTAAATCTTACCTTTGTCATTACCGGAAAACTAAAAAATAAAAAGAGGGATGAAATGAAGCAACTTATTGAAAACTATGGTGGCAAAGTTTCATCTAGTGTATCTTCCAAAACTAACTACCTAATTGTCGGGGAAGATGCTGGTTCAAAGCTTGACAAAGCAATATCTTTGGGTATAGAAGTTATTGATGAAAAAAAAGCTTTGGATATGATTGCCGATTTTAAATAAAAATTAATTTATTAAGGAGACAAAAATGGATATTGATATTAAAAAAATAGCAAAACTTTGCAAAATAAAAGTTGAGGATGATATAGCACAAAAAACCAAAAATGACTTAATAAAAATTATAAATAGCATTAAAGATTTGCCCAAACTTAATAATAACGATGATTTTTTGGATTCAAGCGACCCTATGGTACTTAGAAAAGACGTTATAAAAGACAAACAATTCACCAGAGAAGAAATTTTGAAAAATGCACCATGCCTGCATGCGGGCTGTGTCGTTGTGCCAAAAGAGATTGATTAGAAAGGAGCTTATATAATGAATCTATATGAAATGCAAGCATCAAAGTTATCCAAACTCATTAAAAATAAAGACATTTCAGCCGTACAACTGACAAAAAGTGTCTTTTCGCGCATAAGCTCAGTTGAAAGCACTATTGAATGCTATGTGACAATATGCAAAGAATCGGCAATGGAAACTGCTGAGCTGGTTGACAAAAAAATTTCTGACGGTGAAAGCCTATCGCCGCTTGCCGGAATTCCAATTGGCATAAAGGACAATATATGCACAAAAGGGATACTAACCACCTGTTCCTCTAAAATGTTATATAACTTTGTGCCACCATATGACGCAACAGTAATTAAAAAATTAAAAGATGCAAATGTCATAATAACCGGCAAGTTAAATATGGATGAATTTGCAATGGGTTCTTCTACGGAGACATCATATTTTAAAAAAACCAAAAACCCCCACAACATAAAATATGTTCCGGGAGGAAGCTCAGGAGGAAGTGCCGCTTCGGTTGCTGCAGGAGAAGCAATTATTTCACTTGGTTCAGACACCGGCGGTTCTATAAGACAACCAGCTGCTTATTGCGGCGTGGTTGGTCTTAAACCTACATATGGTTCTGTTTCGAGATATGGCCTCATAGCATTTGCTTCTTCTTTAGATCAAATTGGACCTCTTGCAAAATCTGTTGATGATGCCGCTCTTTTATATCAAGCTATTAGCGGGTATGATGAGATGGATGCTACCAGCAAGAAAGCAAAGTCTTTTTCCTGGAAAATTAGAGATGTTGACTTGTCTGTTTTGAAAGGCTTAAAAATAGCATTGCCAAAAGAATATTTCGGAGATTTTGTAGATGATAAAATAAAAAAATCGGTTTTGGATGTTTTAAGTAAACTAAAAGATAACGGTGCGATTTTGGATGAAGTGTCACTGCCCAGTGCGCCTTATGCCCTTAGTGCATATTACATTATATCTTCCGCTGAGGCATCGTCAAATCTAGCAAGGTATGACGGTGTTCATTATGGATATAGAACTAAAAACTATGAAACTTTAAACGAAATGTATGAAAACACAAGAGCGGAAGGTTTTGGAGATGAGGTAAAAACAAGAATAATGCTTGGGACCTATGTCCTTTCTTCCGGTTATTATGATGCTTACTACAAAAGAGCCAAACTGCTGCAAAAGAAAATAGTAGCAGAATTTAATGATATATTTCAAAAATATGATATCATATTAACACCGACGGTACCTACTACAGCATTTCCAATTGGTGCAGAAATTGAAGATCCAATCAAAATGCACTTTAACGATGTTAACACGGTATCTTCCAATATTGCCGGTATTCCTTCCGTAAGTTTGCCTTGCGGAAAAGATGATAGCAATTTACCTATTGGCATGCAATTAATTGGAAACTACTTCGAAGAGCAAAAGTTGTTAACAATTGCAAAATGTTGCGAATCGCTTGTTGGTTGTTTAGACCTACCAAGCATAGATTGATTGGAGGAAGCAAAAATGTCAAATGATTATGAATTGGTTGTAGGACTTGAAGTTCATGCCGAACTGTCTACCGAATCTAAAATATACTGCTCGTGTAAAAACGAATTTGGGCTTGAAGTAAATTCAGTGTGCTGTCCCATTTGTACCGGTATGCCTGGGACACTGCCAACGCTGAATGAAAAAGTAGTTGAATATGCAATTAAAATGGGGCATGCCATGAACTGCAATATAAACTATGCATCTAAGCAGGATCGCAAGAATTATTTTTATCCCGATTTGCCAAAAGCCTATCAAATTTCACAATCAGATATACCTATTTGTGAAAATGGGTTTATTGATGTTTTGGTTGATGATGGTAGTATAAAACGTATAGGCATTACACGTATACATATTGAAGAGGATGCCGGCAAATTAATTAAGACCGATAGATTTGATGGAACGCTGATAGACTTTAACCGCTGTGGTGTGCCGTTAATAGAAATAGTGTCCGAACCTGATATAAGGACAAGCAAACAAGCGCATGTCTATTTAAAAACCATAAAGTCATATCTTATATATTTGGGAATATCGGATGCTAAAATGCAAGAAGGTTCCATTAGGTGCGATGTCAATGTATCAGTAAGGAAAAGAGGTCAAAAGGAGTTTGGCACCAGATGTGAGATGAAAAACGTAAACACATTCAGTGGTGCCGTAAAGGCGATTGAATATGAATATAAAAGACAAATTGAAATTTTAGAGTCAGGCGGAAAAATTATCCAGCAAACAAGAAGATGGGACGATGAAGCAGGAAAAACCATTTCGATGAGGTTAAAAGAAGACGCCCAAGATTATCGCTATTTTCCGGAACCTGACTTAAAAACCATTGTAGTAAGCAAAGAAAAGATAAAAAAGTTAAAGGATCAAATACCGGAGATGCCTAACTACAAAGCTATGAGATATATAAAAGATCATAATATATCGCAAACCGATTCGGAGCTGCTTGCAAGCAATCTTCAAAGGGCGACACTGTTTGATGATACTATAGATATTGATGATTCTGTCGATGCAAAAATGGTGGCAAATTGGATATTAATTACCATAACGCAATATGTTAATAAAACTGGAAAAAGATATGATGAAATAATCTCTCCAAAGCAACTAAGCGAACTTATATTATATATACAAAGCGGTAAAATTTCAAATTCTGCTGGCAAAAAAGTTTTTAACGAAATAGCCTCTAAAAGTTCAAAATCCGTTAAACAGATAGTTTTAGATCTTGGTCTTGAGCAAATATCAAATGAAGATGAATTAAATAGCATAGTCAAACAGATGCTTAAAGAAAACGAGAAGTCAATTAACGACTACAAAAACGGCAAGACAAATGCACTTGGATATTTAGTCGGACAATGCATGAAAGCTACTAAAGGAAAAGGCAACCCTGCAATGATAAAAGAATTTATACTGAAATATTTAAAATCGCAGTAAATTTTAGCACATTTTAAACTATTTGTATAAATTTATTTTGATAAGTTTTTAAGTTTTAGATAATATAAATTTTAAATTAAAACACGAAAGGGAAAAGATAATGAGAAACAAAAGAGTTTACAACCTCGCTGTAATTTCGATTATTGCCGCTTTATATTCGGCATTAACAATTTTTTTCGCGCCAATATCTTTTAATGTTATACAATTTAGGTTAAGTGAGATGTTAACAATTATTCCCTTGTTTACGCCTTTAGCTATACCCGGTCTTGGCGTAGGATGTTTTATTTCTAATCTTATTGGAATGTTTATGGGTCAAACGTTGCCTTGGGATCTAATATATGGTACATTGGCAACAGTTGTTTCTGCCGTTATTACTTACTATATTGGTAAAATAAATATAAGATCGATAAAATATATATTTGGTCCACTGCCTGCTGTTATTATAAATGCTATTGTTGTTGGATGGGAATTAAGCACATTTTTTGGCGGCAATATATTGTTTAACATGGCAGTATGTGGGTTAAGCGAATTGGCAGTTTGTTATACTTTTGGCATTTTCCTTATTTATGTACTTGAAAAAAATGATTTATATAAAAAATTGTTTAGATAGCGCATATCTTATGAATTGTGGAAATTAACGGTGGATGTTATATGATTTGTTAAAAATATAGTGTAATGAAAGATAAGCTTTTATCTCTAGATATAAATTTTAATATATACAAAAATATTGCAGCACTTTGGAAACGCTGCAACGCTTTTTCGCTCTTTATATTATTTTTAAATTAGCAAGGTTATGTAATATAATAAAAATTCAGGACAAAAGCAGTAAACCTCTCAATAATGCATTACAACTAATGCTAGCTCCAAAAAATATGAGTCTAACGCCTAGCAGAGGTAAAACACAGTAAAATCTTCTGACGTTATATTTCCTCAAATTTGCAAATTTTTATAAGATATTTTCTAAAAAGCTTAAAAATTTTAGGTCGTCTTAGCTTTTTGCTGGGAATAAAAGTAAATTTGATTGAAATTTCGTTGCAAATAGATAAATCTTAAGATTGACTAAATTAAAAACAAGTAAGTAAATCAATAAATATGTAAAAATGAAAATAATATTTTAAATTAGCATATGTTAACATTATTTTTATAAAATCAATTAAATCCCAAAGTCAGGTTTATATTAAAGCCTCGGGATATAAGATTATTATTAGCGATTTTGATTGCTCACCTTTATTTTATTATTAATTAGTAGCTATGGTTGTAAATTATCTAAATTCTTCAATATTTACTCAGAGTCTCGATATAGATTTTAGTTAATCATTTTATTATTTGGTGACCCGTGCGAGAATTGAACTCGCGTTACCGCCGTGAAAGGGCGGTGTCTTAACCACTTGACCAACGGGCCTTTGGTAGCGATAACTGGATTTGAACCAGTGACACTGCGGGTATGAACCGCATGCTCTAGCCACCTGAGCTATATCGCCAAAAAACAACCATTATATAAATAGCGATAATTATGATACAATATATTTTATTTTTTGTCAAGTATAAGTTTTTCAGGGAGTGCCCAAATTAAAGATAGGGAAGAAAGTCAATAATAGATGCTAGAGGCAGAATTTTTAAGAAGAGGAAAACAAAGCTTAAACTCTCCAAATTTCTTATAAGCATACACAAAAATATTCATGACAAATTTAAAA